>NZ_VMNX01000025.1 GCF_009377235.1 Streptomyces acidicola
GCCCGTCCCCGTCGCCGCCCTCCCCCACTCTCGGCTTCGCTCGAGCGGGAGGGACCCCCACCCCCGCAAGCTGCTGCTCGCGGGCCTCGTCACCTCGCTCCTCCTCGCCGGATTCGTCAGCTTCTACGCCTCCGCCAACCCCGACGGCCTGGAGAAGGTGGCCGCCGACAAGGGCATCGACGCCAAGACCGAGGACCATGCCTCCGCCGACTCCCCGCTGGCCGACTACGGCGTGCAGGGCATCACCGACACCCGCCTCTCCGGCGGTCTCGCGGGCGTGATCGGCGTCGGCTTCACCGTCGTCGTTGGCACCGGCATCTTCTGGGCCGTCCGCAGGCGCCGTACGGGCGACACGTCCCCGGCGTCCGTCTCCGACATCCCCGAGAACGCCTGACATGGGGGCGGGCCACGTACACAAGCTCTACCGTCACGGGCGCTCGCCCGTGCACGCCCTGCCGCCGCACACCAAGCTGACGGCCGTCTTCGCGTTCGTGGTGGTCGTGGTGTCCACGCCGCGTACCGCAATCTGGGCGTTCGCGCTGTACGCGGCGCTGCTCGGCACGGTCGCGTACGCGGCTCGCGTGCCCGCCTCCTTCCTGCTGAAGAGGCTGCTGATCGAGATCCCGTTCGTGGCCTTCGCGGTACTCATGCCGTTCGTGGCGCAGGGCGAGCGCGTCGACGTCCTGGGCATGTCGTTGAGCGTCAACGGCCTGTGGGGCGCCTGGAACGTCCTCGCCAAGGGCACCCTGGGCGTCGCCGCCTCCGTCCTCCTCGCCGCCACCACCGAACTGCGCGAACTCCTCCTCGGGCTGCAACGGCTCAGGCTCCCGCCGCTCCTCGTCCAGATCGCGTCCTTCATGATCCGGTACGGCGACGTGATCACCGACGAGATGCGGCGGATGCGGATCGCGCGGGAGTCCCGCGGGTTCGAGGCCCGTGGCGTACGGCACTGGGGTGTGCTCGCCAAGTCCGCGGGCGCCCTCTTCATCCGCTCCTACGAGCGCGGCGAGCGCGTGCACCTGGCCATGATCAGCCGGGGGTACGCGGGCTCCATGCCCGTGATCGACGAGGTGACCGCGTCCCGGGCGCAGTGGTCGTACGCCCTCGCCCTCCCGTGCGCCGCCCTCGTCGTGTGTCTGTTGGGATGGTTCCTGTGACCTCAGCATCCACGGATTCCGTGACCCCCGTGCCCTCCCTCGAAGTGTCCGGGCTCGCCTTCGCCTACCCCGACGGCCACCAGGCCCTGTTCGGAGTGGACTTCAGCCTCGCCCGCGGTGAGCGGGTCGCGCTGCTCGGGCCGAACGGCGCGGGCAAGACCACCCTCGTGCTGCACCTCAACGGCATCCACACCGCGGGTGCCGGCACGGTGAAGGTCGCCGGGCTCCCGGTCGGCAGGCAGCACATGGCCGAGATCCGGCGGCGCGTCGGCATCGTCTTCCAGGACCCGGACGACCAGCTGTTCATGCCGTCCGTACGGGAGGACGTGGCCTTCGGGCCCGCGGCGGCCGGGCTGAGGGGGGCCGAGCTGGAGGCGCGCGTGGACCGGGCGCTGACGCGGGTCGGCATGGCGGAGTTCAAGGACCGCCCGCCGCACCACCTCTCCTTCGGGCAGCGCCGCCGGGTGGCCGTGGCGACGGTGCTGGCGATGGAGCCGGAGATCCTCGTCCTGGACGAGCCGTCCTCGAACCTCGACCCCGCCTCGCGGCGCGAACTCGCCGACATCCTGCGGTCGTTGGACGTCACCGTCCTCATGGTCACGCACGACCTGCCGTACGCCCTCGAACTGTGCCCGCGCTCGCTCATCCTCAGCGAGGGCGTGATCGCGGCGGACGGGAGGACCGGCGAACTCCTCGCCGACGACGACCTGATGCGCGCCCACCGTCTGGAGCTCCCCTTCGGCTTCGATCCGCGTTCCGTGCGGACGAGCGCGTGACGAGCACAGGGCACAGGGCACAGGGCACGGAGCACGGAGCACGGAGCACGGAGCACAGGAATCGAAACCTCCGCGTGCGTGTTGCACCCGTCGTCGAAGGTGAGCGAAGAGGGAGCACGGGCGTGGACGTGAACGGCACAGTGGCCGAGGGCTTCGAGCCGGTGAGGGACGCGTTCGCAGCGAACTTCGAGACGCTGGGGGAGCGGGGCGCCGCCGTCGCCGTGTACCGGGACGGCCACAAGGTCGTGGACCTGTGGGGCGGCACCCGGGACGTGGACGGCGACGCGCCCTGGGAGCAGGGCACCGCCCAGATCGTGCGCTCGGCCACGAAGGGCATCGCCGCCGCCGTACCGCTGATGCTGGCCGAGCGCGGGAAGCTGGACCTGGACGCGCCGGTCGGCGCGTACTGGCCGGAGTTCAAGGCACACGGCAAGGAGCGGGTGCTGGTCCGGCACGTGCTGAACCACCGGGCCGGGCTCCCCGTCCTCGACCACCCCCTGACCCCGCAGGAGGCGCTGGACCCGCGCCGGGGCCCCGAGGCGGTCGCCGCCCAGGCCCCCGTGTGGGAGCCGGGCACCGCCCACGGCTACCACCCGCTGACGTACGGCTGGCTGGTCGACGAGCTGGTGCGACGCGTCACGGGAGGACGGACCGGCGAGTGGATCGCGTCGGAGATCGCCGGTCCGCTGGGCCTCGACCTGTGGCTGGGGCTGCCCGGATCGCAGGCCGCCCGGGTCGGCCGCGCCGGCCGCACCGAGGCACCCGAACCCTCCGGTGGCCTCCGCGTCCGCCCGAAGCGCTCGGTCACCGAGGCCTACGACGACCCGTCCTCCCTCACCCGCCGGGCCTTCGCCGCGATCACCCCGTTCCCCGACCAGAACGACCCCGCGTACCGCGCGGCGGCCCTCCCCGCCACGAACGGCATCGCCACGGCGGACGGACTGGCCCGCTTCTACGCGTCCCTGATCGGCGAGGTGGACGGCGTACGGCTGTTCGCCCCGGAGACCGCGGAGTCGGCCCGCGCCGAGGAGTCCGCGGGTCCGGACCGCACCCTCGTCGTCAACACCCGCTTCGGTCCGGGCTACATGCTGCACGGCAGCGCGTCACCGCTGCTCGGCCCCGGCTCCTTCGGCCACCCGGGGCGGGGCGGCCCCCTCGGCTTCGCCGACCCCGCCACCGGGATCGCCTTCGGCTATGTCACCAACGGGTTCCGCAAGACGGTGACGGCCGACCCGCGGGCCCAGGCACTGGTGCGGGCGGTACGGAAGGCTGTCGCGGACTGACGCGGACTGACGCGGACTGACGCGGACTGACGCGGACTGACCCCGGGGCGCCGTTCGCCACTGCGCACCGTGGGGTGACGCCGCGGCTGCTTACGTGCCTCACGCGGCCCGCGCTCAGAGGGCGATCGGATGCGACGTTCTGCCGGACGCCTCGTCGATCTCGTCGTGTGCCTTGGTGAGCAGCTTCATCGCCAGTTCGTTCAGGGCCCTTGCCCCGGCGATCTCCTCGCCGACCCGTGGCTGATTGGTGTCGCTGCGGTAGCGGCTGGCGTACCCGTGGGCCCGTACCTCGTTCCCGTCGGGCAGCCGCACGAGAGCCGCCGCCTTGGTGCGCTGATCGTCCTCCTCGAATTCCAGCTCGACATGCCATCCGACTGCGGTGTGCGTCATGACGATCACCTCCGGAACCGCTGCTTCCAGGGTGCGCCTCCACGCCCGCCGATGCACGACTTCGCGCCTCGCCCGCGCCCACCGGCAGGGCCTGACGCAGCACCGCTAGCCCGCCCGAAGCATCAGCCCGATGCCGACCACCACCAGTCCCGCCGCTATGATCCGCGGTGCCCCGAACCGCTCCTTGAAGAACACCGCGCCCATCGCCGAACCGACGATGATCGAGGACTCGCGAAGCGCGGCGACAGGCGCCAGCTCGGCCCGGGTCTGGGCCCACAGGACCAGCCCGTACGCCACCACGGATAGCGCGGCGCCGAGCAGCCCGAGTACGGCGAACGGCCGGAGGACCTGAACGGTCTCCCCACGCCAGCGGCACGCCACCGCATACACCGGGAGCGCCAGGCCCTCCAGCGCCATCAGCCAGGCGATATAGCCCAGGGACGACCCCGAGGCCCGTACGCCCAGGCCGTCCACCACCGTGTACGCCGCGATCGACAGGCCCGTGGCCAGGGCCGCGCCGATCGCCGCCCAGTGCGGACGGCGCCCGCGCAGGCCCCACAGCGCCACCCCCGTCAGCCCGGCGCAGCTCAGCCCTATGCCGGCCGCCGCCCAGCCGTTGGGCACCTCGTGCGCGACCACGGCCGCCAGCAGGGTCACCACGAGCGGCGCGGTCCCGCGAGCGATCGGATACGCCTGCCCGAAGTCGCCGAGCCGGAACGACTGCATCAGCAGCACGTAGTAGACGAGGTGGATCACGACTGACGCGATCAGGTACGGCCACGCCCCGGCCGCCGGGACCGGGACGAACGGCATCGCCGCGAACCCGATGAGTGCGCCACCGCCCGCGATCAGCGTGAAGCCGACCAGCTTGTCGGTGATGCGGTGGGCGATGGCGTTCCAGCCGGCGTGGGTGACCGCGGCGAGCAGGACGGCCGCGGTCACGGCCGGCGTCACGCTGTCTGCTCTCGCACGTCGACCAGCGTGGCGCCGGCGTGCGTGATCAACTCCTTCGGAGCCATGGGGAAGACGGTGTGCGGGGTGCCCGCGGCCGCCCACACGGTGTCGTGGTCCAGCAGTGAACGGTCGGCGAGCACACGGGTCTTCGTCCGGTGCCCGAAGGGTGGCACGCCGCCGATCGCGTACCCGGTCGTCTCCCGTACGACGTCCGCCTTGGCCCGCGTCACCTTCCCGGCGCCCAGTTCGCGCCGCACGAGCTCCACGTCGACGCGGGAGGCGCCGTCCATGAGGACCAGGACGGGCACCCCGTCGGCCGCGAACACGAGCGACTTGCAGATCTGGCTGAGTTCGCATCCGACCGCGGCGGCGGCCTCCGCGGCGGTGCGGGTCGCCTCCGGGAAGCGGCGGATCCGGTCGTGGAGCCCGTCGAGTCCCAACTCCGTGAGGGCCTCGGCGAATCGGGGGTGAGCACCCGAAGCGCCCGGAGCACCCGAAGCGCCCGGAGCACCTGAAGCACCTGACCCGGCTGAAGCGGCTGAAGCGGACACGGTGGAGGCGTCGGAAGCGGTCATGGACGGCACGGTAGTGGTGCGTGTACGGGCCATGCGAGCGACTTACCGGGAGTTGTCCCGCCCCGGGTCAGCTGCCCGCCTTCAGCAGCGCCGCCACGATCGGACCGGCCGACTTACCTCCGCGGCCGCCCTGTTGGACCACACCCGCCGACGCGAGGTCACCCTTCCACGCGGTGAACCAGCCGTTGGGCTTCTTCTGCCCGTCGACCTCCGCGGAGCCGGTCTTGGCACCGAAGTCGGGGCCCAGACCGGCCATCGGCTCCGCCGCCGAACCCGCGGCCGCCGTGTACTGGAGAAGGTCACGAAGCTGGGTCTGCACCTTCGACGGCATCTTGCGCGAGGCGGTCGCGAGCGAGCGGTCGTCCACCGACGGAGCGACCAGGTAGGGCTGCTTGAATTCGCCCGTCTTGGCGGTGGCGACCACGGACGCCATGTTCAGCGGGTTCATACGCACCCCGCCCTGCCCGATCAGCGACGCCGCCATCTGCGCGTCACTCTGCACCGGCACCGCACCGTCGAACGTCGGCACCCCGACGGACCAGTTGTTCAGGCCGAGCCCGAAGACCTGCTGGGTCTCCTTCGTCAGCGAGTCGTTGTCCAGCTTCTTGGCCTGCGAGATGAAGGCCGTGTTGCAGGAGGCCGCGAAGCTCGACTTGAACGTGCCACCGTCGATCTTGAACTTGTCGACGTTCTGGAACTTCCAGCCGCCGTACGTCTCGTACTTGGGACAGGGGTGGGGCTTGTCCGACGAGGCGAGGCCCTCCTCGATGAGCATGGCCGCCGTCACGATCTTCATCGTGGAACCGGGGGCGAGCGAGCCCTGGAAGGCCACGTTGAAGTTCGGGTTGGAGTTCGCCGCGGCCAGGATCTCGCCGGTCGACGGGCGCATCACCACGACCGAGGCCTGCTTCTTCGCCGACACCTGCTTCTCGGCGGTCTTCTGGAGGCTCGGGCTGAGGGTGGTCTTCAGCGTCCCGGGCGTGCCCTTGCTCAGCTCCAGCAGGGTCTTGTCCGGGGCCTTCTGGTCGGCTTCCTCGCTCTTGGAGGCCTTGGACGCGTCCTTCGACTCCGAGGAATCCGAGGACTCCGACGACTTCGCGCGGACCACCCGCAGTTCGATGCCCGCCTTGCCGCCCGCCGTCTTGCCGTACTTCTCGCGCAGCCCGTCCAGCACGGTCCCCAAGGACGGGTACTCGGAGGCCGTCAGCTCGCCGCCGTCCCGGTCGAGAGCCTTCACCGGGGGCGTGCCCGCCTCACCGGTCACCAGCCGGTCGCCCTCACCGAGGTCCGGGTGGACCACCGACGGCTTCCAGCCGACCAGCGGCTTGCCGTCCTTGGCATTCCGTACGACGGTCAGGGACGACTCGTACGCCAGCGGCTTGCCGGCGGTGCCCTTGTAGGACACCGTGCCTTTCACGGAGAAGGCGACCGCGTCGCCGGAGCGCTTGCCGCGGGTCAGCGTCACATCGCTGATGCGTCCGTCCTCGCCGAAGCCGGTCAGCGCGGCCTTCGCGGCCGCCGCGTCGTCGGTGGCGGCCGCCGCCTTCGTGACGGAGCCGTCCTGCCAGGCGGTGAGGAACGTCGTGGCGGCGGTGCGGACCTCGGCCGCCGACAGGGGGCCGGTCTTCACAGCATCGGCATCGGAAGCCGAGGACCCGTCCTCCGCCACCGCGCCACCGCCGAACAGGGCGTACGCGCCGAACGCGCCGCCGCCGACGACCGCGGCGATCAGCCCGCCCACCACGAGCGGGCGCTTATTGCTGCTGTTTTCCTCGCTGACGCGCCTTCTCTTGCCCACAGCCCTACGTTCCTCCGCTGTCCCCAGGCCCCCGCTGTCCTCACGCTCCTCAAACGAGAACGACAACACCACCCTAGAGTCCCGGTGTGACAGTTGTGACGTCAGCCTGCAGCTCGTAGCACGCTTGCGACAATCGGACCGGCCGCGTCGCCGCCGTGACCGCCCTCCTGGGTCATGGCCGCGGCCGCGACGTCACCCCGGTAGCCGGTGAACCAACTGTTGGACACGGTCTGCCCGTCGACCTCGGCGGAGCCGGTCTTGGCGCCGATACTGCCGCCGAGCCCGGACATCGCGGCGGCCGCGGTGCCGCTGGTCGCGGTGCGGTTCATCATCTGGCGCAGCTGCTGGACCGTACTCGCCGACAGGCCCTTGGCCGTCGCCAGTTGGCGGTCGTCGAGCCCCGGCGGGACGATGACCGGCTGGCGGAAGCTGCCCGTCATGGCGGTCGCTGTGACGGAGGCCATGTTCAGCGGGCTCATCTGCACCTGGCCCTGGCCGATCATGTTGGCCGCGGTGTCCGGGCCGCCGGAGGCCGGGACCGAACCGTCGAAGGAGGGGATGCCCACCTTCCAGTCGTTCCGGCCGAGCCCGAACCGTTCCCCGGCCTCCTTCGTCAGCGAGTCGACCTGCACCTCGTCCGCGTACTTCACGAACGCGGTGTTGCAGGAGCGCGCGAAGCTCTCGGAGAGAGTGGCGTTCTCGTTCGGGTCCATGCCGTCCAGGTTCTTGAAGGTCTGACTCCGCCAGGTGGCGGTGGGCGGGCAGGGGGCCGGGCCCGTCGACGTCGTGATCCCGTTGTCGATGAGCGTGGCGGCGCTGATGATCTTCATCGTCGACCCCGGCGCCAGTTTGCCGAGGAAGGCCGCGTTGAAGCCGTCCTCGCGGTGGTTGGCGACGGCCAGCACCTCACCCGTGCTCGGCTTCACGGCCACCACCGACGACTCGGAGAACCTTTCGACCGCTTTCTCGGCCGCCGCCTGCGCGGTGGCGCTGAGCGTGGTCCGCAGCTCGCCGGCCCGACCCTTGGCGAGTGTCACCAGCGTGGTGTCACCCTGGCCCTCTCCCGCTCCCTCTGCCGCTCCCTGCCCCGCGCCGGTGTGCCGCACCGCCAGCTCGATGCCGGGCTCGCCGCCGGCCTTGTCGCCGTACTTGTCCCGCAGGGCGTCCAGGATCGGCCCGAGGGAGGGGTACTTCTCCTCGGTGAGCTCGACGCCGTTGCGGTCCACGGCCCTGATCGGCGGGGCCGCGGCCTCACCCGTGACCAGGGTGTCGCCCTCGCGCAGCTCCGGGTGCACGACGGACGGCTGCCAGTCGACGAGCGCCCTGCCCGTCGTCTTCCCCCGCACCACGGTCAGTTCACCGTCGTACGCGAGCGGCTTGCTCTTCCCGTCGTACGACACCGTGGCCTTGACGGAGAACGGCACGGTCCGGCCGGACGCGGTCCCCGGCGCGATCTTCACGTCACCTATGTGCGCCTCGTCACGGTAGGCGGCCAGCAGGCCCTCGGCCTCGGCCTCGTAGTTCGTGTATGACGCGGCCTCGGCGGCCTGTCCCTTCGCCCAGGCCGCGAAGAACTTCCGCGTCGTCTCCTCGACCTCGTCCCGGCTGGGCGGCCCGGTCTTCACCACGGGCGTCCCGGCCGCGTCCGAACCCCCGTCCCCGCTCAGCGCGGTCACGAAGTTGTACGCCCCGTACCCGGCACCCCCCACCATCACGGCGAACACCCCACCGACGACGGCGGCCTTTGCCCCCTTGCGCATCGCGCGATCCCTCCCCGTTGGCGCCCTCGCGGGCGACACCCCCTGGAACCGAACCGTTTCTGAACACGTTCAGAAATCTCGGTCGCCTGGCACTGTAAGCGACCTGAGGGGGGACTGTGGAAGGGGTTTCCCCAAAGGTGTCCGAAGTGAGATCGGATGTGCGACTTCGGGCCCAGGGGCGGCCGGGGTGGACCCTAGGCCCTGGGCGAGACCGCAGAACGTCAGTCGTTCAACAGACTCCAGACGACGACATTCACGTTGTCCTTCAGGAAGATGTCGAATCCTCCCAGGCGATCCGCCCATGATTTCGGCATGATGTCGGCGGCCGTGTCGACGACCGTGTCGACGTACACCTTGAGTCGTGCTTGCCGGTTTTCTGCGGGAACGTGCCGCACCGCGTCGTTGTAGTCGACCATTTTCAAGGCCTTTTGGCCGGACGAATGCAGATCGGCGACGTACTGTTTCGTGATCTCGACATCCTCCGGCTTACCGAACTGCGACATGTGACCTGTCACGATCGTGTCGAAGGGATAGTCGAGTATCCAGTTCAGTGAGGCGACATACGTCGGCACGTGCGCGGTGAACAGCAGCCGGAAAAAGGGAGCGGACTTGACGGTGAAACTGTCGATCACCGCAAGGACCCGATGGTCCGGCGCGTGAACGAACAGGTTCCCCGGCTGGTGGAAGTCGCCCGGATATTCCAGCTCCAGGCGCTCTCCGCCCACGTTCAGCGTGTGATGGCGTCCGCTGAACGTTTCGGTCGGCAGCGGGCGATGCGGATCGTTCGCCATCTTGAGCAGGTTCCCGGTCAGTTCATGCGCGACCACCGTGGGGCTGCCCGGGAACAGGTCTGCTGAACCGGTGTGATCGGCGTGCGCATGGCTGTACACGAGGTGCGTCACGGGCTGCGTCGTCACCTCGCCGATGGCGGCCAGGAACCGGTCACCGAGGTCCCGTGGTGCGTCGAGCACCACAACTCCCCGCTTGGTCACCAGGAACATCGTGTTCACAAGGCCGCTGGTGACGCCGTAAAGGCCGCCTCCCAGGTCTGTCGTGAGGTAACCGGACGAGGGAATGTCCGGGCCGATCGCGAAATCAGGCAGCGGAGCGAACGACGCTTTCTGCGTGAAGTGCACTTCCGCGCCGGATGAGTTACCCATCATGGTTCCTTCCCGACAGGACAAGGACCGAGACGATGAGGGGAGTGAGGGGAGTGAGGGGAGTGCAGGAGTGAAGAGGGCGGCGATCGGCGCACACCGCAATGCCCACAAAGCCAGCTAACCACAGCCGTCAGCGGCAGGCATCACCTGCGGAATCCATGGCGCTGACCAGCCGAAACGCGGCTTGAACCCGGCGAATTCGTTGAAGTGTCGGATGCCCTCGGCGCGCACGATCGCCCCGCAACTGGTCTGCTGGTTGAGGGGGCTGCGTACGTGTTCTCCGGAGGAACGCATGAGTACCTATCGAGTCGCGCAGGTGACCGCCCCGGGCGGTACGTTCGAGCTGGCCGAGCGAGAGGTGACGCGGCCAGGACCCGGCCATGTGAGGATCGCTGTGGAAGCGTGCGGCGTCTGCCACAGCGACACGCTCTTCGTGAACGGTGAGGTACCGGGTGTGTCGTTCCCCGATGTTCCCGGGCACGAGATCGCCGGGCGCATCGAGGAGTTGGGCGAAGGCGTTCAGGACCGTGGCTGGCAGGCCGGTGACCGGGTCGCGGTCGGCTGGTTCGGCGGCAGCTGCGGCTACTGCAAGCCCTGCCGGCAGGGCGACTTCATCGTGTGCCAGAACCTGAAGGTCCCGGGATGGACGTACGACGGAGGCTTCGCCGAGAAGGTGATCGCGCCCGTCGACGCCCTGGCCCGGATCCCCGACGCACTGGCGGCGAGCGATGCCGGGCCGATGGCCTGCGCGGGCGTGACCACGTACAACGGGCTGCGGCGCAGCTCCGCCCGGCCCGGCGATCTGGTCGCCGTACTCGGCCTCGGCGGCCTCGGGCACCTCGGGGTGCGGTACGCGGTGGCAATGGGTTTCGAGACCGTGGGGATCGCCCGCGGCCCCGAGAAGGCCGACCTCGCCAAGCAGCTGGGCGCCCACCACTACATCGACAGCACCTCCGGCACCTCGGTCGGCGAGGCGCTGCAGTCCCTCGGCGGCGCCAAGGCCGTCCTGGCCACCGCCGGGAACTCCGCGGCCATCACGGCCACCGCGGACGGCCTGACCCACCGCGGTGAGCTGGTGGTCATCGGAGCGGCACCCGAACCACTGGGCATCATCCCTGCCCCGCTGCTCATGCGCGCCCAGGTCGTCCGGGGCCACCCGTCCGGCACCTCGCAGGACGTGGAGGACACGATGGCGTTCAGCGTCCTGCACGGCATCCGTCCGATGACGGAGCCCGTACCGCTGGACCGCGCCGACGACGCCTACCGGAAGATGCTCGCCGGAAAGGCCCGCTTCCGGATGGTGCTCACAACCGGCTGACGACAGGCCGACGCGGGCTCGGTGCACGGTCTCGGCTGAACGACATCCCGGAGCTAAGCCGCCTTGGGTTGCGTGGCACGCATGCCCGAGGCGGGCCCCTGTACATCCTCGAGCAGGAAGGCCTCGTCCTCCCCGAAGTCCGGGGCCTGGAAGGGGTTCGTCGCCGGAGGCGGTGATGCCGCAGTGGCACAGCGGGGTTGCCCTTCCAGGGCGGAGAACAGCGACGTCGGATCGATGAGAGGTCTCCCTTTCGTTACAGGTCCCTGAAGGGGCCTGGCGTGCCGTGACCGGGCACAGCGGTCCTACAGCTTGGTCATCTTGGCGTACGGGCTCAAGATCCGCATTTGCGCCGAGCCGAAATCGACGAGCGCCGCGATTCCATCCTCGATGCCGATGACCCGGCCGAGGCCGTACATGTCGTGTGTGACCTGGTCGCCCACGGCGAAGTGCTTGGGAGCCGGTGTGACCGGGGCCTTGAAGGGGCTGGTGGGCAAATGACGCTTCGGTGCAGCAGGCTTTGTCATTGCCCCCAGTATGCGCTGCCTACGCGTAGCCCGTTGGCGCCGGCCGTCCCACGTCCGCTGCTCGGCACCGACCCGGACGGCAACAACGCTTTGGGAGCGAAGCCAGGGAATCATGCCACGGACCTGGGTCTCTGAGACCCGTGAGGTGGCCGGAAACCCGACCGCAGGACACCACCCACGTTGACGGTGGCTGACCTCTGCATCCGGCACGGTTGTGTGCCGCCGGGCCGAAGATCTCTTCGATGTCCAGGACTCGGTCGGTGAGGGCGGACACCGGGGCAGTGAGGAAGGGGCGGAAGCCGCCGGGTCGAAATCGCAGGCCGAGTGCCCGGCCGGGTCCAGAGATCTCTAGGGCGAACGTGTCGCTGACGATGCCTGTGATGTGGGCCTGCCCGCCGGTGGTGAAGGTGAGGTGGACCACCGGGTGAGTGAGGACTTGCTGCCGGTGTGGTTCGGTCAGGTCCCAGTGGAGGATCCAGTACCCGTCCACGAAGGGGGTCAGATCCGCCGGGGCCGGCTCGTGGTCGAGTCGGAACCGCTCAGCCGCGGTGCGCGGGCGGGGATGGCCCGTTGTCGCGTTTGTTCAATACCCGTCATCGTCGTCCTGTCTACCGTGCCTGACAGCGAGCGAGGAAGGGATGACGTGGAGACGAGATCTGTGATGGCCCGAGCCTCCGAAACGGCGGTGGACATCGTCCGAGGGATCGGGCCGGACGCGTTCGACGGGTGCACACCGTGTCCGGAGCTGAAGGTCGGTGCACTTCTGAATCACCTGATCTTCTTCACCGGTGTGCGGGGGCACGCCGCCGGGCTGAAGCAGCCCCCGCAGACCCCGAATGAAGTGGCGGAGGGGCATGACTTCACCGCGGAGCCGGATTGGGCCGAGGCGTATGCCGCCCGGTCGGCGGCGACAGCCGCCGTCTGGAGCGCTCCGGAGGCATGGGCCGGCGAGACGGCGCTGACCGGGAGCGGGCGGATGCCGGCCCGCTTCATCGGTGGGATCGTGCTGGGCGAGTGGCTGCTGCACGGCTGGGACCTGGCGGTGGCCACCGGGCAGAAGCTGAACGTGGACGACGAACTCGCGGCAGCGCTGTACGAGGACATCGCCGACAAGGCCGAGATGGCCAGGCAGTACGGGGTGTTCGGCCCTGAGGTCGGCGTGCCGCCGACCGCGCCGCTGTTTGACCGCGCTCTGGGACTGGCGGGCCGTGACCCGTCGTGGAAGCGCCCGGCTGACCGCATGTGAAGGGGCGCAAACAGCCCCTCGTGGTCCTGCGGATCGCAACCCACGTCCCCTTCTGCCTGGGGCGCTGAGCAGGCGTCCAAGGACGCCAGGAGCGCCGGTGGCTGGTTGCCGCCATGGTCGGGTGTCCGGCCGTGAGCATGCCGAAGGGCGTCAGCCCAGCTAGACCCACGTATCCAGCCACATCCGGGCCCGCCACGAGTCGATCGGGATCGCGCTGCCCGTGTACAGCGGCCAGAAGTAGATGAAGTCGCGGCTGGCCGGGCCCATGTGGGCTCTGACCAGCCGCGATGGTGATCCGGCGGGGCCGCGTCAGGCGGCCTGGGCCGTCTCTGGGCCGTGATCTTGAGGATCGGACGCCAGATACACGCCGTCGACTGCCTTACGGGTGCGCCCCTCGCTGCTCGGCATGAGGTGCGTGTAGGTGCGGAGGGTGAACCCAGGATCACTGTGCCCGAGGTACTGGCTCAGGGCCCGGATGTTCTCACCCGCGTCCAGCAGCACGGAGGCGTAGAAGTGCCTGAGCGCGTGCATGCCGTCCTCGGGCGCCGACGCGTACCGCTTGCCGCTCTCGGGCTCCGGGATGACGCCTGCGGCGGCCAGGGCGGGTTTCCAGTGGTGATCGTTGAAGTTGCTCACGCGGACGTGCCTGCCTTCGGCCCCGCTGAACAAGAGCCGCTTGGTCACGGGCGGGCCGTCCGGCGTACGCCAGGGAAGCGTCACGTCGACCGGGGCGAACTCCTTTGAGTGGTCCCGGAGCGCGGTGGCCACGGCCTTCGGAAGCGGCACGTCGCGAACCTTGCCGCCCTTGGGCAGGGCGAACACGTACTTCCCGCGAATGCGCTTGAGCTGGTGGTCGACGGTAAGCCAGCCGCCCTCGTAGTCGAGCTCGTCCACCGACAGACCGAAGATCTCGCCCTGTCGCAGACCGCATCCGCCGCCAGGGTCCACGGCGGCCCGGAAGCGCGGCGGGAGGGCGGCCCGTACGGCAAATACCCGTTCGGGCGTCCACGGGACCACACGGGGCTTACCGGGCTTCGGGAGCTGCACCGTGCGGGCCCGGCACGGGTTCTTACTCAGTAGCCCGTCGTCGACCGCCGCGCTCAGCGCAGCCGACACGGTGCCGACGATGATGCGGCGGTGCGACTCGGCCGGCACGGTGTCCTCAAGGGCCGCGATCCACGCCCGGATGTGCTCGGGCTTGAACGAGCCGAGCGGGCGGGTCCCGATGTGCGGATACGCGTGCAGCCGAAGCCGCCGCTCAGCGGCCTCACGGCTGTTGATCTCACCCGTGTGAGCCTTGACCCAGCGTTCCGCGTACTGCCGGAACGTGGTCCGTGCCGTGCGGGGGTCGATGTACTGCCCGCGAGCCATGTCCGCCTCAGTCTGAGCGAGCCACTGCTCAGCGAGCCGCTTCTGACGGTCGGGGAAGCTCTTGCTCTTCTCGGTACCGTCCGGACCGACGTACCTGGCCCGGTAGCGCATGCCGGTGCCGTGGCGGTCGGTTTTCATGCGGACGGTCTTGCCGTCGGCGGTCGTCTCAGTCTTGAACCAGCGGTCTTGGATGTGGCCTGCCATGCGGGGCGGTGGTCCCTTCTGGACATGGGACAGGGAGGGCCACGGCGTGACCCTCCCTGCGGAGTTGGATGGTGCGCTGAGCGGTGGTGTCAGGCGGCTTCGCGGTCGTCGTTCTTCCGCTGCGTGATGTAGGCGCGTACGTCCTCGGGGTCGTAGCGGACGTACTTGCCGATGCGGAAGCCGGGCGGGCCGGTCCGCTTCTTGCGCCACTGATAGACGGTCTCTAAGGGCACCTCGAACATCGCGGCGATGTCGTCGGGGGTGAGGTACCGGTCCGGGAGGCCGCCTCGGAGAGTGGCGCGGGGATCGGGGTCGGTCGCCTTTGCCATAGGGACTCCAAGCGGGAGGGCATGGCCGCGTCTGTCCGAGGTGCGGATTTCTGCGTCATTGCGTCATCAGCGTCATTCGGGCTTCTGACCTGCGGCTTTGTGTGACGCAGTGGTTTGGGGGTGCGTCATCGGCGCGTCATGGACTGCGTCATCGCATGACGCAGATGACGCAGGATGACGCAGACATCGCCGTCTGCGTCATGGCTGTAGTTGCAGCTCAGATGCTGTTTTTCGGCTTGCATGACGCAGATGACGCAGCGTCTTCCCTCTTAGGACAAAAGAGGGGGTGTCTGTTGTGGTGCGGTGCGCCTCACAGCGTGAAGAAGGAGCCGCTGCGCGGCACGACCTTGGGGCGGCGGCGAGGCCGCCGGAACAGCAATGAGGGGCCGCTACGCGGCGCGTCTTATGGGGCGGCGCGTGGCGCCGAACAGCAAGAGGAGCACGCGGCGACTGGTGCTCTTCTTGCTTGTCCGGGCGAGAGCGGGCGGATCGCGGTCAGAACATCGGTTTGTGCTCGTGTGGGGGCGGGGTGGCCGGGCGGGTCATTTCGAGGTAGCGGCCCTCGCTGGTGCGGCCCGAGTCGATGAGGACACCGCGCGCGGCCAGCGTCGGCTGGAGGCGCTTGAGCCGGTCGGAGAGGACTTTGCCCGTAGTCGGCCAGCCCTTGGGCAGGGGACGGAAGTCGTCGCCCGCGTAGAGGCGACTGAGGCAGTGCAGCCACTCCGTGGAGGTCATCCGCTGCGCGTCGCCCGGCTCGATGGTGTCGGCGTGCCTGAGGACTGTCTGCGCGAGGAGATCGCCCTCGATCACGTCGTCGTTCAGGTCGTCCAGACTGGCGCGGTAGGCGGTGAGCGCCCCGAGGCCGGTTGCCGCATCGAGCTGCGCGCACAGGTGCGCGAAGTCGGCCATCCGCAGGTCGGTGGGGGTCTCTGCCTCGGCCGCTCGGACCTTGACCGTGAGGTCCAGGAGCGAGCCGAGAACGACGGGCAGAACCTCTGCATACTCGGCCCACAGTTCCGCCTCGGTGCGCCGGACGCGGGGCCGCTCCAGCCGCAGCGGCAGGAGCCGTTCCGCCAGGTCGGGCCGGATGACGCCCACATCGATACCAGTCAGGAGCAGGGGGCGTCGGTAGCGAGCGCGGAACACGTCCCCGTCGGTGAAGAGAGCGCGCTTGACGTTCTCTGCTCCGGTGACGATGCAGCACATGGCGTCGGACAGGTCCGGGGTCATGTGGGAGAGGTTGTCCAGGGCAGTGACCCATCCGGCCGCCACCGCTGCGATCAGGTTCTCCTCGTCCTTGGGCGCGCGGCGCAGGTCGCCGCTCATGCCCTCGATGATCCGTACGAGCATCCGGCCCCCGGTGGACTTGCCCGCCCCCTGCGGCCCGGTGAGGAACGGGGCGGGGACAGGCACGGACGGCCCGAGGCAGCCGATCAGCCAGGCGATAGCCAGGCATTCGGCCTCCGCACTGGCGAAGTTGCACAGCCGGAGCAGGAGATCGATTCCCTTGCCGTCAGTGTCCTTGGCCGGCAGGGGCAGTTCCCCGGTGAGCTGGGTACGGCGCCAGCACACCTCGCGCGGGTCGGGAACGGCGATCTCCCAGCCGGTGGGGTGGATGCGGACGGACTGCCCGTCGCTACGCCCCAGGTCCAGCCACGTCGCACCGTCGAATCCGGGGGCAACGCGGATGTGGACGGGCTGCACGTCCTCGGTCAGCGCGAGTGCTTCGATCAGGTCCAACGCTTCCTTGAGGGCGGTCCCGTTGAACACGCCGCGCCCGTCCTTGAACAGGCCGACCATGAGTTCCTGGCGGTGGCTGCCGGTCGTGCCCTGGGAGCGGATAGGGCGGGCCACGGGGTGGCCGTTCTTCTGCGCGTACACGGTTCCGTCGGCGGTGCGGAAGTACCGGAAGTGCGCCTGCGCATAGTCGGTGATGATCTCGCGGGCGGGAGTCTTGTCGTCCTCGGACATTGCTACAGTCCCAACCTGGTGAGGGCGTTGGTCCACGCGTCGGTGCAGTGCCGGGCCGATTCGCCCTTGGCCTGCGCGGCGGTGAACAGCCGCGCGGTGTGCGCCTCAGTGAGGCAGCCGCACCGACCATGCTTGGACAACACGGCGAGGAACGTCCGGTACACGGTGGCGTGCACTGCCTCACGGGCCTCGGTGATGCGCTGCTCTGCCATGGCGATGCCACGGTCCAGATAGGCCGGCGTGCGGTGAGGGCACTCCCCGCCCCCGGCCAGTGCGGGCACAGTGATGCCCGTCGTCCGGACTGCGGTGAGCTTCTTCACGGCCAGTGCGCGGACGGCATCTGGCAGGTAGGCCATGGTGCCGGTACCGAACCCGCGCCAGCGGGCGTAGGCCATCGTGGACTTGATGTCCACGCCGGGGCGGACCGCGTTCGCAGACTGCATCCGACCGAGGTAGAGCCAGTGCTCACCCCGGGT
This sequence comes from Streptomyces acidicola, assembly GCF_009377235.1. Classification (GTDB taxonomy): domain Bacteria; phylum Actinomycetota; class Actinomycetes; order Streptomycetales; family Streptomycetaceae; genus Streptomyces; species Streptomyces acidicola. Next base: position 17,293 of record NZ_VMNX01000025.1, read on the forward strand.
GGTGGGCACAGTCTGCGTGGTGGGCAGGTTCTCGTGGGCCCACGTGATCGCGTCGGCGTTGTCCAGGTCCACGACCGTCAGCCCCGCCCCGCCCGGGTGATAGGCGACCGCGCTCGCGCACAGCCATGCCCGGCGCCAGATGCCGGAGCTGATGACGTCCGGGTCAGTGGTCGCGGCAGCCCAGCCGTGGCAGGGCCCGGGGCAGTTGCACGGTCCGGGGTTCTTCATGTTCGGCCGGCCGCCGCAGGCGTTGTCCTGGCAGCGGCGGCAGTTGCCGAACGGGACCTTGCCCACCCGCAGCGGCAACACGGGGACCTGCGAGGCGGCCAGGTCAAGGGCGGTTCGCAGGTGCTCGCTCATGCCGCCACCCCCAGCGCGCGGGAGGCGTCGTCTCGCCGGATGTCGGTGGGTTGGGTCATGCTGGAGACCTCCACAGGTCTGTTGTCGGCAGGTGGACAAGGGCGGCCCGGTCTTTGGCGAGAGGGGGCCGCCCTTGGTGTTGTTCGGAGCGGTCAGGGGATGGGGCTCAGGCCGCTTCCTGGCCGGGCAGGAGCATGCCGTCGTCGGTCTTACGGAGTGCTCCCGTGGCCGTTAGCGCCTTGAGCTCGCGGGACACGGTGCCCTTGTTGATTCCGGTCCGGTCGGTGATGTCCCGCAGGGTGCGGGCGCCGTCGTGGACGGCCCGCAGCACCCGGTCACGATTCGTCTCCACACCGGCCGATGCGGGCGCGGAAACCGTGGCGGGCGTCGGGGTGGTCGGCTCCTTGACCAGGCGCAGGGTTTTCCCGGAGGGCCGGGAGGAACCGCGGTGCCAGATGGGCCGATCGGGGAGGGCGATGACGTCGGCGGGGGAGAACGCGCGGGTGCTGATCGGGTGGGGCTTGGCCTTCGGCCCCGCACGCAGCATCGCCACGCCGGGCGTGGGCAGTTCGTGTGCGTGCCAGCCCTTTTCCGTGGCGTCCTCTCCGAAGACCACGCGGGATTCCCCCGAGGTGGACAGCGCGAGTGCGGCCCGGTAGGTGATCTGGGCGCTGATCTGCGGGTCAATGCCGCCCTTGGCGTCCATCGTGGGCTTCTGCGTTGCCCAGATCAGGATGATCTCGGCTGCCCGCGCCATGCGGGCCAGCGTGCCCAGGTTCTCCATGATCTGTGACCAGTCGGGATCGCCCGGCTCGCTGTCACTGCCCTTGGCGCGCTTCTTGCGGGCCATGGTGATGACTTCGGCTCCCTCGTCGACGAACACCGTGATCCGGGGACGCTCTTCGGAGATCTCGATCGTGTCCCGACCGCGCGGGATCAGGGCGAGCCGCTCGTGCATCTCGACGACCAGCTCGTCGGTGACCTCCAGCACATCATCGATCGTGATCGCAGTCCGGGCGCGGTGTTCCCAGTTGATCGCCTCCACGCGCTTGGGGTCGATGACGACCAGGCGGTGATCCGGCGCTTCGGACGCCTCAGCGAGGAGAGCGCGGGTCGACCAGCTCTTGCCCGAGCCAGACGTGCCCGCAATCAGCATCCGGCGACCCAGCGGGACCATGACCGGCTCACCCGTGACCGTGTCGACGCCCCACGGGTCACCCGGCGTCCAGCCGTTCAGGTCGATGCCGTCGGCCGCGCTGCGGGTCCGTAGCGTGATGGTGGCGCGGTCGCCGTGGCTGCCGGAGGTGATCTCCATGCGCAGGTCCGTGCGAGCCCCGAGCAGGGCCCGGATCTCGTCCGCCTTGGCGCGGAACGTCTTCGGCGTCCACCGGCCATCCAAGCGCACGTGCGAGACCAGTCCGGCCGGGGTGAGCTTGGCCGGGGTGGGCACGGTGCCCGACAGCCCGCGAGCGTCGGCGTTGGGCACCCAGAACGACGGGTCCAGCCGGGAGGCCAGGCGCCGCTCCTCTGCGCTCATCCCGTCATCGAGCCGCACGGACGGCTGACGACGTCCCAGCCACAGACCCGCGACGTTCAGACCGATCAGCCCAGCCGACACGGACGCAGGCCACAGCGTGAGCACGTGAGTGGCCTCCGACATCAGCCACGAGGCCAGTCCGCCCGGCACCGTGTGCGCGGCGTGGGCCTGGATGGCGCGGGCGGTGAGGGTGGCGGGGTAGTTCTTCCGTGCCGCCTTCAGTCCATCCCGTGCCTGGCTGTGATGCTGCCGGGCAGCCTTGTGCGCGGTGCGCGCGGCCCGACGGGTCGCCGACAGCGGGTTGTTGGACGCCTTACGGGCCGCGCCGCACTGGTTGCGGGCCATGACTGCGGTGGAACGGGCGGAGTTGTGCTCCCGCTGCGCCGCCATGAGCGCCTTCAGGTTCTCCGGCGTCCGCATCTGTGCCCGACGCTCCGCCTCCCTGTCCCAGCGGGCAGCGAACGGCGTGCACATCGGCGCGAGTGCGTCCAGTGCTGTGTTGGTCGTTGTGGTCGTGGTCGACCATGCTTGCTTCCAGTCCACGAAAGGGTCCTCCAAGACCGTGGATGAGGGCCGGTGCGCCGTTGCGTGGCGTCACCGGCCCGCCCGATTTGCGGTAGTTGGCGCTGCCGGTTGCGTCGACAACGCCGGTTGATCCCCGCAACCCGCGTCTGACCTGCGGAGTTGCAGAGTTGCGCCGTTCCTGGGAGAGGGGTCCTACGCGCACGCGCGCGTGAGGGGCGGAAAACACCGTCACGCAGCGTCTCCATGAGGCCATGAACGGCCGTTCGCGCCCTCGGGGGTCTTCCACCCCACGGGAGGGGGTTCAGGCGCCCCACGGGCCCCCTACGGCCTCCCGCTCGTTTCTGGGCGAGCGGAAGCCGTTGGCGGATGTTCGGCGTGACGCTTGGTCAGTCGCCCTTGGAGCGAGCGAGTTTGAGGGTGATGCCGCCGATGCCGACGGGGCCGGCGGTCTGGGCGATGACGGTGACCGTGTGGGCGGCGGCATCGAGCAGCGCGCACAGGGCGGCGACCAGTCCCCAGCAGCCCATGGCGGCTGCACTCGCGATGGCGAGGGGGAGCAGGTAGCGACGCAGCGGGCGTCCGGCCGGGTCGGTGGTGTGGACGACGATGACGACGGGTTGGCCGGTGGCTTCGGCGCGGCGGTAGACGTCGGCGGGAACATGCGGGGCGATGATCCCCGGCGGGTCACGGTGGGCCATCAGGGCTCCCCCTCAGGATCAGTTGGGACTCGCGCAGGGCACACACCCCCCGAGCGAGGTGGGGATGACGTATCCGGCATCACGCCGACAGGCCGGGCAGATCCGCCGGGCACGGTTGGCCCTGGCGAGCGCGGCCCACCGGCCCGGCGTCATCGGCCGGACGGGCTTCGCGCAGTCGATGCGGTAGAGGTAGGCGACCAGCGGGCCCCGCCGTCGGCGGGGACGCTGGACTTCGGCGGCCACGTCCTGACCACCCGGCCGCAGCCCCATCGCACGGAGCTGCCGACGGGTGGCCAGACCATCAGGGGCGAGCCGCCACCGGTACACAGGCAGCGAGCCACTGGCCGGCGCGGTGGTCATCAGTGGCCCGTACCGGCGAGATCAACTGGAACGCCGTTGACGGGCCCGCGCAGCTCGGCATACCGGGAAGAGACCCAGCCCACCGACCAGCCGCACAGCTCCGCTGCGGTCCGCACCGACATGCCCTCGGCATGAGCGGCGGCCACGATGGCGCGCGCGTCGTTCTCGGGCAGCTTGTTCGTAGCGGGGCCGGCGGACAGCAGCGCGGCGCGTTCACGCGCGGCCCGCTCCTCCCGCTCGACCTGTTCACGACGCTCCCGCTCGGCACGCTCCCGCTGCTCGCGCTCCGCGCGTTCGGCGACCTCGCGCTCACGGCGTTCACGGTCGCGCTCACGCTGTTCACGCTCGCGCTGAAGGCGTTCACGCTCGGCCCGCTCGGCTTGCTCGCGAGCCTGCTCGCGCTCGCGTTCCTCGCGCCGCGCGGCGGCCTCCCGCTCGGTCTGTTCACGGGCCATGCGGGCTTCGTGCTCACGCTGTTCACGCGCCAGCGCCGCCGTGTGCTCGCGTTCCTCGCGGGCCCGCCGCGCGGCCTCCTCGCGCCGCTCGATGGCGGCGCGTTCGCGGGCTTCCCGCTCGGCTTGCTGCTTGGCCTCCAGCGCCAGCACGGCGGCGGTGATCGCGCGCCGGTAGGCGAGTCCGGTCTCTGCCGTGACGATCAGCAGCAGCGGCGCGACCGAGTGCACAGCCACGCCTACCAGGTCTTTCTTCAGCGCGGAGTCGGCGACGTTGAGGGCGAGCGTCATGCAGCCGGTCATCCACCGCAGGGCGATGGGCCACCGTCCGCCGTCGCCCCCGAGCCGGGCCAGCACCGCATCCAGCCGGACCACGATGACCACGGCGGCATCCACCACGAGGGGCAGGATGGGCGCGGTCCAGGCCCACTTGTCGGGGGTGTGCGCGGCGGCGAGCGGCGTGACGGTGAGGATCGAATAGAGCATCGCGCCCGCCACGATCAACCACGTACCAGCCGACAGCGCACGCTCGGCTGAACGGATCTGAACGCCGTTCACGCGCTCACCCCCGACCGTGCACGGACCCGGATCGCGGCGATCAGCACGACGGGCGAAGCGGGGTTGTCGGGGTTCTCGCTGTCCTCGGTCCACGCCCACTCAGCGCCCGGAACCGGCTCGAAACCGAGCACGCTGAGCGCGTTCGTACGGTCCGTGAACGTCGGGACCGAGCGCCCGAACCGGTGCTCGGGCCACGGCTCGGTCGTGTTCAGCAGCGCCACGTACAGACGCCAGCGGCCCGCACGGACGGACATCTGCGCGGTGAACTCCCGCGCGATCGTCTGCCCGCTCACAGCACACCCCCCAGAGTGAGCAGGAGAGCGAGGATGAGCAGCGCCCCACCGGCACGGGTCAGGGTGATCGCGCGACGCTGGTTCGTGAACTTCCCGACGGTCAGCCGGGACAACCCCGCAATGTCGGCCGGCAGGTCCCTGCCGGCGGCGATGGCCGTGATCTGCTCGGGGGTGAGGGTGGCCCACAGTGGGAAGCCGTGGCGGCCACGAAGGTTGGGCTGTGTCGACCGCAGCAACAGATCAGCCGCAGCGACCAGCACCGCCATACCGAGGCCCCCCACCACGCACGCGGCGGGGGTCATCGGCAGGTCCCGAGCGACCGTCCACGACCCGGCCAGCACCGCGCCAACGAACGCCAGCAACAGACCGGTCTTCGTGTCGGTCCGGGCGGTTTCCGCCTTCACTTCTGCGTGCATGGCCTTCAGGTTCTCGGTGGTGGCGCTCACGCAGCACCACCCGGAAGGCTCGCGCTCACCGTGCGGTTGACCAGGGCCAGGCTCTCGGCAAGCACCCGGCGGCGGGCGCGGCGGATGCGCCGGATGTCCAACTCGGTCGGGGTGCGGTCCAGCGTCATGATCTGCGCGTCCAACAGGTCGACCTCCGCGAGGATCGCGGGCATCTCCTGCTCGATCGCGTCCAGCTCCGCGTCCGTCGGCTCGATGAAGTCGGCGAACGCGGTAACAGCGTCCTGAACAGCTCCGATGTGCTTCATGGGTCGTGGTCTCCCTAGCAGGTGCAACGGCCCGAACAGCACCCCCGGAGTTGGCCCTCCGGGGGTGCGCGCCGTTGGTGGTGAACAGCCGCACGCTGATGGCGCGGCACAGCCGCTGAGAAAGCGGCCGGAGTGCCCCGGCCGGGAGTCGAACCCGGCCTACGACCATCGGGGCGGTGGAGCGTGACCGGCGGATCAGGCAAGCCGGTCAGTCCTCGTCGGGTTCGAGCTCCAGGTAGTACACCTTCCTGCCACGCGAATCGAGCTCCCTCACGACCGCGTCGCCCGCACCCTGGACATTCGGGCCGGACACCTCGCCCTGAACCGCGCGGTCATAACCGTCCACCTCGACCACTCGCCCGCTGAACGTCCACCTCGGCATGACTTACTTCCTCTCGGATCGATGGATGGGTTGGGGTGATGCAGTGCCCCGGCCGGGAGTCGAACCCGGCCTGCGACCATCGGGGCGGTGGAGCACGTCAGCGCTGGACGACGGGCTTGTCCATGTCGCGGTGGCGGACGACGGTCACGAACTGCCCGGCGGCGGTCAGCCGGTCAGCGAGGGCACGGGCGAAGGTGGGGGCGCGGTGCCGCCCGCCGGCGCATCCGTCGGCGACGGTCACGATTCCGGCGCTGGGCCCGGAGGCGAACGCGGCCACGGCCGTCGCGGTGGCCTCCACCAGGTCCGTGATGCCGGGGGTGTTCAGCACGGCGGTACGGACCGGCTCGTCGTCGGCGGTCATGTACCGGAGCTCCGGCGACACGTGCGGGTCGCGGAAGTGGTGCCGCAAATCGATGGTCAGATGCGCGGCGGGCGGCTCGTCGTGCAGGTAGCCGAACGAGACGATCTCGACAACAGCGGCCATCACCGACCACCCCGCGCACGGGCGTTGTCGGTGGACTGCTTGTTCTTGTCCGCGTTCTTCTTCGACAGATTCTGCCGTTCCTGGTCTGTCAGACTGCTGATCACAGGTGCCTCCCAATCAGGCGTCTGTACGCGGTCCCTCGGGTTGCGCCCCGGGGGACCGCTCTGTTTGCCGTAGTCCTCATCAAGCGGGCAGGCCATCGACGTGAAGCCGGCGCCCTGCCCGCATGACGAGTGACGGGAAAGCCCGCCACTGTCGTCTCGCGGCCCCCGTACGCGCCTTGCTCCGCCTCCCTTGGACGGCGCGCGGTGACCGCGCCACTCAGTCGTCACTCGCTGAGTGGATGCTCCCTGGATGCCATGGGCTGGGTGCGGCCCAATCAACGGGGTCCCCGTGATCCGGTCCTGGGCCTACGCCCGAGGGTCAGACCAACGGCTTAGCCGATGACACCGATCGATCCGTGAAGACGACGGACTTTTACGTCTCCCCTGCCGCTCGGACCGCGTGTAAGCGGCTCCGGCGGGGTCCTTCGGGTGCTACAGGCGGCCTACTTGAACAGGTTGGACCACCTGTTGAGCTTGTTGGTACAAGCTCGATGACATGATGCTGCCTTCCGGTGACGCGATGTGTCAACCGCCATGTACCAACAAGTTGACCGAGTGCGTCATGATGGAGGTATGAGCGAACAGCCGAAGTACCGGCAACTGGCCGACGCACTACGCAGAGAGATCGTCAATGGCATCTACCCCCCAGGGGCACGCCTGCCGTCCGAGAGTGAGCTGTCGACCCGGTTCGACGCGTCCCGGAACACGGTGAGGAACGGCCTTAAGCTGCTGGTCAGCGAAGGTCTGGTTACGTCCAGTCAGGGTCTCGGGTACGAGGTTCGTTCGCATGAGGTGTTCGAGCTGAACGCTTCTCGCTTCGAGAACCTGACGTTCCAGCAGAACGGTGACTCGTACACCACAGACGTGACGAACGCCGGTCGTCGGCCGCACCAGACCTTTCGAGTGGAGATGAAGCCCGCCCCGGAAGACATCGCGGAACGGCTGCGAATCGAGGTTGGCTCCACAACCGTCCTACGCTTCTGCCACCGGTACGTGGACGACGTTCCTTGGTCCACGCAGGCGACGTACTACCCGGGGTGGCTCACCGAGCAGGCGCCACGACTGTCCGAACCCGGAGACATCGCGGAAGGAACCACGCGCTACCTCGCAGGCCATGACATCGAACAGGTGGGCTACTTCGATGAGATCGCCACACGGATGCCAACGCCTGATGAAGCCCGCCTGTTGGAGATCGGCGCCGGTGTTCCCGTCCTCCTCTGGACGCGTACCGGCTACTCCAAAGACAAGCGGATCAGGTGCACGATCACGACGTTCCGGGGAGATCTGAACCGCATGCAGTACGAGATCGGTGATCTCTCAGCCCGAAACGAGGTTCTGTGATCATCACTCTCGCTCGGCCCGATGACCTGCCCATACTGCTCACCTTCCGGCAGGAAGCTGCCGCGTGGGTGGGAGCTCTCGGCATCAACCAGTGGAGCCGCCCTTACCCGGCGGATCGCCTACTCGCGACTATCGAGGCCCGAACCGTCTTCATGGTGCGCGACGGAGAGGCGACGGCGGCAACCATCACGCTCACCCTGGACGCGGAAGAGGGGCTGTGGACCGATGCGGAGCTGAGCGAGCCATCCATGTTCGTCAACAAGCTCACGGTTGCCCGTACGCACGCCGGCCGGAACGTTGGTGGTCGCCTGCTCGATTGGGCGGGAGATCGGGCGTACCGTGCGTCTGCCAAGTGGCTCCGGCTGGACGCATGGACGACGAACGAGGCGCTTCAGCGCTACTACCTGAATCAGGGCTTCGAGCACGTACGAACGGTGCGCGAAGGGGTGGCCGTCAACGGGGGGCCGCGCGTTTCAGGCTGGCTCGCGCAGCGTCCCGCCCGCCCGGCAGAGCACGGGTTCGTGGACGAGACACCGGCACCAGTGCCGACGTCGGACGAGTAGTGGCGCGAGCAGATGGCCGTTGCGGAGGCCAAGGGCGCGGGCGCTTGCCGCCCTCCCGGGGGTGGCGGTTCGGCACCACCGGCACTCGCTGATGAGGGGCCGATTCCCCCATGTGTCCCCCCGATGGCGGGTTGGGCGGGGAAAGCGCAGGTCATCGGCGATAACAGCGGCCCGCTGTAAATCTGCCGCGCTGTATGAGCCGGGCCGTCTCCGGGCCGTCCGAGGGCGGCCAACGACGACCGCTGACGACCAACAACGACCACGAGGGCGCGGCAGCCTGTCGCGCCCTCGTGGCGTGTCTGCCCAGCTAGACCCACGTATCCAGCCACATCCGAGCCCTCCACGAGTCGATCGGGATCGCGGTGCCCGTGTACAGCGGCCAGAAGTAGATGAAGTTCCACGCGATCAGGAGGACCAGGACGCCCGCGCCCGCCACGCCCGCGACGCGGCGGCGTTCCGTCGAGCCCGGGGGACCCAGGATCGCGCCGATCATCATGGCGACGGCCAGGCAGAGGAACGGGAGGAACACGATCGCGTAGAAGAAGAAGATCGTGCGCTCCTGGTACATGAACCAGGGGAGGTAGCCGGCCGCGATACCGCAGGCGATGGCGCCCGCGCGCCAGTCGCGGCGGAAGAACCAGCGCCACAGGACGTAGACCACGGCGAAGGCGGCGGCCCACCACAGCAGCGGCGTGCCGAGGGCCAGGACCTCGCGGGCGCACTTCTCGCCCGCGTCCGACGGGCAGCCGTCCTTGCCGGGCATCGGGGACTCGTAGAAGTACGAGACCGGGCGGCCGACCACGATCCAGCTCCACGGGTTCGACTGGTACGTGTGCGGCGAGTGCAGGCCCACGTGGAACTGGTAGACCTCGTACTCGTAGTGCCACAGGCTGCGCACCCAGTCGGGCAGCCAGGTGAAGTTGCCGCCCTTGCCCGCCGTCGCCGCCCAGTCGCGGAAGTAGCCGCCCGAGCCGTCGTCGGGGGAGAGGATCCAGCCGGTCCAGGAGACCAGGTAGGTGGCGATGGCGACCGGGACCGTGGCCAGGAACGTGAGGCCCGTGTCGCGCTTGAGGACCGTCACGTACGGGTGCTGCGCGCCCGCGACCTTGCGGGAGCCGACGTCCCACAACACCGCCATCAGGCAGAACGCGGCGATGACGTAGAGGGCGTTCCACTTGGTGCCGAAGGCCAGGCCCAGGCACAGGCCCGCCATCCAGCGCCAGGGGCGGGGACCGAAACGGGTGGTCTCCGCCACATGCGCGTTCGGGCGGACCACCCCGTCGCCGTCCGGTGGCAGCGCGGCGGCGAGCCGTTCCCTCGTCCTGTCGCGGTCGATCACCAGGCAGCCGAACGCCGCCAGCACGAAGAACATCAGCACCTGGTCGAGCAGCGCCGTCCGGCTCATCACGAAGTGCAGCCCGTCCACCGCCATCAGCAGGCCCGCGAGACAGCCGAGGAACGTGGAACGGAACAGCCTGCGCCCGATGCGGCACAGGATCAGGACGGAGATCGTCCCGAGCAGCGCCGGCATGAAGCGCCAGCCGAACGGTGTGAACCCGAACAGCCACTCGCCGATGCCGATGACGTACTTGCCGACCGGCGGATGCACCACGTACGCGGCGTCGGTCGGGACCGAGACGTGACCGCCGGTCTGCAGGATGAGGTCGTTGGCGTTCTTGGCCCAGTTGACCTCGAAGCCGCGGTGGATGAGCGCCCACGCGTCCTTGGCGTAGTACGTCTCGTCGAATATCACCGCCTTCGGGTTGCCCAGGTTCCAGAAGCGCATCAGCCCGGCGAGCAGCGTCACCAGCAGCGGCCCGCCCCATGCCGACCAGCGCGTGATCCGGGCGCCGACCTCCTCGCGCAGCCCGAGCACGGCCCACAGGCGCGGGCCGGGCCGGGTGTACGGGGGCACCAGACGATCACGGACGTCGCCTCTCGGCCTCGCCGTGTATCCGAACCGGCGCAGCCTCTGCTGCCACGACGGCCGCTGCTCTTCGGTGGCCTGGCACTCCCGGGTGTCCATGTCGGACGCGGTACTGGTCACCGCGCCATCGTAGGGAACACGTCTGTGGGAGTCCCGCGTATGCCCCCTGCGAGGATGGAAACGTGACAGGAACCCTTGTGTTGGCAGGCACCCCCATCGGCGACATCGCGGACGCCCCGCCCCGGCTCGCCGAGGAACTGGCCGGGGCGGACGTGATCGCCGCCGAGGACACCCGGCGGCTGCGGCGCCTCACCCAGGCGCTGGGCGTGCAGCCCTCCGGACGGGTCGTGTCGTACTTCGAGGGCAACGAGGCCGCCCGTACGCCCGAGCTCGTCGAGGCGCTGGTGGAGGGCTCCCGCGTGCTGCTCGTGACGGACGCCGGCATGCCGTCGGTCTCCGACCCGGGGTACCGGCTGGTGGCCGCGGCCGTCGAGAAGGACATCCGCGTCACCGCCGTCCCGGGGCCGTCCGCCGTGCTCACCGCGCTCGCGCTGTCCGGGCTGCCCGTGGACCGGTTCTGCTTCGAGGGCTTCCTGCCCCGCAAGGCGGGGGAGCGGCTGTCGCGGCTGCGGGACGTGGCCGGGGAACGGCGCACGCTCGTGTACTTCGAGGCCCCGCACCGGCTGGACGACACCCTAGCGGCGATGGCCGAGGTGTTCGGGGCGGAGCGGCGGGCCGCGGTGTGCCGCGAGCTGACCAAGACGTACGAGGAGGTCAAGCGGGGGTCCCTGGGCGAGCTGGCCTCCTGGGCCGCCGAGGGGGTGCGCGGGGAGATCACCGTCGTCGTGGAGGGTGCGCCCGAGAAGACCGAGGAGCTCGACGCGGACGAGCTGGTGCGCCGGGTGCGGGTGCGGGAGGAGGCGGGCGAGCGGCGCAAGGAGGCGATCGCGGCGGTGGCTGTGGAGGCGGGCGTGCCGAAACGGGTGGTTTTTGACGCGGTGGTGGCGGCGAAGAGCTCCGCGGGGTGAGTCGGGCTTTAGGGCTTTAGGGATGGCTTTAGGGACCGGCCCCAGGTCTGGATGCGCCCCTCTGATGCTCCCCTGCGCCCCATGCGCGGGTAAAAGCGCCCCAGTGAAAGCAAAGCTCGGGCTTTGCACCGGGAGCTCTCCCACAAGGAAAAGCCAAATCGGCTCCAACACTCGACAGGGCTGCTGCGCGCGTACCCGGAGCGGAGTCCACTGGGTGAGGGGACGCACCCGTCCCCCGCCTCCACCGGGATTCCGGGGGGAATCCCGCGCCGGGGGTGCTTGTCCAGCGGACCACAGGAGCTGGCATGACCGAGATCGCAGGGCAGATCGGCCACCGCGGCACGGCGACCGCAGTCGTTCACGAGTCCTATTCCTTCGCCTGCATGCGCTGCGGGCACGGCTGGGAGCAGTCGTACGAGATAGAGCACCACATAGACGGCCAGGGCCAGGAGTTCGTGATGTACGTCGCGGACGGACGGGTCGTCCCGTCGCCGCTGTCCAAGCCCACCTGCCAGAACTGCGACAACCACGTGGTGCGCATCATGCGGCCGGGACAGGTGTCCTCCGTGCAGAGCCACCTCCACGGGCGGTCCCGTTCGGTGCCGCGGCAGATCCCGGCGGACGAGGCGTCGTCCCCGGCGGGGGAGCCGGGGACGACGGGCCAGGAGCCCGCCGAGGGCCAGGATTCGGCCGAGGGCCGGGAGCCCAAGGGGGCCAAGGACCACCACTGGCATCTGTCCGACCTGCTCCACCCGTTCCAGCGCAAGGCGAGCTGACGGCCACCGGACGCCGTGAGGGCATGCCCCCTTCGTAGGATCGGGGCATGCCTTCGAACACCTCTGGCCGACGGGACAAGCAGGACGATCGGGTGAAGCGGGGTGAGCGGAACGAGCAGGACAAGAACTCCGCGCCTCCGCTCCCCGCGCCCCTGCGGGTTCCCGTCGCCGACTCGCACACCCACCTCGACATGCAGTCCGGCACGGTGGAGGAGGCCCTCGCCAAGGCCGCGTCGGTGGGTGTGACGACGGTCGTGCAGGTCGGCTGCGACGTGAAGGGCTCCCACTGGGCGGCCGACACGGCGGCGGCCCACGGGAACGTCCACGCGGCGGTCGCGCTGCACCCGAACGAGGCCCCGCGCATCGTCCACGGCGACCCCGACGGCTGGTCCCGGCAGGGCGCCCGGCAACCGGGCGGGGACGCGGCCCTGGACGAGGCGCTCGCCGAGATCGACCGGCTGGCGGCGCTGCCGCACGTGAAGGCCGTGGGCGAGACCGGGCTCGACTACTTCCGCACCGGGCCCGAGGGCAAGGCGGCGCAGGAGCGGTCCTTCCGGGCCCACATCGAGATCGCCAAGCGGCACGGCAAGGCCCTGGTCATCCACGACCGCGAGGCCCACGCCGACGTGCTGCGCATCCTCAAGGAGGAGGGCGCGCCGGACCGGACGGTCTTCCACTGCTACTCCGGCGACGCCGAGATGGCCGAGGTGTGCGCCGAGCACGGCTACTTCATGTCCTTCGCCGGCAACATGACCTTCAAGAACGCCCAGCCGCTCCGCGACGCCCTCGCCGTGGCCCCGCTGGAACTGGTCCTCGTGGAGACCGACGCGCCCTTCCTGACCCCGGCGCCGTACCGCGGTCGGCCCAACGCGCCGTATCTCATTCCGGTCACGGTGCGGGCCATGGCCGCGGTGCGGGGTATCGACGAGGACGCGCTGGCGACGGCGATCGGCGCGAACACCCGGCGGGCGTTTGATTACTGAGGGATAACGCTTCCGGCACGGCTGCTGGGCCATTCGAGTGACCAACGTCACTGGGTGTCGGCCCGTGTCGCCACGCTGTGTAGTCGCGTTGCTTTGGGGAGTGATGGCCGTTCCATTAGGTTGCGGTCGCCCGATCCGGCCTCCGGCCTTCGGCCTCCCCGAGGAGCGTGTCGTCGTGAGCAGAGCGCAGCATGAGATGTATGGCGAGACGTACGGCGAAAGGTACGGCGAGCCGTATGCCGAGCCGTACGGACCGAGCCCCACCCCTCCGCCGGAGCTGCATGACCCGCATGACCCGCACGACCGGTACGAGGACACGTACCGTCCCGCCTACGAGGCGGCGGCCGAGCCGGTGGTGTCCCCTCCGGAGGACCGGGCGCCCAGCAGACACGGCAAACCCAGCAAACCCAGCAATCCCGGCAGTCGGGCCCGGCCCCGGCGGGCCACGCGCCGCAGACGCGCCGTCGAGCGGCCCGTGCCGTTGCGCCGCCTGGTCCCGCAGGCGCTGGTGGTGGCGTTCCTCGCGGGTGGTACGACCGCCTTCGTCGCCAAGGACAAGGCGATCGAGTTGAGCGTCGACGGGAAGCCGCGCACCCTGCACACCTTCGCGGACGACGTGAGTGAACTGCTCGCCGACGAGGGCGTCGCCGTGGGCGCCCACGACGTGGTGGCGCCCGCGCCGGGCACCGACCTGGCCAGCGGTGACGAGGTGGCGGTCCGCTACGGCCGGCCCGTACACCTCACCCTCGACGGGCAGCGGCGCCAGGTGTGGACGACGGCGCACACGGTGGACGGGGCGCTCGAACAACTGGGAGTGCGAGCGGAGGGGGCGTACGTGTCGACCTCGCGCTCCCGGCGGATCGGGCTGGAGGGGCTGGCACTGGACGTCCGCACCGAGCGTACGGTCACGATCATGGCGGACGGCCGCCCGCGGACGATCCGTACGAACGCGGCGACCGTGCGGGAGTCCGTGGAGCAGGCCGGGATCACGCTGAAGGGGCAGGACACGACGTCCGTTCCGCAGGACGGCTTTCCGCGGGACGGGCAGACGATCACCGTGCTGCGGATCACCGGGGAGCGGGAGGTGCGCGAGGAGTCGATCCCCTTCGACGTGCTCCGAACGGACGACCCGTCCCTCTTCCAGGGCACGGAGGTCGTCGAGCGGGCCGGGCTTTCGGGCGTGCGCCGCGACACGTACTCCGTGCGCGTCGTCAACGGCGTCCGGCAGAAGCCGCGCCGTACCCGCTCCGAGGTGGTGCGCGAGGCCCGGACGCAGGTGGTGAAGGTGGGGACGAAGCCGGTGCCGACGTCCGTGCGGGGGGCCGACCACCTGAACTGGGCGGGGCTGGCGGCGTGTGAGTCCGGCGGGCGGCCGGGTGCGGTGGATCCCTCCGGGACGTACGGAGGTCTCTACCAGTTCGACTCCCGTACCTGGCAGAACCTCGGGGGTGTGGGGCGGCCCCAGGACGCGTCGGCGGACGAGCAGACGATGCGAGCGAAGAAGCTGTACGTACGCAGTGGGGTCAGCCCCTGGCCCCACTGCGGGGGGCGGCTGCACGGCTGATTCCCGTCCCTTCCCTGGGGGCTGCCGCCCCCGGACCCCCGCTGGTCGGCCTGAAGGGCCTCGTCCTCAAACGCCGGACGGGCTGAATACCCAGCCCTCCGGCGTTTGAGGAGCGGGGGTGCGGGGGCCGGCCCCCGAACGGGGTCCGGGGCGGAGCCCCGAAGGCGGGGCCGGGGGGACAGCCCCGAATCCCCGGGGGTCCAGGGGGCGCAGCCCCTTGGCCGGGGTCGAAGGGGCGGAGCCCCTGGAGATGGGACGGGTAGGGGCGGCGGGGGCGAGAAACAACCCGGCACTCACCCACCCGTACCCTTGGCACGTGAGCAGCCCCACCCCCGACGCCCTCCTGGGCCCCGCCGACGTCCGCGAACTGGCGGGAGCCCTCGGCGTACGCCCCACCAAACAACGCGGCCAGAACTTCGTGATCGACGCCAACACGGTACGGCGGATCGTCCGCACAGCGGAGGTACGCCCCGACGACGTGGTGGTCGAGGTCGGTCCGGGACTCGGCTCGCTCACCCTCGCCCTGCTGGAGGTGGCCGACCGCGTCACCGCCGTCGAGATCGACGACGTACTCGCCGCCGCCCTCCCCACCACCATCACCACCCGCATGCCCGAGCGGTCCGACCGCTTCACGCTGGTGCACTCCGACGCGATGCACGTACGCGAACTGCCGGGCCCCGCACCCACGGCCCTCGTCGCCAACCTGCCCTACAACGTGGCCGTCCCGGTGCTCCTGCACATGCTGGAGACGTTCCCGAGCATCGAGCGCACGCTCGTCATGGTGCAGTCGGAGGTCGCCGACCGCCTCGCCGCCCCGCCCGGTTCCAAGGTGTACGGCGTCCCGTCCGTGAAGGCCAACTGGTACGCCGAGGTCAAGCGAGCGGGCGCCATCGGGCGCAACGTCTTCTGGCCCGCGCCCAATGTCGACAGCGGTCTCGTCTCGCTCGTCCGGCGAGCGGAGCCGGTCAGGACCGCGGCCTCGCGGCGGGAGGTCTTCGCCGTCGTCGACGCCGCGTTCGCGCAGCGCCGCAAGACGCTGCGCGCCGCCCTCGCCGGCTGGGCGGGGTCGGCCGCCGCCGCCGAGGCCGCCCTCGTGGCCGCCGGGATCTCACCGCAGGCGCGCGGCGAGTCCCTCGCCGTCGAGGAGTTCGCCCGTATCGCGGAGCACCGTTCCGCGCAGAACACAGAGCCCAAGGAGCCGGTCCAGCAGTGAGCGTCACGGTACGCGTCCCCGCCAAGGTCAATGTCCAGCTCGCGGTGGGCGGCGCCCGCCCGGACGGCTTCCACGACCTGGCCAACGTCTTCCTGGCGGTCGGCCTGTACGACGAGGTCACCGCCACTCCGGCCGACGAGCTGCGCATCACGTGCGCGGGGCCGGGCGCCGACCAGGTCCCCCTGGACCGTACGAACCTGGCGGCCCGCGCCGCCCTCGCCCTCGCCGGACGGCACGGCCTCGATGCCGCCGTGCACCTGCACATCGCCAAGGACATCCCCGTCGCGGGCGGCATGGCGGGCGGCAGTGCGGACGCAGCGGGCGCGCTGGTGGCGTGCGACGCGCTGTGGGGACTGCACACCTCCCGTAACGAACTCCTCGACATCTGCGCCGAGTTGGGCAGCGACGTACCCTTCAGCCTGGTCGGTGGTGCCGCGCTCGGCACCGGGCGGGGCGAGCAACTCCGGCCCCTCGACGTGGGCGGCACCTTCCACTGGGTGTTCGCGGTCGCGGACGGAGGACTCTCGACCCCGGCCGTCTACCGGGAGTTCGACCGCCTCACGGAAGGCACCGAGGTTCCCGAGCCCCTCGCCTCCCAGGAACTGCTCGACGCCCTCGCCAAGGGCGACGCCACCGCCCTGGCGGCCGCCCTCTCCAACGACCTCCAGCCCGCGGCGCTCTCTCTCTTCCCGTCACTCGCCGGCACACTGGCCGCCGGTCGCAACGCCGGCGCCCTCGCCGGCCTCGTCTCCGGCTCCGGGCCCACCACGGCGTTCCTCGTACGGGACGCCGAGAGCGCTGCAGAGGTCGCCGAGTCCCTCGTCGCCTCCGGTACGTGCCGCACCGCCCGTACCGCCACATCACCCGCGCCGGGAGCGACCGTGGTCGGGCGTGTCACTGGCTGAGGCCGTCAAGGCCGTCAAGGCCGACGGCGGGGCCCGGGTAGGCAGCCCCAGGGAAGGGACGGGAACGGGCAGAGGCGGCGGGGGCGAAACAGCCCGGCGGGCAGCCGGACGCGACGCGTACCCTGGAGGGTCGATCCACCCCTGCGCTCAGGAGAGTAATGGCCGTCAACCTCGTCAATGTCGAGAACGTCAGCAAGGTGTACGGCACCCGCGCCCTGCTCGACGGAGTCTCCCTCGGCGTCTCGGAAGGCGACCGCACCGGCGTGGTCGGACGCAACGGCGACGGCAAGACGACCCTCATCCGCATGCTCGCCAAGCTGGAGGAGGCCGACACCGGCCGCGTCACCCACTCCGGAGGACTCCGGCTCGGCGTCCTCACCCAGCACGACTCCCTCGACCCCGAGGCCACCGTCCGTCACGAGGTCATCCGCGACCTGGCCGACCACGAGTGGGCGGGCAACGCCAAGATCCGGGACGTCCTCACCGGCCTCTTCGGTGGCCTCGACCTCCCCGGCTTCCCGCAGGGACTCGACACCGTCATCGGCCCCCTCTCCGGAGGCGAGCGCCGCCGTATCGCCCTCGCCAAACTGCTCATCGAGGAGCAGGACATCCTCATCCTCGACGAGCCCACGAACCACCTCGACGTCGAGGGCATCTCCTGGCTCGCGAACCACCTGCGCGAGCGCCGCTCCGCCCTCGTCTGCGTCACCCACGACCGCTGGTTCCTCGACCAGGTCTGCACCCGCATGTGGGACGTCCAGCGCGGCGCGGTCTACGAGTACGAGGGCGGCTACTCCGACTACGTCTTCGCCCGCGCCGAACGCGAGCGCATCGCCGCCACCGAGGAGGTCAAGCGCCAGAACCTGGTCCGCAAGGAACTGGCCTGGCTGCGGCGCGGCGCCCCCGCCCGCACCTCCAAGCCGCGTTTCCGCGTCGAGGCCGCCAACGAACTGATCAAGGACGTGCCGCCGCCGCGCGACAGGAGCGAACTGATGAAGTTCGCGAGCTCCCGCCTCGGCAAGACGGTCTTCGACCTGGAGAACGTGACCGTCCAGGCCGGTCCCAAGGTGCTGCTCAAGCACCTCACCTGGCAGCTCGGCCCCGGCGACCGCTTCGGCCTCGTCGGAGTGAACGGCGCCGGCAAGACCTCGCTGCTGCGGGCCCTCGCGGACGCGGCGCGCTCCGCGGGCGAGGAGCAGCCCGCCGCGGGCCGGATTGCCGTCGGCAAGACCGTCAAGCTCGCCTACCTCTCCCAGGAGGTCGCCGAACTCGACCCGAACTTGCGGGTGCTGGAGGCCGTGCAGCAGGTCCGTGACCGGGTCGACCTCGGCAAGGGCCGCGAGCTGACCGCGGGCCAGTTGTGCGAGACGTTCGGCTTCGGCAAGGAGAAGCAGTGGACGCCGGTCGGCGACCTGTCGGGTGGTGAGCGTCGGCGGCTCCAACTGCTCCGCCTGCTCATGGACGAGCCGAACGTCCTCTTCCTCGACGAGCCCACCAACGACCTCGACATCGAGACCCTCACCCAGTTGGAGGACCTCCTCGACGGCTGGCCCGGCTCGATGGTCGTCATCTCCCACGACCGGTTCTTCGTCGAGCGGACGACGGACCGGGTGTACGCGCTGCTCGGCGACGGTGCGTTGCGGATGCTGCCGCGCGGAATCGACGAGTACATCGAACGGCGCCACGCGATGGAGGAGAGCGCGGCGAGGGCGACCGCGCCCGCACCGAGCGCGGAGAAGGCGGCACCGGAGAAGAGCGCGGCCGACCAGCGGGCCGCCAAGAAGGAACTGCAGAAGATCGAGCGGCAGTTGGACAAGATCTCCGAGAAGGAGACGAAGCTGCACGCGGCGATCGCCGAGAACGCCACGGACTTCGCGAAGGTGGCCGAACTGGACGCGGAGCTGCGGGACCTGGCGGGGCAGCGCGAGGAGTTGGAGCTGCGCTGGCTGGAGCTGGCAGAGGAAGCGTGACCGCTCCGCTTCCAAGGGCCGTTTTGGAAGGCCGTCTTGGATGGCCGTCTTCGAGGGCCGTCTTCGAGGGCCGTCTTGAAACCGACGGTTTCGCGTCCCATGAAGCGACAGTGAAAGAGCATAACGAGGGCATCACGGGCCGGTCCTCCCTTGGGAACGAGGGAGTGACCGGCCCGTGCGTGAGAGCCTCGCGGCGGTGGGCAGTGGTAGAAAGAGCCGTCTGGGAACACTCCGAGAACCAACACCTCGCGTGACAGCGGGTGGCTCAAAAGCAGCGAAGAGGGGGAGCGCGCTGATGACTCAGCCGCCCAATCAGCCGCCGCAGGGCGGCTTCGGCGCGCCCGCCCCGGGCTACGGCTACCCCCAGGCGCCCCAACAGTCCCAGCAGCCGCCACAGCATCCCCAGCCACCGCAGTCCCCTCCGTCGCCCGCGCCGCCACAGGCCCCGGGCTACGGCGCCCCGGGCCAGCAGCCTCCGTACGGCCAGCCGCCCGCGTACGGCCAGCAGCCTCCCTACGGCCAGCCTCCCTACGGCCAGCCCCCCTACGGCCAGCCCCCCTACGGTCAGCCGCAGTACGGCTACCCGCAGCCGACCCCACCCCAGCAGCCCCAAGCCGGCCTGGGCGGCCAAGTCGGCCAGGGCGGGCGGAAGGTCAACTCCCAGCTGGTCATCATCGTCGCGGCCGTCGCCGCCATCGCGCTGATCATCGGCGGTGGCGTCTGGTACGCGTCCTCCGGCGACAAGGACGCCGACGGCAAGAACAACTCTGCGGACTCCGGCGGCGCCACCGGAGGCGACGACGCGGGCACCGGCGGCACGTCCGGCGGCGGGGACAACGGCGCCCAGGAGAAGGTGCCCTCCAGCACCAGCGCCCAGCTCCTGTTCGATGTGCCCGCGCCCGAGATCAAGGACCGGCAGCAGGTCGACAGCATCAAGGGCTCCTGGCTGACCGACTCGGTGTACGTCAAGGGCGGCGTCTCCAAGATCGAGGGCCACGACCCCGACAACGGCGACGTCCGGTGGACGCTCCCGCTGGCCGGCCAGACCTGTGCGGCCTCCCGTGAGGTCAGCGCCGACGGGGTCGCCGTGGTCGTGCACGAGGAGAAGAAGCGCGACGGCAAGGGCCTTGCCCAGCCCTGCACCGGGATCACCGCCTTCCGGGTGGCCGACGGCAAGAAACTGTGGACGCGGAGCGCCGAACTCAGCGGCGCGGCCGTGGCCTTCACCCAGGTCACCATCTCCGGTTCCACGGCCGCGGTGGGCGGTCTCTACGGAGGCGCCGCCTTCGACGTGAACACCGGCAAGCCCCTGTGGGCGCCGAAGGTCAGCGAGTGCGTGGACGTCGGCTACGCCGGCGGCACCCAGCTCGTCGCGGTCCGCAAGTGCGGTGACTTCGGCGACGAGCAGTACGAGGTACAGCTCCTCGACCCGAAGTCCGGCTCCAGCAAGTGGAGTTACAAGCTGCCCGCCGGCATCGACAACGCCAAGGTGATCTCCACCGAGCCGGTCGTCTTCGGTGTGGACTCGGGCGAGATCACCGCCTCCGGCTTCACGGACGTCTTCTCGCTGGACGACAACGGCAAGCTCCGTACGAAGATCACGACCCCGAAGGGCAAGTACAAGTCCGACTGCGCCGTCGGCGAGGTCTGGGACTGCAAGGGGGTCACGGTCGGCAACGACAAGCTGTACGTGTCGACCGAGGAACACAGCGGCAGTGGCAGCGCCCAGACCAACGAGATCGTGTCCTTCTCGCTGGCCACCGGCAAGGCCACCGGTGAACGCATCGACGCGGGCGACGGCTACGCGCTGTTCCCGATCCGCATGGACGGGCCGAACATCATCGCCTTCAAGGACGGCCCGTACAACAAGGGCGCCCAGGTCGTCTCCGTCGACACCTCCACGCTGAAGACCACCAAGCTCCTGGAGACCCCGGCCTCCCGGGAGACGCTCATGGCGATCAGCAGCATGGTCCCGGATTCCGCCGAACTCCTCTACAGCAACGGGCGGCTCTTCATGGGCAAGGAACTCGCCGGCAAGGCGTACTCCCCGGACGACAAGAGGTACGCGGCGCTCGCCTTCGGCGCGAAGTGATCCCCATTCGGTGCCGTGCAACCCCATGCGCCCCCGGGCCCCTGCGGAACGGCCCCGTCCCTGCTCAGGGGCGGGGCCGTGCACTTACCCCTCATCACTCTCGAATGGGAGGGATTTCGGTAATCCCGGGCACTTCTCCCGCAGAGGGGGAGCGCAACGTCGAACAAGCGTGTAGCTTCCGGGGGCATGAAGAGCGGGGGAGTCAAGGGGGATCTGTTCGTGGGGACCAGTGGGCAGCCATAGTGGTGCGCCATTGGGGGGGACTGGGGGGTTGCTCGATGGGAGTGCGGCTCATGGTGGTCGACGACCACCGATTGCTCGCCGAGGCACTGGCCTCGGCGCTGAAGCTGCGCGGGCACAGAGTGCTCGCCGCGGCGGCGCCCGCCGCGGGGGCGGCGGAACTGGTGATCACCCGGGCACCTGAAGTGTGCCTGTTCGGTACGGCGGCGCCCGCCGAGCCGGGGATCTTCGATCCGGTGGTGCGGATCAAACGGGAGCGCCCGCAGGTGGCGGTGCTGGTCCTCGGGCCGGTGCCGAGCCCGCGCGGCATAGCGGCGGCGTTCGCGTCGGGCGCGTCGGGGTACGTACGGCACGACGAGCGCATAGAGGGCGTCGAGCGCGCGATCATGAAGGCACGGGCGGGCGAGGCGGCGGTCGCACCCGCCCTCCTCCAGGGCGCCTTCAGCGAACTGCTCAACCCGGCCGCCCAGCCCGACGACGAGGGTCAGCGCCTGCTCCAGATGCTGACCCCGCGCGAGGTCGAGGTACTGGTCAGGGTCGCCGACGGCGAGGACACCCGCCTGATCGCGGCCGGCATGGGCATCGCGCCCAGCACCGCCCGCACCCACGTTCAGCGGGTGCTGATGAAGCTCGGCGTCGGGTCGCGCCTGGAGGCGGCGGCCCTGGCGGCCCGCACGGGTCTGCTGGACCGCGCGAGCCCGCTACCGCGTCCCGGGGAAGACCTGGACGCGAAACCGGAGTGACCATGTGAGCCCCACGCCCCAAGGGGCGCGGGGCTCACCCAGCGGAGCGAACGTCAGCCGAACGACAGCTTCGTCGTCGCCCACTCGCTCCCGGAGCTGATCACCGTGGTCCCCGTACTCAGCGTCGCGGCACCACCCTTGTAGAACTTGATGCTGCCGTCGCTCGCCAGGGCCCAGATGTCGGGGATGCCGTCTCCGGTGACGTCGGGTGTGCCGTAGAGGAAGTTCGTGGGCACGGTGGTCGTGGACCAGCCCTCGGCGTAGATCTCGTCGGCGCCCGTCTTCGAGTCCACGGCGGTGGACAGGGAGGCGATGGTGGCGCCGCCCGCGCTGTCCTTGATGCCGTAGCGGATGTAGAGACGGCTGGAGGAGCCGGACCGCCACACCAGGTCCGGGGCGCCGTCCTTGTCGTGGTCGCCCACGGAGACCAGGTCGCGCTCGGCCCACGCCGTCGAGGCGATCTTGGTGACGGAGAGGAAGCTCGCGCCGGTGTAGCCCTTGAAGGCCCACAGCTCGCCCGCTCCGGCGGTGGCGAACAGGTCGGCACGGCCGTCCAGGTCGTAGTCGCCCACGATGATCTGGTCGAACGTCGCCGGGTCCGGGGAACCCGACGGCAGCCGCACGGACATACGGCCGGCGATGTCGACGCTGCCGTAGCCGTCGCCCGGGTAGACGTACAGCTTCCCGTCCGGCATCCGGGCGAACAGGTCGCCGATGCCGTCCGCGCCGAGCGCGTCGCCGCCGTGGGCGATCAACGCGGGCTTGCCGTCCTCGCCCATCCAGTAGCCGGGCCGGTGGTCCTCGCCGTCGCCGTCCGGGTCGGTGAGCAGCCCGATGCCTCCGTCGTGCGCCGCGGAGAGCGAGACGTGCAGGTCACCGGTGGTGGTGGACGGGTACAGCCACAGGTTCCCGGCTGTGGAGATGGCGAACAGGTCGGCGATGCCGTCACCCGTGGTGTCCCCGGGAGCGTCGGCGGTGTCGCGCGGGGTGACGTAGAAGAGGTACTTCGTGCCGAGCGAGACGTTGCCCGCGCCGTCCACGGCCCGCACGTACAGCACGTTGGGCCCGGCGGCCGGCGGCTTCAGGGAAAGGGTCGTGGCCGTCCCTGCGGCCACGGTCTTGCTGTTCGCGTAGCTCGTGGTGTTGAAGGAGTACTGGAACTTGGTGACGTCGGTGTCGTCGTCCGGCGCGAAGGTGAAGTTGCCGGCCGTGCCGAACTTCACCTCGGACCACACGGAGCCGTCGTCGTCGGCCGCCGGGAAGTCGCTGGAGGAGACGAGGGGCTCGTTGGGCGCGGAGCTGTCGAAGATGAACCGGCACACCTTCGGATCCGCCGTCGGCGCGTAACTGGAGGCGGCGCCGCTGGAGTCGATGGCGCGCACGCGCCAGGAGTACTGGTGCCCGTTGGTGAGCGCGGACTTGGAGACGGTGACGGAGGCCTTGCCCGCGCTGGTCACGGTGACGTTCCGGTCGAGGATCTTGTCGTCGCCGTAGCCCGTACGCCACAGCTCGAAGTCCAGGTACTTCAGGTCCTGCCGGGTGGAGATGTCGTCCGGGTCGGAGGACGCGGCCGACAGCACCAGGTCGCGCTTGCCGATGTGGATGTACGGGGTGGTGCGGTCACAGCCGCCGCCGGGGGCCTGCGCGAGCGAACTCGGTGTCCTCGGCTTGCGGTTGTAGACCATGGTGAGTTTCGGCGCGCTCTCGCCCTCCGCGCGGAACTTCTTCCACGAGTACGCCGAGCTCTCGTTTTCCGCCTGCAGCCCGATCGTGAGTTCCTTCCAGCCGCCGTCGGCCGCGTCCTGGGCGATCGACTTGGCGTCGTAGACCACATTCGCGTCGGGGCAGGACGAGTTGTAGCCGTGAGCGAAGGACTTGGTGCCGATCCTCTTCTTCTGGGCCGGCTGGTTGTCCCAGGTGGTCTTGGAGGAGATGCCGCCGGTATGCCACAGCTCCATCTCACGTGCGGAGCAGGACCAGGAGTACGTTTCGCGCAGCCGGATGGAGGCGGACGAGACATGGGCGCCCTTGATGCTGCTGGACCAGCCGAGCCGGAAAAAGGAGCGGGACAGGCCCCAGGTCGTGGACTCGAAGCCGACGCGGGCCTCGGTGGTGCCGGTGTTGTAGTTGGCGCCGTCGTAGAAGCTGGACTTCGGGTACTTCTGGTATGCGGTGGTCCAGTTCTTGGTCTTGCCGTAGATCGTGGGGTCGATGAAGACCGGGTAGACCGTGTCGTCGGCGTCGAGCAGATCGGCGTCGGGGATGACGGTGAGCCCGGTGGACGCGGTGCCGGGAGCGCTCAACTCCGCGTTGGCCACGGCCAGATGGGTGCCGGGGTCGGGGCCCGCGAGGCCCTTGAGGCCGAAGACCTCGTCGTCGGTGGGGGCGGTGCGGAGCGCGCCGGTCGCCGCGTGTCCCGTGCGGACGGCGGTCCGGGCGACTGTCCGTGCGCTTGTCCGGGCGACGGTGCTGTCGGCTTTCGCGCCGTGCCGGTACGCCACCGGGTCGGCGGACGTATTGTCGGTCGGGGCGCTCTCCTCCTGGCTCGTGGGGCCGTCGCCGGGCTCCGACGTCGGCGTGGGCGCGTCGGTGTCCATCCCGTCCTCGGGCACGGGGCGCTCCTCGCCGACCTCCTCACCGGGCTCCTCGGAGTATGAGGGCGTGGGCTCGGGGTCCTCCTCGGGCGGCTCCGGGTCGTCGCCCTCGGTGACGGCGTACGTCCCGGCCGAGTCCCACAGGTAGGGGGTGGGGGAGACGACGATCTCCTCGCCGTCGCGGTTCCGGCCGGTGACGACCTTGGTGACCGGATCGAGGTGGAAGGTGAGGTCGGGTGAGGACAGCCCGTACGACAGCTTCGTGAGCGCCGGGTCGGCCGCGGCCTCGGCGCTGTGCACGATCAGCACATGGCTGAAGCCGCTGGCCTGTGCCGTCAGCATGAGGTCCACGCCGTCGAACACGTTCCGGTACAGGGCGCTCGACCCGCTGATCACCGGCTCGGGCAGCTCTCCCGGCCAGCTCAGGGTGACCTCATGGCCGCCGCTGCTGAGGACGGCCAGCTCGCTGTAGGTCTCGGCGTCCGCGGCAGCCCGTACCGTGCGCCCGTCGTTCGCGACGGTGTACACGGCGCTGCGGACGCCTCTCACAGCGGCCGGCTTCTCGCGCGCCGACGCGCCCCGCCCGGCCGTGCCGCCACGGCCCGCGCTGTCACCGCCCGCCGAGAACACCACGGGATCAGCTGTGGCCTTCGACGTCCAGCCGCCCTCGACCTCGACGAGCTCGGTGTCTATGGGCTTCCAGGCACCGTTCACCTTCGCCCGTACGGGAGCGCCGTACGCGACCAGCTCCAAGCGCCCGTCCGGACGGGCGTACGTCATGGAGGTCTCGTCGCGCAGGGCGGTCACCTCGACGCGCTTGCCGGAGGAGACCGCCTGCTCCAGGGCCGCGTCCTGGTCCACCGGCCGGGTGGCGGACTTCTTCGTCTCGGCGGGCGAGTCGGAGGGGTCCTGATCGTCGAGGAGGGGAACGGTAAGGAGCCCGAGGCCGAGAGCGCCGGCGATGAGGGCCGCCACCCCCGCCCGGGTGCGTCTGGACGCGGGCAGGCCGAAACGGCGACGTTCCATGGTGATGGGTCCCCTCCCCCTGAATCCCCGAGAACCGAGAACTCTGTGAATCCCCTTTTCCAATCCCCTGCGCTGTCCGGGCGTGAAGTGACGTGGCCCGGGAAGGCGCGGACAGAGCATGACCCATGCATGGGGATTGCGCCATAGCGTTCGGCCGCTTTACCCGGAGACCGTCCGATGAACGGAACCGTATGGTCCGTTCGTACATCTGCATACATGAGGTCGCGTACAGGGGAGCTGCAGGAGCGAGCCGGGAGGGGCGAAGTGGGCACGGTGTGTCAAAAAGCCTTCATTCGCGTCGGCTTGACGGTTGATTGACTCCCCTTTGACTTGATCATCCTGGAGTGATCACTTCTGGTGTTGCCTGTGGGAAATCCCCCCGGATAAACCTCTGATCCTCGATTCTCCAGGGAATTGATAATTCGCTCTGTGAGCTAAATCACTGGACTCCGGTGACTTGTTGACTTTCCGTGAAGCGCTGCCGGAGCATTCGTGCTCGTCAAATGAAGAGAGCGGGGGGCCGCGCTATGTGGGGATCGCTGTCGTGGTGCGGCCGGGGACGGTTCGCGCGGAATCGCGCCGAACGCCGGAGACGGACGCGGATGCGCGCCGGAGTCATCGGCGCGCTCACGGTGGCGCTGCTGGTGGGCGCCGTACCCGCTGCCTCCGCGCTGCCGCCCGACGACGACCGCAGCGGCGTCGACCTGGTCGACCTTCCCGCCGTCGAGAAGTCCGAGGGCGAGGACGGTGGTCAGCTCGCCGAGTTGACCACCTCCGAGGCCGAGGACCCCGAGGAGTACGACCCGTCCAACGTCACGGCCCCCGCCGGCGGCACCGTGACGAAGGACCTCACCGGCCTCACCCCCGGTGAGCTGGTGCCGGTGGCCCAGGACGATCAGGAACTCCCCGTCGCCCTCGGCGCGCCCGAGGACGCCACCACCACCGAGGCCGCCGCACTGGAGGGTGAGTGGCAGGTCTCGCTCGCCGGCCAGGACGAACTCGCCGACACCGTCATCGAGGGCATGGCGCTGACGGTCACCCCGCCGGCCGAGGCCACCGGCGACGCCGTGATCGCCCTCGACTACACCGACTTCTCGGAGCTGTACGGCGCGAACTGGGCAGACCGCCTGTCCTTCGTCCAGTACCCGTCCTGCTTCCTGACCACCCCGGACACCGAGGGCTGTGCCGAGCCCACCGAGGTCGCCACCGAGAACGTGGTGGAGCAGACCGGCACCGACAGCGACGGCCAGCCGGTGTACGAGCGCCGCATCCTCGCCACCATGGACGTCGAGTCCCTGGCGGCCGGCGGCACCTCCGCCTCCACCGCGTCCCCCGCGGCCGCCTCGGACGAGGGCACCGTCAGCGACGCCCTGTACCGCGAGGGGCAGCAGGAGCGTCTCGCCACTCTGGCCGCCGCCACCGCCGAGTCGGGCTCCTCCGTACTGCTCGCCACCGACTCCGGCAGCGGCTCCAAGGGCGACTTCTCCGCTACCCCACTGGTCAGCGCGGGTTCGTGGTCGGCCGGCAGCAACTCCGGCGGCTTCTCCTACTCGTACGCCCTGCAGACCCCGACCGTCCCCGGCGGACCCTCGCCCGCCGTCTCCTTCGGCTACAACTCCCAAGGTGTGGACGGCCGTACGTCCGCATCCAACAACCAGTCCTCCTGGATCGGCGACGGCTGGGAGTACAACGCGGGCTCCATCACCCGCACCTACAAGACCTGCCGCGACGACCGTACCGACGGCAACAACGCGAGCCGCAAGACCAGCGACCTGTGCTGGGGCTCGTACAACGCGGTCCTCACCCTGGGCGGCACCACCACCGAACTGGTCCTGCCCGACGGCGCCGACCCCACGGGCGACAAGTGGGTCACCGCCAACGGTGACGGTTCGCGCGTCGAGCTGCTGAAGAACACCGGTTTCGACAACGGTGACGCCGACGGCGAGTACTGGCGCGTGACCACCCGCGACGGCACCCAGTACTGGTTCGGGCGGCACCAGCTCCCCGGCTGGAGCGAGGGCGACGAGACCACCAACTCGGTCCTGACCGTGGACGTCGCGGGCAACCAGAGCGGCGAACCCTGCTACAAGGCGGGCGACTTCGCGGGCTCCTTCTGCAAGCAGGCCTGGCGCTGGAACCTCGACTACGTCGTCGACCCCGACGGCAACGCCATGACCATGTGGTGGGCGCGCGAGGGCAACTACTACGCCAAGAACCAGAAGTTCAAGGGCACCTCCTACTACCACCGCGGCGCGTGGCTCGAGCGGATCGACTACGGCCTGCGCAGCGACGCCTTGTTCGCCGACCCGATCGCCCGAGTCACCTTCGACGTCGACGAGCGGTGCTTCAGAGAGGGCGACCTCGCCTGTACAACGGAGAACTTCACCTCCGGCAACTTCGGCCAGAACCGCATCTGGTACGACACCCCGGCCGACCTGTACTGCGCCAAGGACAAGGAGTGTTACGTCCCCGTCCCCACCTTCTGGACGCGCAAACGGCTCGCCCAGGTGACGACGTGGGCACAGCGCACCCAGGGCTCGACGGCTCTTTCGAAGGTGGACAGCTTCAAGCTCCAGCAGTCCCTGCCCGCCGACCTCACCGACGAGGGCGTCGCGCTGTGGCTTGAGTCGATCACCCGCACCGGCTACGGCACCGACGGCGAGGTCATCGCCCTCAACCCCGTGCGGTTCCTCGCCAACAGCCAGCCCATGCCGAACCGCGTGAAGGAGGGCGCGAGCGACCCGAACCCGGCCTTCGACCGCCTGCGCATCACCCGGATCGTCAGCGAGTACGGCGGCGAGACCGCCATCACGTACAAGGCCCCGACCGGCGCCTGCAAGTCGGGCAGCGGTTTTCCCGACGTCGAGGACAACACCGGACTCTGTTACCCGGTGTACTGGAACCCGGACCCCGACAAGGAGACCATCGACTGGTTCCACAAGTACGTCGTCGAGAAGGTCCAGGAACTCCCCGCCCTCACCGGCGTCGACCCGGTCACCACCGAGTACGACTACCCGGACGGTGCGGCCTGGGCCCTGAACCAGGCGGAGTTCAGCAAGAAGAAGACCCGCACGTACGACCAGTGGCGCGGCTTCTCCCGCGTCAGGACGTACACGGGCACGGACTCCTCCACCGCGTACATGTCCACCGAGCGCGGCATGACCGAGACCCGATACTTCCGTGGCATGCACGGCGACCGGCTCCCTGGCGACGAGGGCACCCGCTCGGTCACGGTCACCGACTCGGACGGCAAGACGATCGCCGAGGACAAGGAGCCCTTCGCCGGCCGGGTCGCGGAGACACTGACGTACACGAAGAAGGGCGGCGCCCTGCTGACCCGTGACGTCGACTACCCGACCGCCACGGTCCTCGCCACCCGCACCCGCTCCGGCGGCATCCCGGCCCTCAAGGCGTACCGCGTCCTGGAGGACCACAGCGTCTCGGTGACCAACTCCTCGGGCTCCGGCGACGACACCCGCACTTCGCGCACGCTCCGCACGTCCACCACGTACGAGGACACCTACGGCCTGCCGATCGAGGTCGAGACGCTCGGCGACACCGGCAAGTCGGGCGACGAGACGTGCGCGGTGATGAGTTACGCCCACAACACGGACAAACACCTGATCGGTCTGCCCAAACAGACTCTGACGACCGCGGGTACGTGCGCGCAGGCGCCCTCGGCCACGGCGGACGACTGGGTCGACGGCTCACGGGTCGCGTACGACGGCGGCGCGTACGGCGCCACCCCGACGTCGGGTTCGGCGACGACGACGTGGGCCATCAGCGGCAACGGCGGCAGCTGGACGCAGGACGGCAAGGTCGCGTACGACTCCTACGGCCGGACGACGTCCACGGAGGACGCGAAGGGCAACGTCGACAGGACGACGTACACCCCGCCCACGGGCCAGGTCTACGAGCTCAAGACGACCAACGCACTGGACCACAGCGAGACGACGACGCTGGAACCGGGCCGAGGCGTCTCCCTCAAGGACTCCGACGCCAACGGCAACACCACCACCTTCACCTACGACGCCCTGGGCCGCACCACGCAGGCCTGGGCCCCCACCCGGTCCACCGCCAAGTCCCCCTCGGCGAAGTTCACGTACGACACCACGATCGGCAGCCCGGTCTCGGTGACGACGGAGGCGCTGACGGACGACGGCGACTACGACGTCTCCACCGTCATCTACGACGGCCTGGGCCGCGAACGCCAGAAGCAGGAACCGGCGGTCGGCAAGGGCCGCCTGATCACGGACGTCCTCTACAGCTCCAACGGCACCATCGCGCAGACGAACAACGCGTACTACGCCACAGGCGACCCGTCGACGACGATGTTCGAACTGGACTCGGACTACCAGGTCCCGAACGCGACGCTGTACGCCTACGACGGCCTGGGCCGCACGCTGACCGAGACGCCGTACCTGCACGGTACGGAGGAGCCGGCGAAGCAGACGCGTTACGTCTACGGGGACGACTACTCGACGGTGATCCCGCCGTCGGGCGGGGCGGTGCAGCGCAGTTTCTCGGACGCGCTCGGCCGCACGGTACGGGTGGACACGTTCACAAACGCGGCCCGTACCCAGTACCGCTCGACGCGCTACACGTACGACGAGCGCGGCGACCGTGTGGAAGCCGAGGACAACAAGGGCAACACGTGGAGCTGGAAGTACGACGCGCGCGGCCGTGAGGTGGAGTCGACCGACCCCGACACGGGCACGACGACCACGACGTACGACGTGCTGGACCGCCCCGAACTGGTCACCGACGAGAACGCCACGGTCTGGACGGGCTACGACCAGCTGTCCCGCCCGGTGGAACAGCGCAGGGACTCCTCCACCGGCACGCTGCTGGCGTCCACGAAGTACGACACGCTGATCGGCGGCGCGGGCCTGCCGACCTCGCAGACCCGCTACTCGGACGGGGTGGCGTACACGACGTCGGTGTCCGGCTACACGGCTGACTACCAGCCACTGGGCAAGAGGATCACGCTGCCCGACTCCATAGCGTCGGGGATCGGCCTGCAGAAGGAGTACGCGTACAGCTTCGAGTACTCGGAGACGGGCCTGCTGGAGTCGGTGAACCTGCCGGCCGTGGGCACCCTCCCCTCCGAGAAGCTGGTCATCCGCTACAACGAGGACGGTCTGCCGGTCTCGACATCGGGTCTGGACTGGTACACGGCGCAGACGTCCTACTCGCCCTACGGCGAGGTACTGCGCACGGTGAGCGGCGAGCAGCCCAACCGCGTGTGGACGACGAACCTGTTCGACGAGGCGACGGGCGAGCTGACCCGCAGCGTCGTCGACCGCGAGTCGACGAGCGACACCACGACGGTCACCAGCCACCGCGTCAACAGCCGCTACTACGACTACGACGACGCCGGCAACGTCGAGCAGATCACCGACTACTGGAACAGCCTCACCGACCGCCAGTGCTTCACCTACGACGCGCTGGGTCAGCTGACCGAGGCGTGGACGTCGCAGAACGCGGGCTGCAAGGCGTCCGGCAAGACGACCCGGGCACCGAAGTACGACGACGGCACGGCGAACGTCACCGCGGACAACGACGGTTACTGGCAGACGTACGAGTACGACGAGCTGGGCAACCGCAAGAAGCTGGTGGAGCACGACCCGCGTCTGGACACCTCCAAGGACGCCACGACGACGTACTCGTACGGGGCTTCGGACGGCTCGCAGCCGCACACGTTGACGGGGACGTCGTCGACGTACAAGGCGGAGTCGGGTGCGCAGGTCACGAAGGCCGGGACGTACACGTACGACGACGCGGGCAACACGAAGTCGCGGACGGTCGACGGCTCGGAGCAGGCGCTGACGTGGTCGTGGGACGGTCAGGTCGACTCGGTCACGGGTTTTGGTGAGAACGGCTCGGGTGCGTGGCTGGGTCTGGCGAAGAAGTGCCTGGACGTGCAGGGCGGATTGACGACGGCGGGTACGCCGCTTCAGCTGTACTCGTGCAACGGCTCGAAGGCGCAGCAGTTGCGGATCGACGCGGTGGCGGGGTCGTCGGATCCGTCGACGGGCGCTTTGAAGGTGCTGGGCAAGTGCGCGGTCCCGTCGGGCGGTGGCTCGGCGAACGGCACGGCTGTGGTGCTCGCGGAGTGCACGGGCGCGGCGGGCCAGCAGTGGAAGGCGACATCGGCGGGGACGTTGCAGCATGTGTCGTCGAGCAAGTGCCTGGCGGTGCCGGGCCCGAACTCGGCTGACGGCACGGATCTGCAGCTGTCCACCTGTGACGGTACGGCGGGGCAGTCGTGGGCGCCGGACAAGCAGACGAAGTACGTCTACGGCGGTGACGGTTCGCGTCTGCTGTCGGTGTCGGCGACTCAGCTGACGTTGTATCTGGGCGAGGCGACGGTCTCGATGAACGCCAACAGGACGCCGGCGTTCACGGAGCGGTACTACTCGCAGCCGGGCGCGCCGACGGTGATGCGGAGTGCGATCGGGTCGGGTGCGGCGGAGTTGTCGGCGCAGGTGACGGATCAGAGCGGCACGGCGTACGTCAATGTGAAGCTGGCGTCGGGCAACCAGGTGAAGTTCTCCAAGACGGACCCGTTCGGCGTGGAGCGCACGGAGCACCCGAGCTGGCGTTCGCAGCGTTCGTATGTGAGTGGGGACGACGATGCGTCGAGTGGTCTGGTGCATCTGGGGGCGAGGGAGTACGACCCGTCGTTGGGCCGTTTCCTGTCGGCGGACCCGGTGCTGGACTTGGCGGACCCGGTTCAGATGAACGGGTATGTGTACTGCGAGAACAATCCGGTCACCTTCGCTGACCCGAGCGGTCTGGCGTCGGAGGGCGGGAACCTGACGGAGTTCGGGGGTCCGTCGGCGTCGCAGGAGGCGTGGGCGAAGAAGACGCTGAACACGTCGGTCGCGGACATCATCATGTCGGTCGGCTGGGCGGCGTTGAAGGACTTCGTCGGCTGGAACGACGTGGTGGGCTGCTTCTCGCGGGGTGATCTGTGGGCGTGCGGCAGCCTGTTCATCCAGGCGATCCCGTGGTCCAAGCTGGGGAAGATTCCGTCGGTGTTGAGGGCGGCGTCGCGTATCGCGGGTGCGGTCAACGCGTTGATGAGGGCCAAGGAGAAGGCCCGCAAGATCATCGAGTTGGCGAAGAAGGCCAGGGAGCTGGCGCGGAAGGCGGCGGAGGCGAAGAAGCGGGCTGCTGCGCGGGCGGCCCAGCTGAAGAAGAAGGCCAAGGAGGCGGCCACCCGGCAGGTGAAACGGGCGGCGCAGAAGACCGGCAATGCGGTCCAGAAGATGCAGAAGGCCGCAGCGAAGAAGGCAGAGTCGAAGCCGCGGCAGGCCAGGGCGAGAGAGGAGTCGTCAGGGGGCGGCGGCGGAAGCTGCTCCAAGAATGGAGGGGAGGACAACAGCTTCACCCCTGGTACCAGGGTGCTGATGGCCGACGGCTCCAGCAAGCCGATCGAGGACGTCAAGAACGGCGACAAGGTCCTGGCCACCGACCCAGAAACGGGCGAGACCGCTGTCGAGATGGTCACCGCCGAGATCCAGGGCGAAGGCGTCAAGAACCTGGTCAAGGTAACCCTCAGCACAGGCAGCGACGGCGTCGGCCAGGACGCGAAGACACCCACAGTCACCGCCACCGACGGCCACCCGTTCTGGGTCCCCGAACTCGGCGAATGGATCGACGCCACTGACCTCAAGACCGGCCAGTGGCTCCGCACCAGCGCCGGCACTCACGTCCAGATCACGGCAGTGAAACGCTGGACAGCGCCTGCGGCCACGGTCCACAACCTTACTGTCAGCGATCTCCACACGTACTATGTGCTGGCGGGGGCGACGCCGGTTCTCGTTCACAATTGCGGCGAGGCGGCAGTCGACACGAATGCAGTGACGGATGCCCTCTCGGGCGCAAAGACCGCTGAAGTAGATGCCGCCTTGGCGGGGCGTGCCCCGGTGCTTTCGCCGACTGCTCATCGTGAACTACTCGAAGGTGGACACTCGGCAGATGCCATTGGTAGCTGGTTGTCGGAGCGGGGAGGACGCATGGGACCGGCTTCCACCAGCGAAGGCGTTGCTTCACTCCAGGCTCGCCTCAGGGGCATGTGGAAGGGCAAGTCCTTCAATCCGATGATTGCCGACGACGACGCTTCGGTCTTGCATTCGGCGATACAGGACGGATTGTCGATCATCACAAACGACAAGAGATTCTATAAGAATATCGAAAGGCTCGGATATTCGAGTGAGCGATATTAGTTGATCATGCTGTTTGGGGTGCTCCGTGCTTGCTGGCTTGCGGGGCACCCCAGACCGGGTAAACAGGCTGGTAGAAGGTGGCCACATGCGTGAAGATGAACTCGAGGAGATCGAGGAGTTGTGCTCTGCGGCCACTCCGGCGCCTTGGTTCGTTAGGACCTTGGACGATGACTCCGCCATGAATCTTGTGGCGGTGAGCACGGCTCCCGACACTGGTGCTGCCGAGAGGTGGCCGAACTTTGATCATCGAGACATGATTGCCGCAACTTTGGTTCAGCATCCGCGATACGTCGATTCTGGCGACGAACGCTGGGACGAGAACGCGGCCTTTATTGCAATGGCGCGGGAGGCTGTGCCGCGCCTTGTGGAAGAGGTTAGGCGTCTCCGGGCCCTGCTTGCAGGTGAGGGGAGTGGTCAATGATGGGCTATTCGGGTTTCTTGGTTAATCGCGGAACCGGGGTCTGGATTCCGTCTTCTCGTTGGCCTGAGTGTATGGACGGCTAACCGAAGAGTGCGCAAGAAAGCGGCCCCCGCCGTTTTTTCCGGCCGAGATTCTTGCGGGATCCAAGTACTTGGGAGGTGGTTCGTAGTGGCTCTGGTAGCCGTTTGGGAACGGCCGTTTCGGATGTGGCACTTCGCAGTGAGCTACGACCAGCTCCTGTTGCGCAGCCTCGGCGACCTTTCTCCGACCCGAGTGGATGTTCTCTTCTCGAACGTCTACTTCCTTCACATGCCCTCCAAGTGTGAGAGGCTTGAGATTCGTTCAGGCGAGGGATTTGACCTGCCTGATGTGGAAATTCCGGCCGGCGTTCGTGGGAAGTGGTTCACTGTCAACGGTGGAATTGGGTACCTTTATGCGACACATTGTCAATGGCATGAAGACGAAGGTAATGCTATGACCCCCTCTCGTTTTGGCCCCCTTAAGAGAACGGACTGACGCGAGAGGCCCTGCCGGAAGGAGTGAGCGTGCTTCGGCTGTGGGGAAGTGCGGTGCTGGTGCTGTGCGGGTTGGTGTCTGCGTGTGACGTGGCAAGTGGTGATAGCGCCACGGGGGATGGTCTGGGTCTGAAGGCGGCGCCGCAGGTGAGTGCCAGTGCCGTGGCCGGAGCTGAAGGGCTAGGGAGGGAGGTTATCGGGGATGGCGATGTGGACGGTTTCAGCGTCACCGTGCCCGCCGCCTACGGTGTGGTCCGTCAGCAGGATGTGCGGGTCGCGCAGAGTGCCTGTGGCTCTGCGGGTTATGCCCTGTCGGGCACCGTGGTGGGGAAGCCGACGTCCACGGTGGTGCGTAAGGCCTCCGGCGAGGGTGCCGTCGTGACCGTGGTGCTTGCGGAGTACGTGGGGGAGCAGGCGCAGGGTGCGATGGGCGACCTCAGCGCGGTCGTCTCCGAGTGTGCTGGCGGGTTCGCCGTGACGGTGAACGGCGAGGAGCGCAAGGTCGGTAAGGTCGCTGCGGAGATCGCTCCGGCGGGGGCGGATCAGGCGATGGCGTTGGGGGCGGTCGTCGAGTCAGGTGGGGTGAAAACGCCGGTGAAGGTGGTCGTCCTGCGCAAGGGGGCCACGGTCGGCTACATCAGCGCCGTGCCGGCGGACAAGGCCGACAGGGACTTCGCTGTTCCCACCGCTGTTCTCGACGCCCAACTCGTCAAGCTCGGCTGAAGGTCGCCGCGAGATTAGCAGTTTTGGGCCACAGGTGGGCTTGGAAGTCCCTGGGCCTGATCCCAGCCGTAGGGTTGGCCCAAAGGTGCCAATTGCTGTCCTGTGTGGTGACAGCTACGGCCGCCTTGCCAACAGTTACGGGCAGTGCTCAGTCACATCGGGGGTCCCGGTGCCGAGTCTGCCCGTCTTTATGCCGTGGAGGAGGTGGGCGAGGGGGGCGGGGGCCGTGGTGACCCCAGTGTGTGGGGTGTCGCTCTCACGGAGGTGGATGGTGGTGGGGGCGGAGGCGAGTTCGACGCAGTCGTTGCCTTCACCGCCGCCGGAGAAGGACGACTTCTGCCACTGAGCGGGGGTGGTCATGGTTGCTCCTCACAGTTCCTTGGCCAAGTGGTGGATGAGGTCACGCGACTGCTCCGGGTTGAGCGACTCTCCCCTCACCTTACGGAAGAGGGTTCGAAAGTGCTCCAGTTGGGCCTCGGAGTCGACGAAGGCCGTGCCGTGGGGAGCATCGCGCACCACGGTGTCGAGGCGGGGTACCGCTCCTCCCAGGTGCACCATGGCGCTTCCGGCGCCGGCGAAGTCGTCCAAGTCGAAGGGGATGACCCGTACGGTGACGTGGTCCGCTTCGGACAGCTCCATGATGCGGGCCAGTTGAGTGCGGAACGAGGTTCGCCCGGCAACCCGGATGCGTAGTGCCGCTTCGTGGATCACGGTCTCGTACGGAATGGGGTCGGGACCCTCGATGACGACCTTCCGTTTCATGCGGTGGCTTACCCGGTGCTCAACCTCGCTCTGTGGGAACTCCGGGTTCATGTAGGAGAAGAGGGCTCTGGCGTAGGTCTCTGTCTGCAAGAGGCCGGGTACGTGGTTGACCGCAACGTCGTGACGGAACGTCGCGTGGTGGTCCAGCTCGGACAGGTCCAGGTACGCGGTGGGCAGTACCCCGCGGTACTCCTCCCACCAGCCGCGTGTCCGGTCGGTCGCCATCGCCGCCAGTGCCTCAACCAACTCCTCGTCCGCACAGGCGCAGTGAGCCGCCAGCCTGCGCAGCCGTTCCTCGCTGATCGCCGAACTGCCCGCCTCGATCTGGCTCATGTGCGTCGAGCTGGATCCGAGGAGTCCCGCCACCTCCTTGGCCGACTTACCGGCGGCCTCCCGCAGTTTGCGCAGCTCGGAGCCCAGGCGCACCTGTCGTGCCGTGGGCTGGTTACGCATCGTCATCCGAGCACTGCCTCCTCAACACCGCCAGGATCAGGTGCGGTTGTGACCCCTCGTTCGGGTGTCAGAGTACTTGAGGCAGTTGCGAGGGTAGGAATTCCTACCCTACCGTCAGTGACGCGACGCACACGCTGCGAAACGCCGGGAGTCCGGAAGTGCACCACTCCGTCCTGCCATGACGGCTGCGGCAATGCCACCGCCCGCGACCGCCATACCCCTTGCCATCCCCCTTCCGCTCGAACGGAGTTCACCCATGCCCGAAACCGAACCCCACGCGATCGGCGCCCCCTGGGAGTACTGGCTCCACATCCCGAACGACCTCCGAGCCGTGACCATCAGCCGCCGCACCCTCCGCCTGATCCTCACCATGCACGGCCTGATCCGGCTCGTCGACATCGCCGAACTGCTGGCCACGGAGTTGGTCTCGAACGCCGTACGTCACACCAAGGGCCCTGCCGCCCTCCGCGTCACCTGGAGGGACGGCGTCCTTCGCGTCGGTGCCTGGGATGCGGATCCCGAACCTCCGGAACCTCCATGCCCCTTGGACCAACTCACTGACCTGGACCTCGAAGGAGGGCGGGGCCTGGCTCTCGTCCGTTCCTGCGCCGATCTGTGGGGCTGGCAGCCGCTTACTAGAAACGGCGATCACGGCAAATACGTATGGTGTGACCTGGTCGCGGCGTAGCGAGCTGATCACGTCGGAGCGGCGCACGATCCGGGTCTGGACACGTCGAAGGACGCGACGACGACGTACTCGTACGGGGCTTCGGACGGCTCGCAGCCGCACACGTTGACGGGGACGTCGTCGACGTACAAGGCGGAGTCGGGTGCGCAGGTCACGAAGGCCGGGACGTACACGTACGACGACGCGGGCAACACGAAGTCGCGGACGGTCGACGGCTCGGAGCAGGCGCTGACGTGGTCGTGGGACGGTCAGGTCGACTCGGTCACGGGTTTTGGTGAGAACGGCTCGGGTGCGTGGCTGGGTCTGGCGAAGAAGTGCCTGGACGTGCAGGGCGGATTGACGACGGCGGGTACGCCGCTTCAGCTGTACTCGTGCAACGGCTCGAAGGCGCAGCAGTTGCGGATCGACGCGGTGGCGGGATCGTCGGATCCGTCGACGGGCGCTTTGAAGGTGCTGGGCAAGTGCGCGGTCCCGTCGGGCGGTGGCTCGGCGAACGGCACGGCTGTGGTGCTCGCGGAGTGCACGGGCGCGGCGGGCCAGCAGTGGAAGGCGACGTCGACGGGGACGTTGCAGCATGTGTCGTCGGGCAAGTGCCTGGATGTGCCGGGCGCGAACTCGGTCGACGGCACGGATCTGCAGCTGTACACCTGTAACAGCGCGGCGGGGCAGTCGTGGGTGCCGGCCACGCAGACGAAGTACGTCTACGGCGGTGACGGTTCTCGTCTGCTGTCGGTGTCGGCGACTCAGCTGACGCTGTATCTGGGCGAGGCGACGGTCTCGATGAACGCCAACAGGACGCCGGCGTTCACGGAGCGGTATTACGCGCAGCCGGGTGCGCCGACGGTGATGCGGAGTGCGGTCGGGTCGGGTGCGGCGGAGTTGTCGGCGCAGGTGACGGACCAGAACGGCACGGCGTACGTCAATGTGAAGCTGGCGTCGGGCAACCAAGTGCGGTTCTCCAAGACGGACCCGTTCGGTGTGGAGCGCACGGAGCACCCGAGCTGGCGCTCGCAGCGTTCGTACGTGGGCGGGGACGACGATGCGTCGAGTGGTCTGGTGCATCTGGGGGCGAGGGAGTACGACCCGTCGTTGGGCCGTTTCCTGTCGGCGGACCCGGTGCTGGACTTGGCGGACCCGGTTCAGATGAACGGGTATGTGTACTGCGAGAACAATCCGGTGACGTTCGCGGACCCGTCGGGGCTTGCGTCGGAGGGCGGGAACCTGACGGAGTTCGGGGGTCCGTCGGCGTCGCAGGAGGCGTGGGCGAAGAGCACGCTGAACACGTCGGTCGCGGACATCATCATGTCGGTCGGCTGGGCGGCGTTGAAGGACTTCGTCGGCTGGAACGACGTGGTGGGCTGCTTCTCGCGGGGTGATCTGTGGGCGTGCGGCAGCTTGTTCATCCAGGCGATCCCGTGGTCCAAGCTAGGGAAGATCCCGTCGGTGCTGAAGGCGGCGTCCCGTATCGCGGGTGCGGTCAACGCGTTGATGAGGGCCAAGGAGAAGGCCCGCAAGATCATCGAGTTGGCCAAGAAGGCCAGGGAGCTGGCGCGGAAGGCGGCGGAGGCGAAGAAGCGGGCGGCTGAGCGGGCGGCCCAGCTGAAGAAGAAGGCCAAGGAGGCAGCCACCCGGCAGGTGAAACGGGCGGTGCAGAAGACCGGCAATGCGGTCCAGAAGATGCAGAAGGCCGCAGCGAAGAAGGCCGAGGCACCCAGACCACAGACGAAACAGGCCAAGGCCAGCTCATCGGGCGGTGGCAAAGCCAACAGCAGCAACGATGGCGGCAGCAGCGGCACTAACCCGGGCTGCGAAAGCAACAGCTTCGTTCCCGGCACGCCGGTCCTGATGGCCGACGGCACCACCAAACCGATCGAGGACGTCAAGAACGGCGACAAGGTCCTAGCCACCGACCCGGAAACCGGCGAGACAAGCGTCGAGACGGTCACGGCCGAGATCAAGGGCAAGGGCGTCAAACAACTGGTCAAGGTCACCCTCACCACCGGTAGCGACAGCGACGACAAGGTCGCGAAGGCGGCCACGGTCACCGCCACCGACGGACACCCCTTCTGGGTTCCGGAACTCGGCAAATGGATCGACGCCACCAACCTGAAAGCCGGCCAGTGGCTCCGCACCAGCGCCGGCACCTACATCCAGATCACAGCCGTCGAACGCTGGACAGCGCCTGCGGCCACGGTCCACAACCTCACCGTCAGCGATCTCCACACGTACTATGTACTCGCAGGCACCACGCCAGTCCTGGTTCATAACTGCAATAATGCGGCGACTCATGACGTCGGGAACGTTGTCGATAATCTCGATGACAATGTCTACTTCCATTACACGAGCGAGGCAGGGCACAGTGGGATTTTGGCCGATGATGGCAATCTCAGGATTGGCGCCAACTCCGCCGGAAAGGTCCATGTGACCCAGGAAATTGGAAGCCCGGCAGAGATCGAGCAGAACATCTTCATTGGTAACCCGATGTATGCAGGAAAGGCCGACTACATGTTCGCCTTCCGAATGCCTGAAGGTGTCGAGCTTGGGCCGGGATCTCAGCCAAATGAGCTGATTACGAGAGGCTCGTTGAAGATCCCGGCGGGGAACGTTCTCTTCCATGGAAGGAACCCCTTCTGATGTCAGAACTGGTCGAGTTCGACAACTTTGCCCAGGTGGAGATGCTGCTCCGTGCCGGTATGGAGCTCAAGTTTGAGCTCTCCGATGACGCGGACGTGCTTAATGGGAGTCCGGTCTATGCGTCGGCACTGAATCACCTTCGCGAAGGTCTGATCTCTGGATTGCGTTCGAGCTCAACGCCAGGGCGAGCACAGAAACAGGCTGACTGGTATCGACTCTCGCAGCACCAGCATCGCTGGCGGATCATTGCACAAAGAGCTGCCCTGCACCCGCGTTGGCGAGACCTAACCGCGGTCGAAATGCGACACTGGGTCGAAACGCTCGCAGCACCACTCACAGTGGATGATGGGGCGCTGGAAGCCATCAAGGCGGCAGTCGAAAAGATGCTTGATGGTGACTGACAAATATTCTCGCCGATAGTCCAATGGAGGCCCCACCGGATCTATTTCCGGTGGGGCCTCTGGAGCGTCTGACGGCAGTATTTGACGGCAACGTCAGCGGACAGGTGCGGCACAGAGGGGTGGTTCGTCGCCGTCGTCGGGCTTGCCGGTGATCTCGGCGGGGTTGCGGAGAGCGTGGCCGAGAAGGTCGATGGCGTCGCGCTGGAGGCGGAGCCGGACGTGGGCGTACACGGTGGCGGTGACGCCGATGTGGGCGTGCCCCAACAGCTCCTTGATCACCACGAGTTCGACCCCCTGCTCCAGGAGGAGCGTCGCCGCCGAGTGTCGGAGGTCGTGGAACCGGATGCGGCGGAGCCCGGCACGGCGGAGCAGGGTGTTGAAGTGCCGGGTGAGGGTGGCTCCCTCGATTGGGGCTCCGTCGGGTCGGGTGAAGACGTAGCCGCTG
This sequence comes from Streptomyces acidicola, assembly GCF_009377235.1. Taxonomy (GTDB): domain Bacteria; phylum Actinomycetota; class Actinomycetes; order Streptomycetales; family Streptomycetaceae; genus Streptomyces; species Streptomyces acidicola. The sequence continues at coordinate 57,999 of NZ_VMNX01000025.1, forward strand.
CCCTTCCAGCCTGTCCCCGCCGATTCGCGCTCCTGACGCTGGCGGTTGCGGTGCTGTTCGAGAGAGTGCAGGCATGGCGTTGGCAGGGCGATGCGCCGTTCGGAGCTCTGGGTCTTGGTCGGAAGGGCGGTCAGCCCACCGGAGTTGGTGCGCTGCTGTGCGCGTCGGCCGCGAGCGTGCTGGCCGGCGCCCGCTCTCTCACCGCGATCGGCGAGTGGATCACGGACGCTCCGCAGTGGGTGCTGCGCGCATGCGGCTTGCGGCAGATCCGCTCACCGGCGCCGTACCGGTGCCGCATCCGGCCACGGTCCGGCGCCTGCTCGCCCGACTTGACGGCGATGTACTGGATGAGGCAATCGGCGCTTTCCTCGCGGCTCGCGCCAGACAACCGGAGCACGCTGTCGGCAAGCGCCCAGCACTGCGGGCGATCGCAGTGGACGGCAAGACGCTGCGCGGCTCACGCCATGCGGGCCGGGCGGCCGTCGCGCTGCTGGCGGCGATGGAGCACACCGGCGCTGTGCTCGCCCAGCGGCAGATCGCCGACAAGAGCAACGAGATCCCCGCTTTCGCCCCATTGCTCAACACCGTAGACCTCACCGGCTTAGGGCCTGTACGGAGTCGTGATCAGCGACTTGGCTGAAGGCTGCGGATCCAGATGACGGCGCCTCGTAGGTGGAGTCCGGCAAGGTAGCTCTCGGGGGTCTTGTCATAGCGGGTGGCAATGCCGCG
>NZ_VMNX01000260.1 GCF_009377235.1 Streptomyces acidicola
CAGCCCAGGGGCTCCGCCCCTACCCCCCCGGCCGAGGGTGCTCCGCCCCCTGTACCCCCGATTCCGGGGCTCCGCCCCCGGACCTTGCTTTCGAGGCTTCGCCCCTGGGACGCCGGTTTCGGGGGCCAGCCGCCGGACCCCCGCTCCTCAAACGCCGGAGGGGCTGGATTGTCGCCGGGCAGGGCTGGAGTTCCAGCCCGTCCGGCGATTGAGGTCGAGGCCGTTCAGGCCGGCAGCGGGGGTCTGGGGGCGCAGCCCTCAGGGGACGGCAGACGGGACAACCGCGCGCCCGCCTACGGCCGCAGCGCCCTCAGCAGCAGGTCCGCCAAGTGGTCCGCGACCTCCTGGGGGCTCATGGGGCCGTCCGGGCGGTACCACGTCGACAGGTGGTGCACGGAACCGAAGTGGTAGTCCACCACCAGGTCCGCCGGAGTCGCCGTGGAGAAGACGCCCGACTCCTGCCCCTCCTCGATCAGCGCACGGAAGCGTTCGTGGTAGCGACGGCGCTCGGCACGCACCTGCTTGTTCTTCTCCGCGCTGAGGTGGTGCATCGAGCGGAAGAAGATCATCGCGTCGTCGAGGTTCTCGATCGTCGTGACGACGACGTCCGCCGCGGCGGCCCGGAGGCGCTGCTCGACCGGCTCGTCGGCGCCCGCGAAGGCATCGAGGCGCTCCTGCTGTACGCGCAGCACCCGTGCGTACACCTCGTGCAGCAGGTCGTCCTTGGAGCCGAAGTAGTGGTAGAGGGCGCCCTTGGTGACACCCGCCGCCTCCACGATCTCCTGCACCGACGTACGGTCGTAGCCCCGCTCGGCGAAGAGCCGGGTGGCGGCGGCCAGCAGCCGCCGCGGGACGGGCGTGCCGTCGCCGTCCGTCGTCCTGGGCACTTGCCGCCACCTGCCTTCCAAGGTCTACGTCTGCTCGTCCCGACGGAGGATCTTCCCACCCTCCGGTTTCAGCCAGTCGGGCAGGGCTGTCAGGGCGAGGCCTCCCACTTCTGCTGGACGCGGTTCATGCTCGTCAGCCAGCGTTCCGGGTCGGTGGCCCGCGCCTGGTAGTACCCGGCGGCCTCCGGGTGCGGCAGGATCAGGAAGCGGTCCTCCTCGATGCCCTTGAGCAGGGCGTCCGCCACGTCCTCGGGGTCGATCGCGGTCGGCGCGAGGACAAGTTCGCCCGCGCTGCCCGCTGCGGTCAGCATGTCAGTGCGCACGCCCTGCGGGCAGATCGCGTGCACTTTCAGGCCACGGTGCCGATAGGTCAGTGACAGCCACTCGGCGAAGGCGTACGCACCGTGCTTGGTGACGCTGTAGGGCGCGGCGCCGATCATGGTGAGCAGTCCGGCGGCCGAGACGGTGGAGACGAACCGGCCGCTGCCGCGCTCCAGCCAGGCGGGAAGCAGTTCGTGGGCCGCGCGGACGTGCGCCATGACGTTGACGTCCCAGGCGAGCGCCCAGACCTTTTCGTCGGCCGCCTCCGTGCCGCCGGAGCCGACGCCCGCGTTGGCGCAGTAGATGTCGACCGCGCCGCCGAGCGCGTCAGTTGCGTCGGCGACGACCGCGGACGCGTCGCCCGGCACCGCCGTTCCGCCGATCTCGTCGGCCACGGCCCTCGCCTTGCCGGCGTCCAGGTCGTTCACCACGACCCGCGCCCCCTCGGCCGCGAAACGGCGGGCCAGCGCGGCGCCGATGCCGCCTCCCGCTCCGGTGACGACCACTCCCGCACCCTGCACGGCTCCCACCATCGGCTCCTTCGACGCGACGGAACGACTCTGCCTCCGAGCCCGCTTCGATGGCCAGACTAACCGGTCGGTATGTGACGTTGGAAGGGTGACTACGCCCCAGTAAGGGGCGCGCCGAGCCACAGCGATATTCCGGCGCTTCCCCGAAGCACGTAGCGTGCCCATGCCAGCCTTCCGCCATCACGGAGGTCACTTCATGCGCCTGTCCAGACGGACCCTGCTCGCAGCGACCACGGCCGCGGCCACGGCGGCCGTGTCACTCCCTCCGGCGCCCCAGGCCTCCGCGGCCGACCGCCGGAGGCAAACCGGCTTCGAACGGCTCGTGGCCGACGGGTACGCGCTGCTCGGCGGCGAGCGCGTCGGCGTCGTCACCAACCCGACGGGCATCACTCGCGATGTGCGGCACATCGTCGACGTCATGCACGCCGACGACCGTGTGAACCTGGTCGCCGTCTTCGGCCCCGAGCACGGCTTCCGGGGCACGGCGCAGGCGGGCGGCTCGGAGGGCCGCTACGACGACCCGGCGACCGGGCTGCCCGTCTACGACACGTACCAGAAGAGCGGCCGGCCGCTCGCCGACATCTTCACGGCCTCCGGTGTCGACACGCTCGTGTTCGACATCCAGGACGTGGGCGCGCGCTTCTACACGTACATCTGGACGCTGTACGACTGTATGGAGGCGGCCCAGCTCGCGGGCAAGCGGTTCGTGGTCCTCGACCGGCCGAACCCCGCCACCGGGCGCTCCGCCCAAGGGCCGGTGCTGCACAGGGAGTTCGCGACGTTCGTCGGCCGGCAGCCGATCTCGCAGGCGCACGGGATGACGGTGGCCGAGCTGGCGCGGCTGTTCAACGAGGAGTTCCTGACCACCCCGGTGGCGCTGGACACCGTCCCGATGTCGGGGTGGAGGCGCTCGGAGTTCTACGACGCCTCCGGGCTCCCCTGGGTGCCGCCGAGCCCGAACATGCCGACCCCCGACACCGCCCTCGTGTACGCGGGGACGTGCCTGTTCGAGGGGACGAACCTGTCGGAGGGGCGGGGCAGCACCCGTCCGTTCGAACTGCTCGGCGCGGAGGGGATCGACCGGCGCTGGGCCGAGAAGGCGGGGGAACTGGGACTGCGTGGCGTGCACTTCAGGGAGGCGTACTTCACGCCGACGTTCTCGAAGTTCCAGGGGAAAACCGTGGGAGGCGTGCAGATCCACGTCGACGACCGGGCCGCGTACGACCCCGTCCGCACCGGAATCGCCCTCCTCGTGACGGCGAAGCAGGTCTGGAGCGGCTTCGCCTGGCGGTCCGACAACTGGATCGACAAGCTGACCGGCTCCGCACGGGTGCGCACGATGATCGACGCCGGGGCGGACACGGACGAGGTCGTGGCTGGCTGGCAGGACGAGCTGGCGGCGTTCCGGAGGGTGCGCCGGGAGTACCTCCTGTACCGCTGACACCCGCTGACACCGCTGATCCGGCCGCCGGTGCGGCGCCCCCCCGCCAGCACATCAATTCGGGTACCTCCGGGACCCGCGTGACGTATGGCCAATCCCCGTCACCAGCGGGACGATGCGCGCAGAGCGCAGGACCGACGGGGCCGAAGGGGGGCTCGACATGGCGGATCCGGATATCGGCGTGACTCCCTACTGGGAGCTGACCTTCGACGCGGACGGTGACGTCGACAGCCGGCAGCGGGACCGGCTCCTGGCGGAGGCCGGGCAGCGCGGGGTGCGGGACCTGGTCGTCTTCGCGCACGGCTGGAACAACGACCGCTCGGGAGCGACACAGCTCTACAGCCGCTTCTTCGAGCCGTTCCCCGCGCTGGCGCCACGGGCGCGTCTCGGGTACGTGGGTGTGCTGTGGCCCTCGATGCGGTTCTCGGACGAGCCGATCCCCGACCTGCCGCGATCGGTGACCGACGGTGTGTCCGGCGTTTCGGCGACCGCGCGTCCCGTACTCGACAAGGGCACCCGGCACGCGCTCCTGGAGGTGTTCCCGGGGCGGGCGACGATCGTGGACCAGCTGGCGCGGCTGCTGGACCAACAGTCGGACGAGACTGCCTCGTTGGCGGAGTTCGGGCGGCTCGTACGGCTGCTGGTGGAGGTGCGGCCGCAGGGCCCGCAGGCCGCGTTCGCGGCGGACACCCTGTCCGCGGGGGTGCCGGAGAGCGATCCCGAGATGCTGTTCGGGGACACGGCGGCGGTGTGCGGGGAGTTCGCGGCGGCGCTGGCTCAGCTGGAGCAGGCAGAGCAGGTGAAGAGCGGAGCCGTCGGGGCCGAGGCCGCCGTCGCGGCACCGCGGTTGTGGGACGGCGGCAAGGAACTGCTCCGCCAGGCCACCTACTTCGCGATGAAGCGGCGTGCGGGCACGGTCGGCGAGCGCGGGCTCGGGCGGGTGGTCGGGCAGCTCGCGCGGACGGCCCCGGATGTGCGGGTGCACCTCGTGGGGCACAGCTTCGGCGCGCGGCTGGTGTCATTCGCGCTGCGCGGGCTGCCCGAGGGTGTGCGCACGGTGAAGTCGGTGACGCTGCTCCAGGGTGCCTTCTCGCACTACGCGTTCGCGGCCCGGCTGCCGCACGACAACCGGGCGAGCGGGGTCCTGCACGGTCAGCACAAGCGCATCGACGGCCCGCTGGTGTGCTGCCACTCCCGTCACGACTCGGCGCTCGGCACGATCTACCCGCTGGCCTCCCGTATGGCGGGCGACTCCCGCTCGATCGCGGGCTTCGGCATCGGCAGCGTCCTCGGCACCAAGTGGGGCGCGCTGGGCTACGACGGGGTGCAGGCCGTCAAGGGCACCCGCTCGTTCCGGCTGGCCGACGCGCTCAAGGCACAGCTGCCCGCGTCCGGCTGCGTCAACGTCGACGCGGCGGCGGTGGTGAAGCGCGGCGGCCCGCCGTCCGGCGCCCACAGCGACATCTGCCACAAGGAGCTGGCAGGGGTGGTGCTGGCGGCGGGCCGTATCACCTGACCCGCCGCCGCACACCCGCCCTGGGAACGGGAACTACCGGTAGGACGCGAACTACCGGTGGGACGCGAACTACCGGTGGACGTGAACTACCGGTGGGACACGAACTCCACGACCTGCTGGAAGGTCGGCCGGTTCTGCCAGCTGATCTTCCCGTGGTTGATGCCGCCGAGCGGGCGCTGGATGATCGAGTCGGCGCACCACTGGTCGCCGGCCGAGCAGCTCGCGTCGCCCGGGTAGACCTGGGCCGCGGTCTTGCCCGCCGCCTCCTTCAGGGTGCTGATCAGGACGTCCCGGCAGCCGCTGAGGGTGCCGCCGCCGCAGTACTTCGCGGCCAGGCCGCCCTGCACCGACTCACCGAGCACGGCCCGGATGTCCTTGTCGACGTAAGACCACCAGCCGTACTGGAAGGAGCTGCCCGCATGCGAGCCGGTGGGCCCGTGCGCGGCCGACGGGGACTCGTCGATCGGCAGGTTGTCGTTCATGGCGGCGTACAGGTCGCTGCCGAGGCCCGGTTCGAACTCGGCCTTCACCAGCAGCGGCCACCAGGCGTCCAGGATGCGGATCGCCTCGGCGTTGGCGTACGTCTTCGACCCCGCCGAGGTCTCCGTACGCTTGGCGCCCGCCGACACCCATGTCTGCATCTTGCCGACCGCCGCCGCGACAGTGGAGTCCGTGACGGTGGAGCTGTTGACGACTCTCAGCAGCTTCGGCAGCACGTCCTCGGCCCGCAGGTCGGCGAGGCCCGCGTCGGCCATCGCCTTCACGAGCTGGGCCCGGGTCACGCCGCCCGCCGCCACCAGTTTGCTCACCCGGTCGTCGAGCAGGTTGCCGCGGTGCACGGAGCCGTTGCCCCAGGGGGCCGTGGTGTAGTCCTTGGCCTGCTTGTTGTTCCAGGAGATGTAGTAGTCCTGGTCGATGGAGTTCGGGTGGGCGGAAGGGGGCGTGTAGTCGGCGGTGTTGGTCGCCGGGTCCCAGCCCCGCCACTCGTACGCGGTCCGCGCCCACACCGGGAACTCCGCGTCGACCCCGTTCGCGCGCACCGGGTTGTCGCCGCTGTTGTAGTACGCGGTGTGCCGGGAGTCGGCGTAGAACCAGTTGAAGGTGTAGTTGATGTGCTGCGTGGCCTTCTGGAAGTCCTCCGGGCCCTTGACGTAGTCGGGGTCGTTCAGCATCTGGAAGCCGATGATCGAGTCGGCCTCGTGCATGTAGGAGGAGCGCAGGGTCGTGTACGCGACCTTCTTGCCGCCGACCGTCGCGCGGTGCGTGACCGGGCCGTACTTGGTGCGCCACACCTGCATGCGGTAGGAGCCCGCCGGGGTGTCGTCGGCCGTGGTCGGCTTCCAGGCGTTGGTCTTCTCGACCTTGTCCATGGCCGTGCAGGTGCCACGGTAGAGGTAGTGGTTGTCGTCCTGGCACAGCTCGACCGCGTAGGTGTCGATGATGTCCTGGCCGGAGGTCGTGGCGCTCCAGGCGTAGTCCTGGCCGCGGCCGAGCTCCACGTACATGCTCAGCCCGGCGAAGGACGCGCCGCGCGCGCTGATGCCGGGGCCCTGGATCTCCTGCAGCAGGAGCAGCTGGGGGGCGAAGTAGCCGGTCTGGGGGCCGAAGACGGCGATGGGGTTCCCGCCGGCGGTGTGCTTGCCGCTCACCACAAGGGCGTTGGACATGCCGCGCTTGGCCGAGGTGAGGGCGTTCGCGGCGGCCGTGGCCGAGGTGCGGGTGGCGGTGGAGGTGGCCGCGCTGCCGGTGCGGTCGTAGACGAGCTGTTCCTCGGTCACCGAGCCGGCGTCGGGCAGGGCGGTGCCCTGTGGGTTGTCGGGCTTCGTCCCGTACGGGAAGCTGCCGTCGTGGACGGTGAGCACGGCCTCGGGGTCGTTGCGTTCACGGAAGGACTCCCAGACCTTGGTGCCCTCGGCGACGCCGTACTTCTCCTGCGCGGCGAGCAGGGAGATCGCGTTGTTGACCTCGCCGCCGCCTCCGGAGCCGAAGAGGGCGCCTATCACGGAGGCCAGCGCGACCAGGTCGGTGAGCTTGAACTTCTCGATGGTCCCGGCGTTGGTGACGGAGTCCTTGTGGCCGGTCAGGACGTACTCGCCGGGGAAGTAACGGCCGCTGTCGGAGGCGTCGATGTAGGCGTTGATGCCGTCGAGGTAGGCGTTCGCGTCGGCGAGGGCCAGCTTGCCGCGCTCGCCGTTCGTCGCGGCGGCGTTGTCGATCTGGGCCTGCAGATCGGCCTCGGTGTACGGAGCGTTGCGCCAGAACTCCTGCTCAAGGCCCTGGTTGGAGGGGTCGCCGCCCGCGAACGGGGTCAGCTGGCCGCGGCCCACGTGACGGAAGACGTCCATCAGCCACAGCCGGTCCTGGGCGGAGGCATAGCCCGCTCCGAACTCGGTGCCGTATCGAGTGGTACCGGTGATGTGCGGCACACCCGTCTTCTTGTCGCGGACGATCGTCACGTCCGTGCGGCCGGCGGGCTTGAGAGTGGACGCGACCTGGTCGGATGGGACACCGAAGGAGGCGTCGTTGAAGAAGGTGTTGATCTTGTCGTTGGTCAGCGAGGAGTAGCCGGTGGCGAGGTTGGCGTAGGGCCCGAGCTGGTTGTCGGCGTTCTCGGGCTGGGTGCCGAAGACCTGGTTGAGGAGGATCTGGGCGAGCGTGGCGTTGCCGTTCTGGCCGGGCGGAAGGATGTCGGAACACTGGCCGCCGCAGTAGTCGTTGGCGGTTGTCGCCGCGTCGGCGGGGGCCGTCTCCGCGGCCGCCGCCTGGGAAAGCGGCGACAGAAGACCGGCGATGAGGATGCATACGGATGCGCCCTTGAGGAACTCCGTGAACCTGCCGGGAGTTCTCAGTCTGTCGAGCGTGATGCGTGGGATGCGCCAGGGCATGGCAACTCCTCCTGACGGGGGTGGGGCCAGAGGTTACCGCCGGTATCTCAGAGTTTGAAGATGAACATGAGTCAACTTTTCTCTCATCACCACGGCCGTCGGCGCCCCAGCACGGGCCGACGGCACGGGAAGGCGGCCCGCGAGCTGCTCGGCGGATGGCTTATGGGGGGCCATTCGAAATCGGATGGAGCCGAATCGCGTGTCGATACGTCTATTCGGCGACGTCCGAACAACGACGCCGAAGTGACCGAAGTACAGGTGCAGGTGTGACGGAGGTGCAGGGCGATGGCCGGCTTCAGGAGTCTGGCGAGACAGGTGCGCGACCCGAGCTGCGATTTGGCACTGCGGCGTTATTCGCTGCGCAAGTGCCTTGAGAGGTTCGCCCCGTATGGGCATCGGGCGACCTGGGATCATTTGTGCTCACGGGCCGGGTTCGGTCCCGAGGACCGCTCCCCGGATCCAGCGCGGCTCGTGGCCGCACTGGACGAGCTGGAGGAGGCCCGCTCCGTCTGGCTCGCCTACGAGGGGGAGTTCGCGCAGCGCCGCAAGAAGGAGAAGCACGACGGGCTGCGCAGGCCGGGCAGTATGGACGACTGGCACCGGCTGACCTGGGGTGGGTTCGGCGTCGCATGGTGCGACGATCCGTACGTCCACCCCCATGAACCACTGGCCGAGGTGCTGCGCCGGCTGATCGCCGCGCTGGAGCGTGAACCGGGCTCGGTCTGCCCGGTGTGCGAGGGCGAGCACCTCACCTGGAAGTACGACCTGGCCCATGAACCGTCGTCGGGCCCGGTCTGCACGGAGTGCGGCATCGTGGTGCCGCGGCCCGTGCTGACACGCGAGGCCCTGGCGGACGCCAGGCGCGCACGGGCACAGCTGCTCGTATCAGCCTGAGCGCGGCGGGGGTGCGCCGGGGATGCCGCACCCCCGTGCTATGAGCGCACGGTGATCACCGGTCACGGAGTCGCGACATCCGCGTGGATGGCGAGCTTGAACTCGGCAAGCGTGATCGCGGTCTTCGTCTTCGCGTCCTTCACACCGCGAGCCGACACCTTCAGACCGAGGGGTGTCCCCCGGTGCACGAACATCTGCCACACGTAGGTGCGGTACTGGCCGCCCCGGGTGATCGCACTGTCGTTGGTGGCCGTCGAGTCGTACTTCTCCGCGTTCAGCGGATCGCGGACGAACCGCGCCCGGTACTCGACCGCCCGCGGGTCCGCCGCCCAGAAGACCATCGCGGAGAGCACGCCCCACCCGTCGTGGCTGGGCCAGATCAACCCCGAGCGCGGATCCGGGTACACCGACGGCTTCGTACCGCCCTGCGCCGGATCGTGCATCTTCCAGGGGTCGTACGACTCACCGTCGCTGCCGTACGGGAAGCGCACGAGGTGGTAGCCATCCCCGTCGTACGTGATCTTCTGTGCCCCCGACTGCGCGGCATTCCACTTCAGCGAGCTGACGACGACGCTCATCGGTACTCCTCCACTGCCCGGCCACCCGCGTGGAACACGTCCTCTCCTGCACCGTGCTGCCCGATCACACCTCGGTCAACTGGCACGAAAGGGGCGCGGAGGAGCTTCGCGGCGGCGCTCATGGAGCGGGGTGGGCGTGGAGGCGGCGGCCGGGGAGCCCGGGGCTGCTCAGCAGCAGTTCCCGGGCTCTTCCTCCGGCTGGGGCGCCCGCTCCGCCCGCTGCCGTACACCGGTGGTCCTGCGCTCGACCATGAGCCGGGAGCCGCTCTGCCGCTCGCCGAAGACGTCGTCGGGGTTGGACAGCACACAGCCGTCCAGGGACAGGCAGCCGCAGCCGATGCAGTCGGTGAGGTGATCGCGCAGTCGGTTGAGCTGCTTGATGCGCTCGTCCAGCTCGGACCGCCAGGCCTCCGAGAGGCGCGCCCAGTCCTCGCGGGTGGGGGTGCGCTCCTCGGGCAGTTCGGCGAGGGCGTCGCGGATCGTGGCGAGCGGGATGCCGACGCGCTGCGCGGCCCGGACGAAGGCCACCCGACGCAGCGCGTCACGGCTGTAGCGGCGCTGGTTGCCGGTGGTGCGACGGCTGCTGATCAGCCCCTTGGACTCGTAGAAGTGCAGGGCGGATACGGCGGCGCCACTGCGGGCCGACAGTTGGCCGACAGTCAACTCGTGGATCTTCTCGGGGATCTGGGGCACCTCTCAGAGCCTACCCACCCCGTCACTCGGCCGGTCCGTTGACAGGCGCCCCGACACCCCATCATGCTAAGCAGTTGCTTAGAGTTGTTGCTCGACGCAGGCACACGGGATGCGGGAGGCCGGAGCATGACAGAGCCGAGGACGTTCACGTCCGCCGACGACCTCAAGGCGGCGGTGGGCGAGCAGCTGGGGTACAGCGACTGGCTGGAGATCGACCAGAAGCGGATCGACCTGTTCGCGGATGCCACGGGCGACCACCAGTGGATCCATGTGGACCCGGAGAAGGCCGCGGCGGGTCCCTTCGGGACGACCATCGCGCACGGCTATCTGACCCTGTCGCTGCTGCCGCTCCTCGTACCGCAGGTGATGAAGGTCGACAACATCAAGATGGGCGTCAACTACGGCACGAACAAGGTGCGGTTCCCCGCGCCCGTGCCCGTGGGTTCGCGGCTGCGCGCCACGGCGGTCCTGAAGGAGGTCACCGAGGCGGGTGGCGGCGTCCAGGTCACGGCCGCGGTCTCCGTGGAGCGTGAGGGCGGGGACAAGCCGGTGTGCGTGGCGGAGTCGGTGTCGCGGTACTACTTCTAGTGCCCCAACAGGCAACGTTCGCCCCGTCGCGACGCCCGGCACGCACTCTCGCCGCACCGGCCGAAAGCCCAAGTACGTCCAGTACGAGGACTTCCGGCCGGCACGCCGAGAGCACGCACCGGACGCCGCTCCTTGACGGGCAAACGTTGCCTGCTGGGGCACTAGCTCGGACGACCGCCCCTCTCAGGGGCGCGGCCGGCTCTTCGCCCCCACCATCCGCAGCACGAGGTCGGCGTACAGCGCGCCGACCTCGTCGGGTGTTCTGGGCCCGTTCACGTTGAACCAGCGGGCCACGTCGATGCACAGGGAGAGCACCGCGATGGTGGTGCCCCTGACGTCGGGGACGTCGAAGTCGCCCGCCGCGACGCCGTCCTCGATGATGCCGCGCACGGCCGCGTCGTTCTGCCGTCGCAGGGCCACGATCTCGGCGCGCGCCTCCGGACCGAGGGCGTCCAGTTCGTACTGCACGACCCGCGCGACGGTGTGCTGCCCGGCGTGCCACCGCACGAAGGACCGTACGGCCTCGGCGAGCCGCTCGGCCGGGCCGCCCTCGCTCTCGGCGGCCGTGCGCAGCACGTCGAGCGCCTTCTCGTGCCCGATGCGGCTGATCCGGTGGAGCAGCTCTTCCTTGGTCTTGTAGTGGATGTAGAGCGCGGCCGGGCTCATGCCCGCGCGGCCCGCGATGTCACGGGTCGTCGTCGCGTGGTACCCGCGCTCGGCGAAGGCCTCCACCGCGGCGACGAGCAGCCGCCGGGCCGCGTCCGGGGTGACCTCACCCCATGGCTGCACCTCGCCGCCGGACGTCTCCTCCGCCGTACTCATCGCTCGCTCGCCCCTTCCCGTGGCAGGCTCCACACCATACCTCCGAAGCTGAGCGCCCGCTTAGAGCGCCCGTTCAGGGCCCTGGGGTCAGAGCTTTGCGAGGGGGTCGTGCTCGGCGAGCAGCTTCTCCAGCCTGGCCTGATCGACCCGGCTGACGATCTGCCCGGCCTCCTGCTTGTCCCGAATCACCTTGGCCAGCGTGAAGGACGAAGTCACCAGGTACAGGACGGCGATCCCCAGGAAGGCACGCACCCAGGTGTCGGCCTCCAGTTGGAAGATGCCGATGGAGGTGGCCACCAGGGCGACGGCGAACGACGCGACGGCCTGACCGAAGTAGGCGGCGGTGGACTGCTGCTTGACCGGTGTCTCACTCATGGGGACAGCATCGGCGGACGTGGCCCACACCACATCCGCCGCCGTACTCAGGTCGTACTCAGAAGCCCGAACCCGGCTCAGCGCCCGATCGTCGGCTTCCGCTTACGGCTGGTCCCCTCTGCCTCTGCTGGTTCAGTTGCCCGGCCCTACCATGTGCGCCATGGCACGACCCCGCAAGCCCCTTCTGAGCGCCGAACGGATCGTCGCCACGGCGCGGACGCTGGTGGACGAGGAGGGTCTGGCTGCGGTGTCCACCCGCCGTCTCGCCGCCGAGCTGGGCGTGAGCGGCCCGTCCCTCTACAACCACTTCCGTACCAAGGACCAGATCCTCGAAGCCGTGGCGGACTCGGTGTGCGCGCAGGTCGACCTGTCGATGTTCGAGGACGGGCGCGACTGGCGCACCGCGTTGCACGACTGGGCCGTCTCCTACCGGGCCGCCCTGCGCGACCACCCGAACATCGTCCCGGTGCTCGCCCGTGGCCCCGGCCGACGCCCGGCCGGCCTCCGTCTCGCCGACGCCGTCTTCGGCGCGATGGTGAAGGCCGGCTGGCCGCCGGCCCAGGCCACGTCGGTCGGCGCCCTCATGCGGTACTTCGTCATGGGCTCCGCCCTCGGTTCCTTCGCCGGCGGCTTCGTCGACGACGCGGCGGCGTACGATCCCGCCGCGTATCCCCATCTCGGGCAGGCCCATCTGCTTGCCGACCAGAAGGAGAAGATCGACGAGCGGGCCTTCGAAACGGGACTGACGGCGCTGTTGGACGGCCTCACGGCCCAGTTCGAGCGACTGCGGGTCCCTCCGGGGGTCTGAGCGCGGTCCGTCTCGTCTGCCGGGTTTCTGTCTGTGGGCGGCTGCGGGTTCGTTGTGGCTGGTCGCGCCCACGCGGCGGAGCCGCATATTCAACACAGCCCCGCGCCCCTTAAAAGCACGGGCACGCCCGAGCCGCGACCGGGCGCCCACCGCGACCGCACCACCCACGCGCCGTCAGCCATGCCCTTACCCACCACGCACCCGAGCCGGCGACCACGCCGCCCACGCACCGGCAGTCACGCCCGCGCCCCGGCCCCACAGCACCGCACCACCCGCCGTGCTCGCACCCGTCCGCGCACGCCGGCCGTACCCGCGCCCCCGACACAGCCGACAGTCGCGTACGCGCGGCAGGGGGTGTGCCGGGAGGTGTCCGCCCGCAGCGGCCGGCGTCCGCCGCCGGGCACCCGACACCCCCACAGAACCGCCGGACCGAGGACGGAGACCTTCCGGCGAGCCCCCGCCCCACGACGAAACCGCAGGCGCCCAAGCCACGACGGCGGGAAACCGGCCCTGGCCCCCACCCACCACGCCCCGACACTTCGGCCGCCGCCGAAACGTTCGTGGCGCATGCTGGTGGGCATGTCCAGCAGAAGCCCTGACCGCCCGCCGCGATCGCGCGGTGGCGACGCCGTCGAGCTCGCCGCGTTCGCCGGGCTGATCGCCGACGAGACGCGGGCCGCGTGCCTCCTCGCCCTGCTGGACGGCCGCGCCTGGACCGCAGGCGAACTCGCCCGGCACGCGGGCGTCGCCCCCTCCACCACGAGCGAACACCTCGGCAAACTCGTCGCCGGCGGTCTGCTCGCCGAAGAGCGCCAGGGCCGCCACCGCTACGTCCGGCTGGCCAACCCCCGCATCGCCCAACTCGTGGAGGATCTCGCCTCCCAC
>NZ_VMNX01000261.1 GCF_009377235.1 Streptomyces acidicola
GTACTGATGGGGTCCTCCTCGAAGCGTGCGCTGCGTGCGCCGACGGGGGCGGGTCTGGTCGGGGCTGGTCAGGTCTTGTCCGCGGCGAATGTATCAACCACCATAGTCGGCGATGAGCAATGAATTGAACCAGGATCTTGTGGTCGGTCTCGACGTGGGCGGCACACGCACCCGCGCCGTCCTGGCGGCCGCCGGGGACGGACGCCCGCTGGGCGAGGGCGTCGCCGGTCCCGGCAACGCCCTGACCGTCCCCGTGCCGCAGCTCACCGAACACCTTGCCGAGGCCGTCGGCCGGGCGGTGCCGGAGGGGGCGCGCGGCAGAGTCGTGGCCGTGGCCGGAGGCTTCGCGGGTGCCACGGGAGCCTCCCCGGACGAGCCCGGGCGCCTCAACGCGCTGGCCGCCCTGACCGCCACGCTCGGCGAACTGGGCATCGCCACCGAAACGGTCGGGATCCACAGCGACATCGAGGCCGCGTTCGCCTCCGCGCCCGGCGCCCCCGCCGACGGCCTCGCCCTGGTGGCGGGCACGGGCGCGGTCGCGGCCAGGATCGCGGAACGCCGTTGCGCCGCCACCGTGGACGGCGACGGCTGGCTCCTCGGCGACGACGGCAGCGGCTTCTGGATCGGCCGCAGTGCGGTGCGAGCCGCTCTGCGCATGGCGGACGGGCGCGGCCGGCCCACGGCACTGGCCGCCACGGTCGGGCGCGCGCTGGGGCTGCCGGATGAGGTCCTGCCGTCCGAGGCCGACGCCCTGCCGTTCGAGGCCGATGTCCTGCCGTCCGAGGGCGTCATCCGGTACGAAGGCGCCCTGCCGTACGAAGACGTCCTGCCGTACGAAAAGGGCGGCGTCACCCCGGAGAACTGGTCCCGCGCCCGGCGCGAGGCCTTCCGCATGCACCTGCTGCCGGCCGTGATGGCGCAGCCGCCGATCCGGCTCGCCCGGCTCGCGCCCCTGGTGGCCGAGGCGGCCCAGCGCGACGACGCCGTCGCCGGGGCGATCCTCGACGAGGCGGCGGACCAACTGATGGAGACCATCCGTGCGTTGGAACCGCGGCCCGGCGAACGAATCGTCGCCACCGGCGGCCTGCTCGGCCCCGACGGCCCGCTGACCGCAGCCCTGACCAGTCGGCTCCAGACCCTCGGCCTGACGCTCGACGGGGTGGCGGACGGCTGCCGGGGGGCCGTGGCCCTCGCCCGGCTCGAACTCGGGGGCGGTGGCCGATGAACGGTACACCGCAGGAAGCCCTCCTCCCCTACCGTGACTCCACGGCGCCCGTCGCCACCCGCGTCCGTGACCTCCTGGCCCGTATGACCCTGCGCGAGAAGGCCGGTCAGCTCAACCAGCGCATGTACGGCTGGGACGCCTACCGCCGCACGCCCGACGGAGCGTTCGAGCTCACCGAGGCACTGCACGCCGAGACCGAGCGCTTCGCGGGGCTCGGCGCCCTGTACGGGCTCTTCCGCGCCGACGCCTGGTCCGGGGTCGACCACGCCACCGGAGCGGACGCGGCGCACGGCGCGGCCCTCGCCGACCTGGTGCAGCGTCACGTCGTGTCGGCCGGCCGCCTCGGCATCCCGGCCCTGTTCGTCGAGGAGGTCCCGCACGGTCACATGGCCCTGGACGGCACCGTCCTCCCCGTCAACCTGACCGTCGGCGCCACCTGGGACCCCGAGCTGTACGAACGCGCCGCCGCCCACGCCGCCGCCGAACTGCGTGCCCGTGGCGGCCATGTGGCCCTCGTCTCCGCGCTGGACATCGCCCGGGACCCGCGCTGGGGCCGTACCGAGGAGTGCTTCGCGGAGGACCCGTATCTGGCCGCCCGGCTCACTGAGGCACTGGTGCGGGGCATGCAGGGGGAGACACAGGGGGCGGCAGGGGACATGCGGGACGGTCTCTTCGCCGACGACAAGGCCCCCGTCGTGCTCAAGCACTTCGCCGGACAGGGCGCCACGGTCGGCGGCCGCAACTCCGCCGAGTCGGAACTCGGGCTCCGGGAACTGCACGAGATCCACCTCCCGGCCGCCCGTGCCGGAGTCCGGGCCGGCGCCGCCGCCGTCATGGCCGCGTACAACGAGGTCGACGGCATGCCCTGCTCCGGCAATCGCGCCCTGCTGCACGGGCTGCTCCGCGAGCGCTGGGGTTTCCAGGGGATCGTCATGGCCGACGGGCTCGCCGTGGACCGACTGGCCCGGATCACCGGTGACAAGGTGTCCGCCGGCGCCCTCGCCCTGACCGCGGGCGTCGACCTGAGCCTGTGGGACGAGGGCTTCACCCACCTTCAGGAGGCGGTCGAGCGCGGTCTCGTCGGTGAGGACGCCCTGGACGCCGCCGTGGCCCGGGTGCTGAGCCTGAAGTTCCGCCTCGGGCTCTTCGACCGGCCGTACTCCGCCGACCGCCCGTACTCCGCCGACCGCCCGAACTCTGCCGACCGGCCGGTCCCCGCGCCCGCCGCCGACCGCGGGCGCGCCCTGAGCACCGCCCTGGCGCGCGGTGCGGTCACCCTCCTCCACGACGACGGCGAGGTGCTGCCGGTCCGGCCCACGGTCTCCCGCATCGCGGTCCTCGGCCCGCACGCCGCCACGACCGCCCACCAACTCGGGGACTACACCGCCCCGCCGCGCCCCGGCACGGGCACCAGCGTCCTCGACGGACTGCGCCGCCTCGCCCCGCCGGACGTCGCGATCCGTCACGCCCGCGGGTGTGCGCTCACCGGCGACGACCTGTCGGGCATCCCCGAGGCCGTCGCCGCGGCGAGCGCCGCCGACCTGGCCGTCCTCGTCCTGGGCGGCAGCAGCGCCCGCACCCCGGACACGGACTTCGCCGCCAACGGAGCCGCCCGCACAGCCGTCTCGGAGATGACATCCGGAGAAGGCGTGGACCTCGCCGGACTACGGCTCGGCCCCGCCCAGTACGCGCTGCTGGACGCCGTCACGGCCACCGGCACACCCACGGTGGTCGTCCTGGTCCAGGGCCGCCCGCACGCCGTACCCGAGGCGGCCGACCGGGCGGCGGCCCTGCTCACCGCCTGGTACCCCGGTCCGTGGGGCGGTGACGCGATCGCCGAGGTACTGCTCGGGCACGCCGAACCCGGCGGACGGCTTCCCGTCTCCGTGCCGCGCTCGGTGGGCCAACTGCCCGTTCACTACAACCACAAGGACACCGAGTACCGGTCGTACGTCGACGAGAGCGCAGAGCCGCTCTACTCCTTCGGGCACGGGCTGACGTACACGGCCTTTGCGTACGGCCCGCCGCGCCTCGCCGAGGACACCGCCGAGGACACCGTCGAGGTCGACATCACCAACACCGGGCAGCGCCGCGGCCGTACCGTCGCCCAGCTCTACATCCGCCGTCTGCGGACCGCGGTGTGGCCGCGCACCCTCGAACTGCGGGGCTTCCGGAGCGTCGAACTGGCGCCGGGCGAGCGGCGCACGGTCACCTTCCCCCTCGGCGACGGCCGACTGACCCAGGTCGGCGCCGACCTGGAGGCGGCCGTACTGCCCGGCACCCTGGAGATCCGGGTCGCCGAGTCGTCGCGGGCCGCGCTGACCGCCGTGCCCCTCGTGCTGCGGACCGACGGTCAGAGCTTCACCGCCCCCGCCGAGACACCCTTGTAGAACCACCGCTGCGTGATGAAGAACAGCACCAGCACCGGAACGATGGAGATCACCGACCCGGCCATGACCACCCGCTGGTCGTAGCCGAACGACGAGCTCTGCAACCGGGAAAGACCCAGCGTCAGCGTCATGTTGGCCTCGGAGCGCAGCACGATCAGCGGCCACAGGAAGTCGTCCCAGGCGGCGATGAAGGTGTTGATGACGACGACCAGGATCGCGCCCCACGCGGACGGCAGATACAGGTGTCTGAACCGCTGCCACTCGCCCGCACCGTCGATCATCGCCGAGTCCTCGATCTCGCGCGGCACCGCCAGGAACGCACCGCGCATCAGCAGGACGTTGATGGCGCCGACGAACCCGGGCAGCCACACCCCCACCAGGCTGTCGACCAGGCCGAGGTCACGGATGCTCAGGAACAGCGACACCATGATCGACTCGAAGGGGAACATCATGGAGGCGGCCAGCAGGACCCACACCGCCCTGCGGCCCTTCCACGCGGGCTTGGAGAGCATGTACCCGGCCGTGGTGGAGAACAGCAGCTGACTGGTGACGGACAGGACGACCACGAACAGGCTGTTCCAGATGTAGGTGGCCACCGGCACCTGTTCGAAGACCTCCCGGTAGGCGCGCAGGGTCGGGTCGTGGGGCAGCAGCGAGGCGTTCTCCCCGAAGACGTCCTCGCCGGTGCCCTTCAGCGACGCCAGGAACTGCCAGAGCAGCGGCCCCACGGTGATGCCGAGCACGAAGAGCAGCAGCAGATAGCGCAGGACGAGTTCACGGGGGCGGCCGTAGTCCCGCCAGCGGGGCATGAGACGCCGGGGCATCGGGCGCCGGGACTTGGGCACGGCCGTCGTCATGACTCGTCCTCCTTCGTCAGGCGCTGCGCCAGCAGGGTCAGCCCCAGCGTCAGCAGGAACAGGGCCACACTGACCGCCGATCCGTAGCCGGCGTTGCCGGTGAGGGGGTCGAGGCCGACGTCGCGGATGTAGAAGGGCAGGGTGCGGTCGGCGCCGCCGGGGCCACCGGTGGGGCTGCCGAGCATGTAGATCTCGGTGAACACCCGCAGCGAGCCGATGCCGGTGAGCGTGCCGACCAGCATCATGGCCTGCCGGACCCCCGGCACCGTGATGTGCCAGAACCGCCGGACCGCGCCGGCGCCGTCCATGGCCGCCGCCTCGTGCAGCTCCTTGGGCACGTTCCCCAGCGCGGCCAGGTAGAAGATCATGTACCAGCCGAGGCCCTTCCACAGCGTCAGGCCCATCGCGGAGAACAGGATCAGCCACGAGTCGGACAGGAACGGGATGGCGTCCTCGATCAGATGGGCCTTCTCCAGCGAGGTGTTGATCAGCCCCTCGTCGGCGAGCAGCCACTGCCAGCTCAGACCCACGACCACGCTGGAGGCGAGGACCGGGGTGTAGAAGGCCGACCGGAAGAAGCCGATGCCGGGCAGCTGCTTCTCCACCAGGACGGCGAGCAGCAGCGGCAGCAGCACCATCAGCGGCACCACGATCAGCGCGTACAGCAGGCTGTTGCGGGTCGCCAGCCAGAAGTCGGGGTCGTCCAGCATCCGCGTGTAGTTGGACCACCCGACGAAGCTCGCGGCGCCGCCGAGCGGCTTGGCATCGGTGAAGGACAGCAGCAGCGTGTTGAGGAACGGGAACACGCCGAAGACCGCCGCGCAGACGATGGCAGGGGCGGCCCACAGCCAGGGCTGCCACCAGCGGCGGTACAGCGCCGCGCCGTTGGCGCCGGGAGCGGGACCGGGCCTGAGGGCACGGCCCGCTCGGCGTATACGTGACGGGGCCGAGCCCGGTGCGGGGCGCGCGGCCTCCGTACCGGGCAAGGACACCGGCTTCGTGGTGTCGGCCACCACGGTCAGCTGCCCTGCTTCAGCAGCTCGTTCGCCTTGTCCTGGGCGTCCTTCACCGCCTGCTCGGGGCTCTTCTTGCCCTGCATGGCCAGCTGCACCTGGGACACGATGGCCTTCTGTACCGCCGGGGAGAGGTTGGTCTGGTAGGCGGTGGCGGTCTTGAGCTGCTCGGCGACGAGCGCGCGGGCCTTGGAGAAGGGGTCGTCGCCGGTCGCGCTCTGGAAGAACGGGTCGTCCAGCGAGGTCGTGGTCGTCGGGAAGATCACGACGTTCGGGTTCTTGCACCAGGCCGTCTGGTTCTGGGCGCTGGTGAGGAACTTGGCGAACGCGAGCGCCGTGGCGGCGTTCTTGCTCGTCGAGCTGACCCCGATGTACTGCGGGGCGCCGGTGGTGTGGCCGAGCTTGTCGAGCGGCTGCCGGCCGACGCCGGTTTTGGCGTAGACCGACGGGCTGTTCTCCTTCACGAAGCGCACGAAGCTCGGGTTCGTCGAACCGTAGGCGACCTGGCCCTGGCTGTACGGCGTGGAGGGGTCGTTGCTGGAGGACAGCGAGTCCTTCGGCATGGCGCCCTCCTGGTACAGCTTCGCCATCCAGGCGACCCACTGCGTGGTCCTCGGATCCTCGGCGAAGGTGGCTGCCTTGCCGTCGGCGGACAGCGTCCTGATGTCCATCTGGTCCCAGTCGGCCGGTATCCGCCAGATCGGGTTGGCCATCGTCGCGTAGTACTCGCCCTTGGCCGACTTGGCGATCTTCTCGTAGTCGGCGAACAGTTCGAACATGGTCGTCGGCGGCTTGTCCGGGTCGATCCCGGCCTTCTTCAGCAGGTCGGTGTTGTACGTCAGCAGGACGCCGCCGGTGTACCAGGGGAACACGGTGTGCACGGACGCGTCCGTGGAGTCCTTCATGGTGCTGGACTTCCAGAACGCGGGGACGAACGGCTCGGCGGCGGTGGGGTCCTTGACGCCGAGGTTGAGCAGGTAGTCGTACTTGGTGAGGGCTGTCGCGGTCTCGGAGTTGAGGTTGAGCACGTCCGGCAGGGTGCAGGCCTGGGCGTCGGCGACGTTGCGCTGGGTGAACGTCGCGTCGCCGGGGTCGTCGATCCACTTGACCGAGGTGCCGGGGTTGGCCTTCTCGAAGTCGTCGATCACTCCGTTGAAGAAGTTCCCAAAGTCTTTCTTCAGGTTCGTCGTCTGGAAGGTGATCCTGCCCTTGATGTCGCCGGAGAGCTTGCCGGAGCCGACGTTGCCCTTGTCGACCGTGCAGTTGCCCACGGTGGCTTCCCCGTCCCCGGAGCCGCCGCCCGACAGGCCGCAGCCCGCGGCCGTCAAGGACAGGACGACGAGACAGGTCAGGGATCCGGTGAGTCTTCTTGTGCGCATGGTCGTTGACCTCCTGCGGCCGGGTTGCTGCCACTCGCTGCTGGTTCAATTCACCAACTTCGACTCCAGTTGATGAAAAGGTGGACCAGAATTCATCGGAGGTCAATGGGGTTCCGTGTTGCTTTTCGGTTCCGGCCGCGTGGCGGGCGGCTCCCGGTCAGTGCCGGTGCTCGTGGTCCGGGTGCGCCGGGTCGCCGGGGTGTTCGTGTCCGGCGGCGTACACCACGTCGGCGCGAGCCTGGTCGAGCCAGGCGAAAAAGGCCCGATGTCCCGCCGTCCGCCGCAGCTCCCGCGCGATGCCCTCGCGGGCCCGCTCGTACGGCAGCACGTCGGCCGGTGCCGGCTCGTCGAAGGGGTCTACGCCCCGCCGGAGGGCCTCAGGAGTGAGGAAGCGGTCGCGGTTGCGGTCGTAGTAGTCCCGTACGACCGCCTCGGGGATCTCCTGCTCGCCCTCCAACTCGTCCAACAGGGCGCGTGCGGCGGGGGAGTGGGCGAGCACCGCCGCGACGATGCTGCCCAGGTCGGCGACGTCCGCCTCCGCCACGGCGAGCACCTGGGCGGGCGACACCTCCTCCGGCGTCCTCAGCCCCCGGGTGACGCAGGCGCGGCGGGCCAACTCGTCCGCGACCACCACCTGCGTCGCCCAGCGTCGCCGCTGCCGCTCGGCCCGGGCGAGGGCCTCGGGACGCATCTCACGGTCGCGTGCGGGGACGGCCTTCAGGAAGGCGTCCACGCGGGTACGGGGGATGGCCTCGCCGTGGACGAGGGCGGCGGTGCCTTCGGGAGGGTCCGTTCGTGGGTGCGCGTGTGGGTGGACGTGCGTCGCCGTGGGCCCGTTCACGGGGTGACCTCCAGGACGACGGTCTCCGTGTAGGCGACATTGCCGTGCCACGCGGCCTTCGCCATCAGCCAGTACGACCCCGGAGGCACCGCCCCGCCGTCCACCTCGATCACGCACTCGGCCCGCTCCCCGGCGGCCACCGTGAACCCCTGGCAGCCGGGCGCCACACCCGCCCAGGTGCCCCACGACGACACGGCCCACAGCGTGCCGCTCACCGGCCCCCGCGTGGTGTTCCGCACGGTCACCGGGACCCGGACGCGCTCACCCCGCCGCACGGTGACCCGCTCGGTGCCGAGCCGGGTCACGAGGGTGGGCCCGGTACGCCCGTCCGGCTCGCCCTCCGGTACGGCACCCGGCACGTCGAGCGCGACGACGTCCCCGTACGTCTGACCGCCGTACTCCAGGTGAGCGGCGAGCCAGTGCCGGCCGGGCGCGGCCTCGGGCGGGGGCGTGACGGTCACCTCGGCGAGGGTGAACCCGCCGGGGCCCAGCGCGTACGGCAGTTCGGCGGGCGCGACGGACCAGCCGCGAGGCACCGCGAAGGTCACCGTCCCGGACACCGGCGCGTCGGTGAGCTCCGAGCTCACCCGGACCGTCGCGGTGACCGGGCGGCCGTCGGACGCGGTGAGCGCCGTCGGCGACACGTACACGGCCACCGGCAGGTTGCCGCGCGGGGCGGGACCGGAGTTGTGCAGCCAGTAGCGGGTGTGGACCGGCTGGGCGGGTTCACGGGCGGCGACTCCGGGCCCGGTGGAGGGTTGCGCACGGTCGGGCCCGGCGGAGGGTTGCGTACAGTCAGGCCCGGCGGAGGGCTGCGCGCGCTCGGGCGTGGCCAGGACGGTGGCGACCTCGAAGCCCGTCAGGTCCGCTTCGAGGCCGCCGCCTGCGTCCGAGGCGAGGGGCTCGCCGGGCGTCTCCAGGACATCGGCGCGGGCGCCCTCCGTCCACGCGTGCGGCCCGGTCACACGCGCCCGCACCGGCCGCCCGTTCACCTCGTGCATCCGTACGACGACCCCGCGCGCCGGATCGGCGGGCGCCACGCTGCCCCGGGCGAGCGGGGAGCCGGCCGGCTTGAGGGCGTCGAGGAGGACCTCACCGGCGGGTTCCAGGCCCAGCAGGGCGGTTGCCCTCGGCAGCGGCTCGGGCTTCTGAGGCCCTTCGCCGTCGGTTCGCAGCCGCGCGGTCAGCGGATGGTTGAACTCGTGCCCGCGCGCGGGCAGTCCGAGGTCCCGCCAGTCGCCCCCGCCCGCGACGACGGCGTACTCGAAGGTGTGCGACCAGCGCTGGAGCTGGAACGCGGAGCCGTCCGGGGCGGTGCGGCGCGGCGGGTCGACCCAGATGCCCGACGGCCATCCGGTGCAGGAGCGCATCAGGGACATGTAGAGGTCGCCGGAGGCCGTGACCACACAGCCGGGCGTGCCCCGGTTGAGGACGGCGAAGCTCCGCCCGTCCCAGGCGTCGCCCGGCGGCAGCGCCTCGCCGCCGCCCGCCGACGTGGCCGTCACGGTCGCGTCGTCGAGGTCGGCGATCAGCGCCTCGACCGCTTTCGCGTCGTCCTCGGGGTGGGCTCCCGCCACCACGAGCAGCGGCAGCCGCTCCAGATCGCGCAGATCGGCGCCCGGCACCCACTCCTCCCGCAGCCCGGCCCGCGGTGCGACCCACACCGCCGCCACGCCCCTCTCGGCCAGTTGCCGCTTGAGTTCCCGCCCGGCCGCCGGGTCCCAGCCGAGGGCCTCGGCGACCAGGGTGTTGCGCTCGGGTGCGCCGACGGCGATGCGGATGTCGGGGAGGTTGGAGTCGACTTCGAGGTCGCCGTAGCGCTGACCCCCGGCGATGGTCGAGGTCGCCGTGACCCCGGCGCGTACGAGAGCGGCCGCGAGCGGGGTGCCCAGCTCCCCGGCGTCGTCCCAGTTCGCGTACACGAGTTCGGCGACACCGATGGACCGGTGCCCGAGGAACGCGCCGGAGTCGTCCCGCACCGCCACCCGCGCGGTGGACCCGAGCCCGAACCACGTGTTGGCCGGGTTGTCGAGCGTCCACGGGAACCGCTCGCTGTCCACCTCCACGAACCCGAACCCGCGCCCGATGACCGCGTCGGCCACCTCGTGCACCGGCAGCCCGCCCCGGACGGAGGACGGCCACCGCACCCGGATGAGCCGGTCGGCACCGTCGTACCCGTCGATGGTGGTCGTCACGTCCAGCCGGTCGACGCCCTCCCACAGGCACAGCCGCTGGGTGTACCGGAACAGCCCGAGGTCGCCGGTGACGGTGATGCGGGACCCGGCCGGAGAATGTTCCACTGTCGCGGAAGCTGTCACATCCCGGCTGCGAGTCACCGTGGTGCCGGTCGGGGTCAGATGCCACGGCCCCTCGCCGAAACGCGGATGCCTCGGGTACTCCTCCTGGACGACGAGCTCGTTGCCGATGTCGCCGGGGCGCAGCAGTTCGCGCCCGCCGTCCCGGAGCGCGCGCAGGCCGCTGACGGCGCCGCCGCGCGCGGGGTCGACGGTCACCTCGTAGAACGCGTTGCGGATCGTCGTACCGTCGCGCGGCGTCCACCCGGACACCGCACCCTCGGCCAGGGGAAGGGCCTTGAGACCGAGGCCGGGCACCTCCGGTACGACGACACGGAGTCGGCCGTCCTGGTCGCGCACGGCGGGGAGCGGACGGCCGGTGCCCTCGTCGAGCGGGACCAGGCCCCGGTCCTCGACGGTGACCACGTCCCGCCGCGGCCAGGTCGAGGAGTTGAGGACGACGAGGTCCGGGGCGCCGCCGGGCCGCGGGGTGACGTGGTCGGTAAGGGCCTGGGTGGCGTCGGTGTGCACGGCCTGGGCGAGGTCGTACAACTCCCGCCAGCCGGTGAGCAGATCGATGTACACCTGGTCGGACTCGGAGCCGGTGATGGCGTCGTGATGGGCGCCGTAGATGAGCTGCCGCCACGCCTTGTCGAGCGCGGCGTCCGGATACGGGTGCCCCGTGACGAGGGACGCGAGCGTCGCCCACGCCTCGGCGTCGGCGAGCAGCGCCTCGCCGTGGCGCTGGGCCTGCTTGGTGTCGATGTACGAGACGTCCTTGCCCGTGTAGACGGGGTTCATGTCCCGGGTCTGGGGCGAGGCTTTGCGCCCCTCGGCGTCGAGCTCGGCCCGCACGGCGGCGAAGAAGTCACGCGGTACGGCACTGATGAAGCGCGGCCAGACGTAGCGGGCGTTCCAGTCCCGGTGGATGTCCATCACCCAGCGGCACGGCGGCGCGTAGTCCCCGCCGACCGGAAGCAGCACGTTGCGGGTGAGCGCGACCTGCTTGAGGCCCTGGAACAGCTTGTACGCGGCCGCCTCGGCCTCGGGCAGGGCCGGCGCGTTGTCGATGGCCCAGCCGGCGCCGTAGTGGTTGACCATGTAGGCGGTCAGCAGGCCCCGCCCGGACGGGGCGATCCAGCTGAACTCGGCGGGGAACTGCATCCTGTTCGGATCGCGCGGCTCCTCGCCGAACACGGAGAGGGTGGGGCCCCACTGGTGGAACGGCCCCCGCGCCCACGAGCTGGAGGAGAGCCCCGCGTCCGCCATGAGCCCCGGGAACTGCGGATCGTGCCCGAACGCGTCCAGCTGCCAGGCGGTTTCGGGCGAGGCTCCGAGGATCGCCCGCTGGAAGCCGTCCCCGTACACGGCGTTGCGGATGGTCGCCTCGGCGCCGGTCAAGTTGGTGTTGGGCTCGTTGTAGGTGCCGCCCATGATCTCGACGCGGCCGGTGCGCAGCAGCTGGCGCAGGAAGGCCCGCTCCTCGGGGAAGGCGTCCCAGTACGGCTTGAGGTAGTCGACCTCCGCGAGCACGAAGGTGTACGCCGGGTCGCGCCGCGCCAGATCGCAGTGGGCGCGGACCAGGCTCATGCCGGACTGGCCGCGCGAGTCGAAGGTGCGGGCCGGGAGTCCGCTGCCGGCCGGGTCGTCGGCGACGTCCCAGGTCTCGGTGTAGGCGGCCTGGGTGTTCCACCAGACGGGGTCGTAGTGGAAGTGGCTGACCATGAACATGGTCCAGCCGGGTTCGGCGACCGTGAACTCACCGGTGTGCCGGGCCAGTTCGTCTCCGTCCGCAGCCGTCACCGTGATCGGGCAACGGTCGCCGACGGCCAGGCCGGTGGTCACGGGTATCTCGGCGCGTACGGTGCCGTCCTCGCCCACGGTGGTCTCCGAGGTGCCGGTGAGGCCCGGGCCCTCCACGGTGAGCCGGACGGTCCGGCCCGGGGTGTGGCTCAGCTCGACGGCCACCACCTGACGCGGCTGCTCGGTGGTTCCGGCGAAGAGCTCGGTCGACTCGACAGCGGTGACACGCATGGGGCTCCTACGAGGGTGCTCGGCGGAGCCTCATCGTGGCACCGAGCGATGGTTCAAACAACCACTTTCACGTCTCGTCGGTGGTTCGCCCATGCACATTCGGTCGCGTTCACCGTGCGCGGCGCGACTTCACCGCGTGCTGTCCGGCGATGTGGTCGGTCAGGGCCAGCGAGGCGCTCGCGCGCTGGTACGACAGCTGCGCGACCCGGACGTACAGGCAGTCGATGAGCACCAGCACCGAGTGCCGGGCGCCGATGATGCCCGTGGGGAAGCTGGTCTGCGACGAGGACGAGATGAGCCGGATGCCGGCGGCCCGGGCGAGCGGTGAGCGCGGGTCGGCGGTGAGGGCCACCGTGGTGGCGCCCCGCTCCTTGGCCAGCTCGAACGGCTCGATGGTCTCGCGCGTGGCCCCCGAGTGAGAGATGCCGATGGCGACGTCGGCCGGGGTGAGCAGCGCCGCGGAGGTGGTCGCCGCGTGCACTTCGGTCCAGCCGCGCACCGAGCAGCCGATGCGGAAGAGACGGGTCTCCGTCTCCTGGGCGACCGCTCCGCTGCCTCCCACGCCGTACACGTCGATGCGGCGGGCGCGGGCCATGGCCTGGGCCGCGCGCTCCAGGGCGTCGAGGTCGATCCGGTCGATGGTCTGCTGCACCGCGCGCAGGTCCGCGCTGCCGACGACCTGGACGACCCGTTCGAGGTCGTCATCGGGGGAGATGTCGGGGCCGATCTCGGCCGTACCCCAGTCGGAGACCTCGCCGCGGCCGCGCTCCTGGGCCAGCTCGATCAGCAGGTGCTGGTAGGAGTCGAGTCCCACGGCGCGGCAGAAACGGGTGACCGTGGCCTGCGAGGTGCCGGTGCGGCGGCCCAGCTCGGCGGCCGAGACATGGGTGACGGCGGCCGGATCCTCCAGGATCAGCTCGCCCACCTTCCGCAGGGAGCCGGCCAGGCGGGGCAGCTCGGTACGGATCAGAGTGGTGACGTCCGTCGGGGGCATGCGGTACCCGGTCTCCTTGGTTCTGAGTGGTGCGTGGTGCTGTGTGCTGATGGTGAAGAATGTACCAGCCACCACTTGGGTGGCAGATTGAAATTCAGGACCGGAGTGGGGCGGGGGGCTTGTGGGGCAAGGG
>NZ_VMNX01000262.1 GCF_009377235.1 Streptomyces acidicola
GGCCGGGGCCGGAGCGGGCGCCGGAGCGCCGGCCGGGGCTGCGAACGCGGGCGGTGCGGCGGCCTGGGCCGGCGGGGCGAAGCCCGGTGCGGCGCCGGACTGCGGCTGCTGCGGGGCGGCGGGCTCCTCCTCGGCGACCTCACCGCCGAAGTTCTGCAGCAGCGCGTCCAGGCCGCCGTCGAAGCCCTGTCCGACAGCGGCGAAGCGCCAGACGTCCTTCACGTAGAAGTCGCCCAGCATGACGGCGCGTTCGGTGGAGAACTCGGCACCGTTGAACGAGTACCGGGCCACCTCCTCGCCGCCCGCGACGATGCGGATATAGCCAGTTGCGATCTGCGACATCTGCCCGGCGCCGTCGACGGTCGCCGTGAACGACAGCTTCTGGATCTGCTGCGGAATCTTGTCGAGCGTGACGCGGAAGGACTCCGTGTCCCCTGCTTGGGACCCCAGGAGTTGAATAGCCTCCTCCGGGGACTTCGGCTGGTTGAAGAAGACGAAGTACCGGTCGTCCGAAAGCCGTTCATCGGCGTCCAGTCCGAAGCAACTGATGTCGAAGGTCAGTCCGGGCGCCGAGATCTGTACCCCCACGTACAGATCCGTCCCCGCCGTGAGGTCACTGATCCTGGCCTTGTGGCCGCGTTGGAATTCCCTGGCCATGCGTAACGACCGTCCCCCATCCCGATGGTGAGTGCGTCGCGCCAGGCTAACGGCAAAATCCGGCAACGAACGAAGCCGGTACAGACCCGGTACACAACGCCCGCTTGCAGGTCGCTTCCGGGCCGCTTCCGGCCCGTTTCCGGCACGGGCACGCGCACGCGTGGTGGCCCGTTCTCGTCAGTGGGTCACTCGTCGCGCTCGGCGGGCAGATGCGGCAGCCGGTCGGCGGCGACCACTCCTTCGAGGTATCCGCGGGCGCGCTCCGTCCGCGGATAGGCCTCCAGCAGCCGCCAGAAGCGGGGGCCGTGACCGGGCACGAGCAGGTGGGCGAGTTCGTGGACGAGGACGTAGTCGACGACGTACTCGGGCATGCCCTGCAACCGGTGCGAAAGACGGATACTGCCCTCGGACGGGGTGCACGAGCCCCAACGCGTGTTCTGATTGGTGACCCAGCGGACCGATGCGGGCCGGGCACGGCCGTCGAAGTACTGGAGCGACAGGCGCTCGGCACGCTCGGCCAAGTCGGTGTCCCCGATGAGCCGCTTGTTCTCCTGCGCGGCGAGCTTGTCGAGCATGACGGTCACCCAGCGCTGCTCCTCCGCCTCGGACATGCGGGCGGGGATGAGCACGATGGTGCGATCGCCCTCGCGGTACGCGGACACCGTTCTGCGCCGGCGGGCACTCCTGCGGACCTCGATCGCGCTCGCCCCCGAGCCGCTTGGCGGCTGGCTCGTCGTGCTGCTCTCTGGCTTTCCGGCACGGTGCAGTGGGTCGGCGGGCACGCCCCGACGTTACCCGCTGCACACATGGGAAGTCCCGACTCCGGGACGGTTCGATATCGATCCGCGCTCCCGGCACTGGGTTTGTACGACTAATACAGCGGCCTGTGGACAACTCCCGACGCCTGGCCGCGGAACCCCGGCATCCTGGCATTCGACGGCGGACCGGACACGACAGCGCGACTGAGGCTGTGGCGTCCGCACCCCGTCGGCACACGGGGACGTACTACGGCTACGGGAGCCGATCATGCATCCGATGGTGAAGCCCGCGCTGCGGCGCGGCTGGCGGGACCTCAACACCGTGCAGTTCGGGATGGCACCCGCGCACGCGCTGGTGCTGGGACCGATGGACACCGCGACGGGCAGTTTCCTCGCCCTGCTGGACGGGACGCGCGGCCTGCCGCTCCTGCGCGACGAAGGACGCCGGATGGGGTTGCCCGACGGCCATGTCGACGGGCTGGTCGAGCGGCTTGCCCAGTCGGGCCTGCTGGACGACGCAACGGGAGGCGGCCCGGCCGCGGACGCTCTGCGGCACAAGGACGGGGCCATGGACCGTCTGCGCCCCGACCTCGCGGCGCTGTCCCTCGTCTCCCCCGAGCCGGGCGGCGCGATGGGCCGCCTGGCCGCCCGCCGCTCCCTGCGGGTGCAGGTGCGCGGCGCCGGACGGGTGGGCGTGACCCTGGCCACACTCCTGGCGGGCGCGGGCGTGGGCGGCGTCGACGTGCGCGACGTCGGCCGGGTCGAGCCGTGGGACGTGGCGCCGGGCGGACTGCCGGCCGACGCGATCGGCGAGCGCAGGGACGAGGCGGCGCGCCGGGCGGTACGAAGGGCGGCGCCTGATCGTCGCCCACGGGCAACCGCGTCCGCAGAGGACCCCGGCTTCTCCCTGGTGATCCTCGCCCCGCGAGGTGGGGTCGACGTCCACGCACCCGACCCGGTCGCCGCGGAACCGCTCATCGCCTCGGGAACGCCGCACCTCTATGCGGGGGTCGTCGAGGGAACGGGCGTGGTCGGCCCGCTGGTCCTGCCCGGCGAGACGGGCTGCGCGGGCTGTCTGGACCAGGCTCGCGCCGACCGGGACGCGTGCTGGCCGCGTCTGGTCACACAGTGGCGCTCGGGCAGACCGCGCCAGGTGGAGGCCTGCGACCTGGCCCTGGCCTCGGCAGTGGCCGGACTGGCGGCAGGGCACACGCTCGCCTTCCTGGACGGTCAGGTACCGTCCAGCGCGGGAGCGCGCTGGGAGGTGTCCCTTCCGGGGTTCGACTGGCACTCCAGGCCGGTGTGGGCACATCCCGCATGCCCGTGCGCGGCCACGGAGAAAGGTAATGGGGAACACACCTCGGAGGACGGGGACCCACACGAGACAATGGCGGGGCAACAGCGGTCAACGAGCTTGTCCCGCACAGCACACTCCGCACGGCGGTCTGGGACTTGGAGGGCGCATGTCTGATCTTCCCCGGAAGGCGGTCACCCGTACCGCCAAGCTCGCCGCGCTCCCGCTCGGCTTCGCCGGGCGGGCGACCTGGGGGCTCGGCAAAAGGATCGGCGGGAAGTCGGCGGAGATCGTGGGCCGTGAGCTGCAACAGCGCACGGCGGAGCAACTGTTCAAGGTGCTCGGCGAGCTCAAGGGCGGCGCGATGAAGTTCGGGCAGGCACTGTCCGTCTTTGAGTCGGCGCTGCCGGAGGAGATCGCGGGGCCGTACCGCGCGGCCCTGACCAAACTCCAGGAAGCGGCACCCCCGATGCCCACACACACGGTGCACTCGGTGCTGGCGGAGCGGCTCGGCGAGGACTGGCAGGAGCTGTTCCTGGAGTTCGAGGACAAACCGGCCGCCGCGGCCTCGATCGGCCAGGTGCACCACGCGACCTGGCACGACGGCCGCGAGGTCGCGGTCAAGGTGCAGTATCCGGGCGCGGGCGAGGCTCTCCTGTCCGATCTGAAACAACTCAGCCACTTTGCCCGCCTTCTGGGTCCTTTGATCCCGGGGATGGATGTCAAGCCGCTGATCGCGGAGCTGCGCGACCGCGTGTCCGAGGAGCTCGACTACGGCTTGGAGGCTCAGGCTCAGGAGGCGCACGCGGCGGAGTTCGCGGACGACCCGGACGTCCTGGTTCCGGCCGTCGTCCACCAGTCCGAGCAGGTCCTGGTGACCGAGTGGATCGACGGCACGCCACTGTCGGATGTGATAGCGGACGGCACCCAGGAGCAGCGCGACCGTGCCGGTCAGCTGCTGGCCCGGTTCCTCTTCTCGGGCCCTGCCCGCACCGGCCTCCTGCACGCGGACCCGCACCCGGGCAACTTCCGCCTGGTGCCCGACGAGAAAAGCGGCTGGCGCCTGGGTGTCCTCGACTTCGGCACGGTGGACCGCCTCCCGGACGGCCTGCCCGCACCGATCGGAAACTCCCTGCGGATGACGCTCGACGGCCAGGCCGAGGCGGTCTACGAGCTGCTCTGCGCGGAGGGCTTCGTCAAGGAGTCCGTGGAGCTGGACCCCGACTCCGTCCTCGACTATCTGCTGCCGATCATCGAACCGGCCCAGGCCGACGAGTTCACCTTCACCCGGGGCTGGATGCGCACCCAGGCGGCCCGTATAGCCGACCCGCGCTCCCCCGCCCACCAGCTCGGCAAGCAGCTCAACCTGCCCCCGTCGTACCTGCTGATCCACCGGGTGACGCTGAGCACGATCGGGGTGCTGTGCCAACTGGGCGCCACGGTCCGCCTGCGGGACGAGCTGGAGAAGTGGCTGCCGGGGTTCCTGCCGGAGGAGCAGCAAGCCGCGGAGGCGTGATCACCGGGGAACTGGGGCACGAGACCGCGCGCACGCAGGGACGAACCGTGGGGCGATCCGGGCACTTCCCAAGCTCGACGACACCGACCCGGTTCGCACCGCCCACCGCGCGTTCCTGCCGACCAGCGCACATTCCTGCCGACCACCGCATGTTCCTGCTGGCCACCGCGTGTTCCTGGAGTGATCAACTGCCTCACCACCAGGCCGAGTCCAGGCGTCTCTCGATGGCCCTGATGTTCGCCCGGGCGCAGTTGTCGCAGAAGTAGTGCCGGATGCCGTTCTCCACGGAGCACGTCCAGGTGGGCTGAGGGTCTTCGGCCGGGGTGCCGCACTGGGCGCAGACGAGGTGGGGCGCTTCCGTGGTGTCGGGGCACCGCGCGGAGCCGCTGTGGTCGCTGTCCCCGGGATGAATCGTCACTTGGCGACGATATCGCCGCGTCCGACGGTTCGGTGGGCGCAGCGCACAGCGGGGGCCGGCCCGTTCGGACCGGCCCCCGCTCAGCTACTGCTTCTGGTTGGTGCCTGTGTGTCTGGCGTCGGCTACTGCATCACGGCCATGGCGAGCGCACGGCGAGCCCGCATCGAGGCGCGCTCGGCGCGGCGCTGCATCCGCCGGGCCGTCGCCAGGCGCATGGCCCGGCGCTCCTGCTCCGCCTCCTGCAGTCGGTCGTGCATATGCGCACGGGCCAGGGCTTCTGGAATGAGTTGCATCTCTCGGGTCCTGTTCTGACGGGAGCCGGTCGCACCGGCGGTGGTGAAGTCTGGAATCGCGGAGCCGGCGGGCTCATGGGTGGACGGCTTCATCGGGGCCTGCTTCTTGGGGTCGTGCGTGAGGGGGCGGTCGATCGTTCCTAGCGTGTTCATGCCGTGACCGGGTTCTTGCGCGGGCGGCCACGCGGCCGCTTGCGGGCCACAACGACACCCTGGACGAACAGCTCGCCACCCCAGACGCCCCAGGGCTCACGCCGCTCCTTGGCGCCGGCGAGGCAGGCCTCGATCAGCGGGCAGGTGCGGCAGAGGGACTTGGCGTACTCGACGTCCGCCGGCGACTCGGCGAAGAAGACCTCCGGGTCGTAGGAGCGGCAGGGGACGGGCACGCCGAGGTTCTCGATGGCGTCGTCGAGCGCGGTGAGCGCAGTGAGCGGGGTCAAGGTGGAGTCCTCCGTGAGGCCGGGCGGGGAGATCGTTTCGGAAGGCGGTACGGACGGGGCGTGCGCTTCGAGTTGCACGGTTCGTCTTCCTCGTCTGGTCGTTCCGGCCGGTTGGCCGGTGGCGGCTGGTACCGGGTTCTTGCTTGTCCCGAGGCCCCTTCGCTCTGTCGTCCCCGGTGAGGGACAAACAGAAGGGCCGCGGATCCCGGATGGGGTTCCGCGGCCCTGAAGGCGCCGGCCTGATCGGCGATCAGGCTGGATCACTCCAGGGATCTGGCCCACGGAAGGCCCACATCGTGTGGTGCTGCGTCGTCTGCTTCAGGGATCCGGCACCGGCGGCCGCCGCAAAGGCATAGGCCTGCGCCTGTGCCACTGCTGCTGCTTCCAGTGCCTTGGTCGGTCGCTCATTGCGCTCACGGACGGGAAGACCCGCGAGAGACACAGGGGACGCCGGACGGACGGCACGGATGCCGGACAGACCAGTGCCCAGGTTCGAGACGCCGAGCATGCACAGGGAGACGGCCGAGCGATCGGTCAGTTTGACGGTGCTGACGGTGCTGGTGTTGATGCTGATCACTGGAATCGCCTCCTCTCGGCGTCTAGGGGGATCGGGGTGAGCCGATCCAACGGTTATTAAGTACAGCACGGAACCGGCGCCTGGGAGAAGGCCGCCGTTCCCGTGCCTAAGAACCTATGGGGATTGCTGGCGCATGCGCAAACTATTTTTTCGACGAGTTGGCGTCAGTCGCCCTCATCGCCTATCTCAACCTCCTGACCTGCACAGATGGTCAGGACATCGGCCCCGTAGCGCTGCAGTTTACGCGCGATGACCCCTGGGATACGAGAGAGTTCAGCCGGAGTGGTCGGTACCGCTTCGGTGATGGCCATCAGGGTCCTGTCGGTGAAGACGCAGAAGTCCGGCTGGCCGCTGCTCCGTGCCTGCGCCCCCCGCCACTCGCGCAACCGCTCGTAGAGGGCCTCGTCCATGTCGGACGGACAGTCCTCACACCGCATCAGTTTCATCTCGCCGGCGTCCCTCAAGGTGCGCCCGCAGACACGGCAACGGGCCGGCGTCCGGCTGGTGG
The DNA here is from genome assembly GCF_009377235.1 of Streptomyces acidicola. Taxonomy (GTDB): domain Bacteria; phylum Actinomycetota; class Actinomycetes; order Streptomycetales; family Streptomycetaceae; genus Streptomyces; species Streptomyces acidicola. Next base: position 6,462 of record NZ_VMNX01000262.1, read on the forward strand.
GCCGTGGGGCCACAGCAGCCGCGTTGCCTGGGAAACCACGCTCGATGCCACCGGCTCTCCCTGTACCACCCCTGCCCGCGGTGGCAGTGGATCCGGGGCGCAGGCCGTCGAGGAAGCGGCTGGGGCGGCGGTTCGGGCGCCCGCCGGGCGAGCGGGACAGGGCCCAGGAGACATGCAGGCGTTCCCGCGCGCGCGTGATGCCGACGTAGAGCAGGCGCCTCTCCTCCTCGACCTGCTCATCGGTCTTGGCATAGGTGATCGGCATCATGCCCTCGGCGACTCCGACCAGGAAGACGACGTCCCACTCCAGACCCTTGGCGGAGTGCAGCGAGGCAAGGGTGACGCCCTGCACAGTGGGCGCGTGCTGGGCATTCGCCCGCTCGTCGAGCTCCGCGACGAGGTCACCGAGGGTGGCGTCGGGCTTGGCCGCGGCGAAGTCCTGTGCGAGGTTCACCAGCGCGGCCAGCGATTCCCAGCGCTCTCTGACGGCGCCCGAGCCCGCCGGGGGCTTGCTGGTCCACCCCTCCCCCGACAGCACGGCCCGCACCTGTGACGGCAGGTCGACGGTGTCGTCGAGGAGGACGTCGTTGGCGCCGAAGCGGGCCGCTCCGCGCAGGGCGACACCCGCCTTGCGCACCTCGGGCCGGTCGAAGAACCGCTCGGCGCCTCGGAGTTGGTAGGGCACCCCGGCGTCGGCGAGGGCCTGTTCGTAGGTCTCCGACTGTGCGTTCGTACGGAACAGGACGGCGATCTCGCTCGCGGCGACGCCCGAGGCGATGAGGTCACGGATGCGGCGGGCGGCGCCCTCGGCCTCGGCGGGCTCGTCCGCGTACTCGGTGTAGACGGGCTCGGGGCCGGGGCCACGCTGGGAGATCAGCTCCAGGCGGTGCTCGGCAGCGCGGCCCCGGGCCTGGGCGAGCAGGCCGTTGGCGAGGTGGACGACCTGAGGCGAGGAGCGGTAGTCGCGGACCAGCTTGACGACCGTGGCTCCGGGGTGGCGGATACGGAAGTCGAGCAGATGGTCCGGGGTTGCACCCGTGAACGAGTAGATCGTCTGGCTGGCGTCGCCGACGACGCACAGGTCGTCCCGCTCGCCGAGCCACAGTTCCAGCAGGCGCTGCTGGAGCGGGCTGACGTCCTGGTACTCGTCGACCACGAAGTGCTGGTACTGGCGGCGGACCTGCTCCGCGATGTCGCGCCGGTCCTGCAGGATGCCCACCGTGAGCAGCAGGACGTCCTCGAAGTCGATGACGGCACGATCACGCTTGAGATCCTCGTACGCCGCGTAGAGCTGGGCGATCTCGGCGGGGTCGCGAGGGGCCTCGCGGCCGTGCTTGTCCGCCACGGCGGCGTAGTCGGCGGGGACGGTCCGGGTGACCTTGGACCACTCGATCTCGCCGGTGACATCCCGCAGTTCGTTGCGATCGAGACGGATACGGCAGGCGGCCGCGGCGTCAGCGACGATCTGGATCTTGCGGTCGATGATCCTCGGCATGGAGCCGCCGACTGCCTTCGGCCAGAAGTACTGGAGTTGGCGAAGTGCTGCCGAGTGGAACGTACGGGCCTGGACGCCGGAGGCACCGAGCTGGCGCAGGCGGCCGCGCATCTCGCCGGCAGCGCGGTTGGTGAACGTGACGGCCAGCACACTGGAGGGGTGCAGTATGCCGGCACGCACCCCATAGGCGATGCGGTGGGTGATCGCCCGCGTCTTGCCCGTGCCGGCCCCCGCCAGCACGCACACCGGACCGTGCAGGGCGGTCGCCACCTCGCGCTGCTCGGGGTCGAGCCCTTCGAGCACCGCGTCGGGGGTGTCCGGGACCTGTGGGAACAGGGTGGAGTGCGTTGCTGCTGTCACCCCGCCATGCTGCCAGGTCCCCGGTGACGGGTGGGCAAGTTGTCCACAGGCCTGGCCCTGCAGTCGTACTAATGCGGCAGGTGCCTCGGGATGTGCCCTGTGTCCCCGTCGCGTGAGCACAGGAGAGCCGCCTGCGCACGGGAATGGCGGACCGCACCCGTGCGTTCACCTCACAGCCACTCCACCCCCGAGCCGTGAAGGAGCGCCAGAGACATGCTGGGCACTGTGACGATGTACAGCACCACGTGGTGCGGCTACTGCCGTCGGCTGAAGAGCCAGATGGACCGCGAGGGCATCGCGTACACCGAGATCAACATCGAGCAGGACCCCGAGTCCGCGGCGTTCGTGGAGAAGGCGAACGGCGGCAACCAGACGGTTCCCACGGTGCGGGTGGTTCCCACCGCGGGTGGCACCGAGGTCGTGATGACCAACCCGAGCCTCGCCCAGGTGAAGCAAGCCCTCAGCGCCTGACCCTCACGCCGCACGACCCCCGACGGCCTCAGTGGCCGATCGGGGGTTTTTGCGCTCCGGACCCCCGCCGCTTCCCGTTCCCGCGAGTTATCCGCCTGCGGCAGGAGTTGTCCGCCCGACCGATACACCCGCAATCACGTTACTTATGCCGCCATCAATACTTTGGCATATTTTATTAACCTGTATGCGGGAATATTGACCTAAGAATGTTGATCCAGGACATGGGGCATATTGCTTCGCCTACGCCCAGGACAAGCAGATCACCGACAGGCAACCCATGACGGCACACGAAACGCACCACGAGAGTCGGACGTCGCGCTGGTCCCAGGAGGAGCGCCTGCGGGCTCTCGCGGCGTTCGGTGAGGACGTCACGGGAACCGAGGCCTTGAACTGCGCTTTGCACCACGCGGTCGCCGAGCTCGGAGGTCTGGGCGGGATGGCGCATCTCACGGGCCCCTGGATGGGGTCAGGGCTGCGTCTCCTCGCTGTCGACGGTCTGCCCGCAGCGCATGCGCGGCAGTGGCAGGACCACGTGGTCGGGCAGCCGATGAGCCCGGTCGACCGCATGCTGGACGGAAAGTGCCGATGGCACCCGGCACCGCACCGGGGAGACAGCCTCGGACCCGCCCCGGCTCCGCTTCCGGACCCCCCGGACGGTGCAGCCGTGGCCGGTGTCGTCGTCGTCCCGATGGTGTCGCAGGAGCGTGTTCTCGGCACTCTGTCCATCATCTGTCTGGACGAACGGCCGACGGTCGCACAGTGTGGCTTCCTGGAGGAGGCCGCTCGCCGCGTCACCGACCACCTGGGCCGCTCTCTCGGCGCCTCCCACAGCAGATCCCCCGAATGGTGGCTCGAACCCGACAGCGACTCGCGACTGAGCGAGGCCGCCAAGGCGGTCAGTGTGGGGTCCTGGGACTGGAACATCCGCACGGGCGAGCTCTTCTACGACGAGCAGTCCATGAGGGTGCTCGGCATCGACCCCGACACCTTCGACCAGCGGATCGAGACCTGGGTGGACATGGTCCACCCCGACGACCTGCCATGGGTGATGGCGGACACCGAGGACGCGATCCGGACCCGCAGCATTTACGGAGTCGAGTACCGCATCCGGCGCCCGGACGGGACCTCGGGCTGGGCGCAGGCCCGCGCCCGGGTGATCACGGATGCGGACGGGGAGCCTACGCACGTGGTCGGCACGGTGTGGGACACCACCCGCACCCGGGCCGCCAGGGACGCCGTCGACCACGCCCTGCGACACATGACGGACGGATTCGCCGCCGTGGACACCGACTGGCAGGTGACCTTCGTCAACGCCGAGGCAGAGCGGGCACTCGGCCCGGTCCCCGCCAGCGGGGACCGCTCCCTGTGGAACATCGCCGCCGCACGGACGCCCGGGTTCGAGGAGATGTGCAGACGCACCGTCTCGGAAAGCCGGCCGATGGGCGCCGAACTGAACTCGCCCGCCAACCAGCGCTGGTACCACCTGCGCCTGGTACCGGTTCCGCAGGGACTGGCCATCTACTCGACCGATGTGACCGACCGGAGGATCAGAGAGGCGGAACGGGAAGCCGCGGAACGCAGCGCAGCGGAACGCTCCGCACACACCGCAAGGCTGACCGAGGCGCTCGCCGAGGCAATCACCATGCGGGACGTCGTGAAAGCGACGGCAGAGCACGTCCTCGCACCGTTCGGAGCCAGCAGGCTCGCTGTCCTGACCCTGGAGGACGGCTTCCCCTGTGTCGTCGGCTCCATCGGGTACGGCAAGGCCCAACTGGACGCCTTCCAGGTTCGCAGCCCACGCCTCGGCACCCCCGTGGCCGATGTCCTCACCACCCGAGTGCCGCTGTTCATCGAGTCCGTGCACGAGCACAGGGAGCGCTACCCGCATTCCGCTGCTGCCGTCGTCACCGGCGAGGACCAGTCCTGGGCCTACCTGCCGCTGATCGTCACCGGTCGGGTGACCGGATGCTGCGTGATCGCCTTCAAGCAGCCACAACCGTTCAGCGGCGAAGAGCGGACTCTGCTCATCGCTCTCAGCGGACTCATCGCCCAGGCGCTGGAGCGCTCCAGGCTCTACGACTCGGAGCACAACCGCGCCCAGGAACTGCAGCGCGGGCTGCTGCCCCAGAAGCTTCCCGCGCTCCTCGCCATCAGCGCCGCGGCACGCTATCTGCCGGCTGACCGCCGTCTCGACGTCGGCGGCGACTGGTACGACCTCATCCCGTTGTCCGCCGAACGCGCCGCGCTCGTCATCGGCGACGTCATGGGCCACGGACTGTCGGAAGCGGCCACCATGGGGCGCCTGCGCACAGCCGTACGTACCCTCACCGAACTCGAACTCCCACCCGACGAAATCCTCGCCCATCTCAACGAGCTCGTGAGCGATCTCGGCGACAGCTTCTACGCCACGTGTCTGTACGCCGTCTACGACCCCACGACACGTCTGTGCGAGTTCGCTTCCGCCGGTCACCTCCCACCGGTCGTCATCCACCCCGATCACACGGTGCACCTACCGAAGATCCCCACGAACTCGCCCCTGGGCGCCGCCACCCCGCCGTTCGATGTCATCCAGATGGAAGTACCGGACGACAGCCTGGTGGCACTGTTCACCGACGGCTTGGTGGAGTCACCCGGCCAGGACATCGACGAGTGCATCCACCAGTTCGCTGGGATCCTGGCCTCGGCCGCGGCCGAGGAGGACCGGCCGGGCCTTGAGAAGCTGTGCGACACCGTCGTGTCCGCCCTGCTGCCGACCCAGAAGACCGGCAGGGACGACGCAGCGCTCTTCATCGCACGCACCCATGCACTGGCGCCCGAGAAAGTCGCCGCCTGGCCCCTGACCACGGATCCCACCGCGGCACGCCAGGCACGTGAACTGGTCCGTGGGCAGCTCGGCCTCTGGGATCTGGACGATCTCGTGATGAGCACCGAACTCGTCGTCAGCGAACTCGTCGGGAACGTGGTGCGGCACGCGCGAGGGCCCGTCGCCCTGCGCCTGCTGCGCGGGCACCACCTGGTCTGCGAGGTCTCCGACGGGAGCCTCACCACGCCCCATGTCCGACGGGCCTCCGACACCGACGAGAACGGTCGCGGACTTCAGCTCATCGGCGCGCTCACCCACCGCTGGGGCGTGAGATACGGAGCGTCCGGCAAGACCATCTGGACCGAACAGATGCCTCACCCACTGTCCATGGCCTGACTGCCCGCTGGTCTGACTGCCGGTTGTCCATGGTCTGACTGCCTGACTGCCTGACTGCGGTCTGACGGCCTGACTGCGCCCACACCGCCGACCGTCAGAGGGCGCTGCCCGGCCTGGGCAGGGGCTTGCCGTACCAGAGCTCGATCAGGCGCGCCGCGATCGAGATGCCGTAGGGCGGCAGCACCTCCCCGGACTCGAAAGCGGCCCGTAGCTCCTCGCGCGAGAACCAGCGTGCCTCGTGGATCTCATCGCCGTCGACATTGATGTCGGTGGAGGTCGCGTGGGCCAGGAAGCCCAGCATGAGGCTGGAGGGGAAGGGCCAGGGCTGGCTGGCGATGTACTCGACCGGGCCGACGGTGATGCCCGCCTCCTCGAAGACCTCGCGCCGCACGGACTGCTCGATGGACTCACCGGGCTCGACGAAGCCGGCGAGGGTCGAAAAGCGGCCCTCGGGCCAGTGCACCTGGCGGCCCAGCAGGATCCGGTCCTCGTCGTCCGTGACCGCCATGATCACCGCCGGGTCGGTACGCGGGTAGTGCTCGGCGCCGCAGGCCGGGCAGCGGCGGATGTGGCCGGCCGCCGCGATGACGGTGCGCTCGCCGCAGCGCGAGCAGAAGCGGTGAGTGCGCTGCCAGTTCTCCAGGCCGACCGCGTGCACCATGAGGCCCGCGTCGCGTGGCGACAGCAGCAGACCCGCCTCCCGCAGTCCCGCCGGGCGCGCGGACTGATCCATACGGCCCGGGAGCCCGTCCTTCTGGAGTGCGAAATAGGCCACACCCTCATCGTCGATGCCCAGGAAGTAGCGGTGGGCCTCGGTGAGCGGGGCCTCGAAGGACGGGGTCATGACGAGTTCGGTGTTGCCGTCCTCCGTCTCGTCGATGAGGACCTGGCCGCCCGACACCACGAAGCAGCGTGTCGTCGGGTGGCTCCACGCCGCCGCGAGCCAGGCCTCGTCGAGCCGGTGGTGAGCGGCCCGGTCGATGCCGCTCGGGGCGGTGAGGGAGATGGGGCGGTCGGCGGTGTGGTCGGTCCAGGTGGTCACAGGTGCTTCCAACTCCCCCAGGGGAACGGTTGTTTCAGCGGGCGGTTCGGCAGGGTGTGCGGC
>NZ_VMNX01000263.1 GCF_009377235.1 Streptomyces acidicola
CTCCCACCACCACCCTCGACCGAGAGGGCTGCGCCCCCGCCCCGCAGAATGGGCCCCGCCTTCTCCTTCACGCTCGACAACGAGCACCTGGCGAAGCTCGCCCGCACCCCGGTCTCGGTGCACAAGATCCTCGTGGTGATGCTCGTGCCCCGCTCCCAGGACGACTGGCTGCGCGCCAGCCATGACCGCCTGGACCTGCGGCACTGCTGCTACTGGATCAACCTCGCCGGGCACCCGATCACCGGACGGCACAGGACCAACGTGCGCATACCGACCTCGCGCATCTTCGACGACCATGCGCTCTGCGAGATCATGACGCGGGTCGGAACGGGAGGCAGACCGTGACGCACCGCCCCATCGACGAACCCCTGAGGCCGGTCCGGCCCCATCCCGTCGACGCCGCCCGGCCCCTGCCGCCCGAGCCCGGCCGGGTCGACCCGGCGGTCCTCAGCACCCTCCTCCACCGGCACGGCTGGCAGCGACGCGGCGGAGCCGCCGGACGCTACGGCCGCTGGACCCCACCCGGACCGGGCGGCGCCGGTACCAGCCTGCTCGTGCCCGAGAACCGCGCCTTCCCCGACAGCGACGACCTGCTCGGCGAGGCACTCGACGCGCTCTCCCGCAGCGGATCCCCGTCCGCCCGCGACATCCTCCTCGCCCTCTCCGTCCCCAGCGACGAGATCCGCTGGTGGCGGGACGTCCCGACCGGCCCCGTCGGCGCCGCGCCCTGGACCGTCGAGGACCAGCTGCGCGGCGCCGCCCGCCAGATGCTGCTCGCGGGAGCGCTCGCCACGCACGCGCGTGCGGGCTACTACGGTGCCCGACACCGCCGCCCGGCGGCCATGTCTCTGGAGGACGTCCTCGTCGGCACCGCTCCCGACGGGCGCCGCATCACCGCCTTCGTCCCCGTCGCCACCGGCCGCCCCCTGGCCGTACGCCTCCACCAGGCGCTGTACGCGGCCCGCGAGGCCGTCGACTACCGGCGCGCCACCGGCGGCATGGACGCCTTCGACAGCGCCGTCGAGGCAGGCGTCAGCCACGAACTCACCGAGTCCCTGGCCGCCCTCGTCCGGGGCACCGAGGGTGCGCGCATCGCCGTCGAATGGGCACCCGCCGTCGGGGTTCCCGAGGGCTGCGCCCCGCATTCCGAGCCCGTCGAGTTCTCCCCGGGCGACCTGCCCGCGCTGCGCGAGGCCGCGTCCCGCTATCTGCGCGAGGAACCCTCGGTGTCCGTGCGCCTCACCGGAGCCGTCGTACGGATGCGCCGCTCGGGACCACGCGGAGAGGGCACCGTACGTCTGCGCGTCCTCGCTGGGGCCGAGGTGCCGCACGTCCGCATGACACTGGACGAGGAGTCGTACCGGATCGCGGGCCACGCCCATCTCGTCGGGCTGCCCGTCCGCGTACACGGCAGGCTGGAGCGCCGGGGCGGGTTCCGGCGCCTCACCGGCGCTTCGGGGGTCGTCCCCGTGCAGGTCGACGAGGCGGAGCGGGACCGGCTGATGAAGTCGCTGCAGGAGACCGCGGAGACGATGGCCTTCTTCGAGGAGGCGTGCAGCGGGGAGTGAAGCGGGTCGGTGATAACCGTTTCGCAGAGGGCACCCCGGGCTCGGTACGATTCCTGTCTGCGTACGCGGACGCGTGCGCGCTCACCCATCAGGCAGGAGAGACCGGTGTCAGACGTCCGTGTGATCATCCAACGCGATTCCGAGCGGGAAGAGCGCGTGGTGACGACGGGCACTACGGCCGCCGACCTTTTCGCCGGCGAGCGCACCATCGTCGCGGCCCGCGTGGGCGGCGAGCTCAAGGACCTCGCGTACGAGGTGAGGGACGGCGAGACCGTCGAAGGGGTGGAGATCTCCTCCGAGGACGGCCTGAACATCCTGCGGCACTCGACGGCGCACGTGATGGCGCAGGCCGTGCAGGAGCTGTTCCCCGAGGCCAAGCTGGGCATCGGCCCGCCCGTCAAGGACGGCTTCTACTACGACTTCGATGTCGAGACGCCGTTCACGCCCGAGGATCTCAAGGCCGTCGAGAAGAAGATGCAGGAGATCCAGAAGCGCGGCCAGCGCTTCTCGCGGCGCGTCGTCACCGATGAGGCCGCCCGTGAGGAGCTGGCGGACGAGCCGTACAAGCTGGAGCTGATCGGCCTCAAGGGCTCCGCGTCCTCCGACGACGGCGCGGACGTCGAGGTGGGTGCAGGCGAGCTGACCATCTACGACAACCTGGACGCCAAGACCGGCGAGCTGTGCTGGAAGGACCTCTGCCGGGGTCCCCACCTCCCCACCACCCGCACCATCCCGGCGTTCAAGCTGATGCGCAACGCCGCCGCGTACTGGCGCGGCAGCGAGAAGAACCCCATGCTCCAGCGCATCTACGGCACCGCCTGGCCCTCCAAGGACGAGCTGAAGGCGCACCTCGACTTCCTCGCCGAGGCCGAGAAGCGCGACCACCGCAAGCTGGGCAACGAGCTGGACCTGTTCTCCATCCCGGACGCGATCGGCTCCGGCCTCGCCGTCTTCCACCCCAAGGGCGGCATCATCCGCCGGGTCATGGAGGACTACTCGCGCCGCCGGCACGAGGAGGAGGGCTACGAGTTCGTCTACACCCCGCACGCCACGAAGGGGAAGCTCTTCGAGGTCTCGGGCCACCTGGACTGGTACGCCGACGGGATGTACCCGCCCATGCAGCTCGACGAGGGCGTGGACTACTACCTGAAGCCCATGAACTGCCCGATGCACAACCTGATCTTCGACGCGCGCGGCCGCTCCTACCGTGAACTGCCGCTGCGCCTCTTCGAGTTCGGGACCGTGTACCGGTACGAGAAGTCGGGTGTCGTGCACGGTCTCACCCGTGCCCGCGGCTTCACCCAGGACGACGCGCACATCTACTGCACCAAGGAGCAGATGGCGGACGAGCTGGAAAAGACGCTCACGTTCGTCCTGAACCTGCTGCGCGACTACGGCCTCACGGACTTCTACCTGGAGCTGTCCACCAAGGACCCGGAGAAGTTCGTCGGCTCGGACGAGGCCTGGGAAGAGGCCACCGAGACCCTCCGCCAGGTCGCCGAGAAGCAGGGCCTCCCGCTGGTCCCGGACCCGGGCGGCGCCGCCTTCTACGGCCCGAAGATCTCCGTCCAGGCCAAGGACGCCATCGGCCGCACCTGGCAGATGTCGACGGTCCAGCTCGACTTCAACCTGCCGGAGCGCTTCGACCTGGAGTACACCGGCCCGGACGGCTCCAAGCAGCGTCCGGTCATGATCCACCGCGCGCTCTTCGGCTCGATCGAGCGGTTCTTCGCGGTGCTCCTTGAGCACTACGCGGGTGCGTTCCCGGCCTGGCTGGCGCCCGTCCAGGCCGTCGGCATCCCGATCGGCGACGCGCACGTGGAGTACCTGGAGAAGTTCGCCGCCGCGGCGAAGCGCAAGGGCCTGCGCGTCGAGGTCGACTCCTCCTCCGACCGTATGCAGAAGAAGATCCGCAACGCCCAGAAGGCGAAGGTGCCCTTCATGGTCATCGCCGGCGACGAGGACATGACCCACGGCGCCGTCTCCTTCCGCTACCGCGACGGCTCGCAGGAGAACGGCATCCCGGTGGACGAGGCGATCGCCAAGATCGCGCAGGTCGTGGAGGACCGCGTCCAGGTCTGACCCGTGAGCACACCCGTACGGAAGGCCCCTGGAGCCCAAGCACCGCTCCGGGGGCCTTCCGTCGTGGTCCGCGTCCCACGGCCCTCCCCGCCCCGGCCACACGCTTCGTGCGGGTGAAGCCATATGCTGCACAGCATGACGAGTGAGCCGGAGCAGCAGATCGGAGTGGGGACGCAGGACGCGTTCCAGCGCCTGTGGACGCCCCACCGGATGGCGTACATCCAGGGCGAGAACAAGCCCACCGGTCCGGGGGCCGACGACGGCTGCCCGTTCTGCTCGATCCCGGCCAAGTCCGACGAGGACGGCCTGATCATCAGGCGCGGGGAGCATGTGTACGCGGTGCTCAACCTGTACCCGTACAACGGCGGCCATCTGATGGTCGTGCCCTACCGTCACGTCGCCGACTACACGGACCTCACCACGGCGGAGACCGCCGAACTCGCCGAGCTGACCAAACAGGCCATGACCGCCCTGCGCACCGCCTCCGGCGCCCACGGCTTCAACATCGGTATGAACCAGGGCGGGGTCGCCGGTGCCGGCATCGCCGCGCACCTCCACCAGCACGTCGTGCCCCGCTGGGGCGGCGACACCAACTTCATGCCGGTGGTCGGCCACACGAAGGTGCTGCCGCAGCTTCTGGCCGACACCCGCGACATGCTGGCGCAGGCCTGGCCCGCGAACTGATCTGCCGGGCCCGAGCCCCCGCGACTTCAAAGGGCGTGCCTACGGCCCACGGCACAACCGCGGGCCGTAGGCACGCCCAGGCACCCAAGCCTGAAGACCGCCGGAGGCACTACGCGTCGTACACGTCCGCCTTCCGCGGTGTCGGGTCCTGGACGGCCGTGCTGAGGAACGAGGACCGGGCACCGAACTTCTCGGTGTCCACGCCGTTCTCCGCAAGGACCTTGATCGCCGCCGAGTGCACCACTCGCAGCACGGGCGTCGCCGCGCGCAACGCGTCGTCCGCCATGAACCGGTGCCGCCACGGCTGGTCGGCCCACGCGTGCCGCATCCCGAACGGCTCGGGCAGCGACATGGACCCACCGAGCCAGTTCAGCAGAGGCGGATACCAGGTCAGCGGTGCCCGCGCGGCGAGCCGCACGACCTCGTCCGTGTCGACCAGCGGGAGCTTCACCTTCCGGGTCTCCCAGAACCTGATCGACTTCTGGACCGACTTCTCCTTCGCGGCCGGCTTGTCGTTGAACAGCCCGTGCACCGGCCCCAGCGCATGTCCGGTCACCTCGATGCGCAGCGTGTGGTGCAGCACGGTCACGTTGATCATCATCGTGATGATCAACTGTCCGTCCCAGAGCGTCCACTGCACACCCAGGTAGTGCCGGTTCCCGCTGCCGAACTGCTGCTTGTTGCAGATCTCCTGTATGGCATGGGTCTTGAACTGGTACGCGTCGATGTCCTCGCCCTCGGGCCGCGACACGCCGCCCGCGCCCTCCGCGATCGGACTGACGATCCAGTGCTTGATCGACGGGGCAGGGAAGCCGCCGGTGTTCAGCGGCCCGCGCTCCAGCATGCGCAGTTGGTCATGGATGGACCGGATGACGTCCCAGCTGCGGAACGGGTGGATCTCCTTGCCGGGGTCGGCCGGTACCAGATCCTCGGCGAGCTGCCAGCTGCCCCAGCGGGTACCCATGCCGAGGATGCCCTTGGGACCGGCGTAGAAGACGAGGTTGGACCGCTGCTCGGCGCTGAGCCGGGCGAGCTCCTTGCGCAGCTGCTCGGCCTTGCTCTCACCCGGACTGCCGGGCACCGCCTCGGGGATCTTGGCGCCGACACCGCCGCCCGACAGCAGGCCCTCCCAGCGCTCGCGCAGGTCCTTGGCCGTGCGCTCGCAGATCTGCTTGGCCCAGAACCAGCCGACGACGGGCAGCACGAGGCACGCGCGCGCGTACCAGGCCCAGAAGCCGGTCACCGGCATCTGGATCATGACGATCACGGCGAGGACGCCCACGGCCACGAGCAGCGCGGTGGCAAGGGTGCCGGCCCGCTTGTCCTCGCGCTTGGCGACCATCGTCCGGAGCTGGAAGACCAACAGCCAGAGCAGCAGCCCCGGCAGGAACAGCAGGCCGCACAGCACCATCACCGCCGTGAGCCAGTTGTCCCGCTCGCGCCGGATGCGGATCGCCGCGAGGCTGTGCTCGACGACGACCTGTGGCTCCATGCCGAAGGACTGGACGAGTGCCTTGCGGCCGGCGCCGAGCATGCGGTCCCGCACCGCCATCGAGAAGGCCTCGCCGAGGTTGGGCCTGAAGATCGTCGCCCACTTGCGGCCTTCACTGACCTTGGACTTGTGCCACTCGTTGTTCGCTTTGAGGATCTCCGCGACCTCGTTGTCCCGGTAGGCGGCGGACGCCAGCGCGAACGTCGCCGCCGTCTGCCCCGCGGTGCCCGTGAGCGGCACCTGTGCACCGGGAGAGAAATCAAATCCGTCGTCCGCCACCGCCGCCCCCATCGCCACAGTTCCGCTTCTGCGGCCTTCCCGACTTCTGTGCTCCGCACACCTGTTGATCAGGTCATCGCCAGGATCGCGGCATGATCGGGCCACAACTCGATCAGGTGATCAGCGTATCCGTACCCACCGACATCCGTCACCGGACTCCGAAAGCCGCGCATCACAGGGCAGTTGAGCGAACGGCCCGCCATCCGCCCGCACCACGAGTCACGCCGAACCACTTCACCCCGAACACCTCCAGCCGGAACCACTCCGCCCCTGCCCCTCCAGGCGCCCCGAGCCCCGGCCGCCGGGCGGCCCCGGGCGGGGGCTCCGGCGGCCCGTCGGTCGAGCTGGTCGAACTGTCAGCCCTCCTTCGCCTGTTCACGGACCTTCTCGGCGATCTGGGGCGGCATCGGCTCGTGCCGTGCGTAGCTGCGGTTGAAGCGCGCGGTGCCGTGGGAGATCGAGCGCAGATCGACGGAGTACCGCCCGATCTCGATCTCCGGCACCTCGGCCCGTACGAGCGTCCGTCCGCCACCGGCCTGCTCGGTGCCGACGACGCGGCCGCGCCGCCCGGACAGGTCGCTCATGACGGGCCCCACATAGTCGTCGCCGACCAGGACGGCCACCTCGGCGACCGGCTCCAGGAGGTGGATCTGCGCGTCGGCCGCCGCCTCGCGCAGCGCCAGCGCACCGGCCGTCTGGAACGCCGCGTCCGAGGAGTCCACGGAGTGCGCCTTGCCGTCGAGCAGGGTGACCCGTACGTCGATGAGCGGGTAACCGGCCGCGACGCCCCTGGCGGCCTGGGCCCGCACGCCCTTCTCGACGGAGGGGATGAACTGCCGCGGCACGGCACCGCCGACGACCTTGTCCACGAACTCGATGCCCGAGCCGCCCGGCAGCGGCTCCACCTCGATCTCGCAGATCGCGTACTGCCCGTGCCCCCCGGACTGCTTCACATGACGGCCCCGGCCCCCCGACCTGTTGGCGAACGTCTCCCGTAGGGAGACCTTGTGCGGGACCACGTCGACCTGGACGCCGTACCGGCTGCGCAGCCGTTCCAGCGCCACGTCGGCGTGCGCCTCGCCCAGGCACCAGAGCACCACCTGGTGGGTGTCCTGGTTCTGCTCCAGGCGCATGGTGGGGTCCTCGGCGACCAGCCGGCTGAGGCCCTGGGAGAGCTTGTCCTCGTCCGACTTGCTGTGCGCCTGGATGGCCAGCGGCAACAGGGGGTCCGGCATCTCCCACGGCTCCATGAGCAGCGGGTCGTCCTTCGCGGAGAGCGTGTCGCCGGTCTCCGCGCGGTTCAGTTTCGCCACGCACGCCAGGTCGCCCGCGATGCAGTGCGTCAGGGAGTGCTGCTGTTTGCCGAACGGCCTGGACAGGGCGCCGATCCGCTCATCCACATCGTGATCCTCGTGACCGCGGTCCGTGAGCCCGTGCCCGGAGACGTGCACCGTCTCGTCGGAACGCAGGGTGCCCGAGAAGACCCGCACCAGCGACAGCCGGCCCACGTAGGGGTCGCTGGCCGTCTTCACGACCTCGGCGACCAGCGGCCCGTCCGGGTCGCAGGTCCTGACCTCGCGGGGTTTGCCGTCCGGTGTGGTGACCGTCGGTGCCTCGTGCTCCAGTGGGGTCGGGAAGCCGCGGGTGACGAGTTCCAGGAGCTCCACGGTGCCGAGGCCCTGCCGGGAGCCGTCGGCCGCCGGGGCGGCGGCCAGTACGGGGAAGAAGACCCCGCGCGCGACGGCCCGCTCCAGATCCTCCACGAGTGTCTTGAAGTCGACCGTCTCGCCGCCGAGGTAGCGGTCCATGAGGGTCTCGTCCTCGCTCTCGGCGATGATCCCCTCGATCAGCCGGTTGCGGGCCTCCTCGATGATCGGCAGCTCGCCGGATCCCGGCTCGGACTCCTTGCGCTCACCGGACGAGTAGTCGAACAGCTTCTGCGAGAGCAGCCCGATCAGGCCCGTCACCGGCGCGTGCCCGTCCGGCCCCTGCGGGCCGTGCAGCGGCAGGTAGAGCGGCAGTACGGCGTCGGGGTCGTCCGCGCCGAAGGCCTCCGCGCAGGTCCGGGTCATCTCGTCGAAGTCGGCCCGCGCCGCTTCGAGGTGGGTGATCACGATGGCGCGCGGCATGCCGACCGCCGCGCACTCCTCCCACACCATCCGCGTCGAGCCGTCCACCCCGTCCGCGGCCGAGACGACGAAGAGGGCCGCGTCCGCCGCTCGCAGACCGGCCCTGAGTTCCCCGACGAAGTCGGCGTATCCGGGAGTGTCCAGAAGGTTGATCTTGATCCCGTCCCATTCGACGGGCACCAGGGAGAGCTGCACCGAGCGCTGCTGCCGGTGCTCGATCTCGTCGTAGTCGGAGACGGTGCCGCCGTCCTCCACGCGGCCCGCCCGGTTCACCGCTCCCGCTGTCAGCGCGAGAGCCTCCACCAGAGTCGTCTTGCCCGATCCGCTGTGGCCGACCAGCACCACATTCCGTACGGACGCGGGGTGGTCGGCCGCCGTAGCCCTGCCGGCGGCTCCGGGGTGCGCGTTCGCCTTGTCGCCCATGATCCTGCCTCCCGTGCACGGTGAGGTCACTGTGGGCGCGGACGTGCGGATCCGCGTGCGGTGGCGGCTCCGATGACGCCCGCGGTTCTTCGAGCTTTCCACTCCCGTCACGGTGCGTCCATACGGCGGACGTGATCGTGCCGCTCGGGGTTCGGTGAACCGGGCGCTATCTTCGCGTGACCAGGCCGCTGCCAGGACGTGACACGGGGCCGCGGGCGCCCGGCCGACGCGCACGCACGCGCGTGACTACGATGGGCCCGCCGGTGGCCAGCAGGGGCCGCGCGGCGCACCGACCCTCGGGAAGGCCATGCTGAACAAGTACGCGCGTGCTTTCTTTACGCGTGTCCTCACACCGTTCGCCGCGTTTCTCATCCGCCGAGGGGTCAGCCCCGACACGGTCACCCTGCTCGGCACCGCCGGAGTGGTCGCGGGCGCGTTGGTCTTCTACCCCCGGGGCGAGTTCTTCTGGGGCACGGTCGTCATCACGCTGTTCGTGTTCTCCGACCTGGTCGACGGCAACATGGCCCGTCAGCTGGGCCGTTCCAGCCGCTGGGGCGCCTTCCTGGACTCCACGCTCGACCGCGTCGCCGACGGCGCGATCTTCGGCGGCTTCGCCCTCTGGTACGCCGGGCAGGGCGACGACAACGTGCTGTGCGCGGTCTCGATCTTCTGCCTGACGAGCGGCCAGGTGGTGTCCTACACCAAGGCACGCGGGGAGTCGATCGGCCTGCCGGTCGCCGTGAACGGGCTGGTGGAGCGTGCCGAGCGGCTGGTGGTCTCCCTGGTCGCGGCCGGCCTCGCGGGCCTGCACGCGTTCGGCGTGCCCGGCATTCAGTACCTGCTGCCCGTCGCCCTGTGGATCGTCGCCGTCGGCAGTCTCGTCACACTGATCCAGCGGGTCGTCACAGTGCGTCGCGAATCCGCCGAGGCGGAGGCCGCCGAGGCCGCGGCCCAGGACAACGAGAACGCCTCGCGGGGGAGTGGGGCGACGTCGTGAGCAACGTGCGGGAGCGGCTGACGGACGCCCTGTACGGCCTCGGCTGGAGCACGGTCAGGAAACTCCCCGAGCCTGTCGCGGTACGCCTCGGCCGCACCATCGCCGACCTCGCCTGGAAACAGCGCGGCAAGGGCGTACAGCGGCTGGAGAGCAACTACGCGCGCGTGGTGCCGGGCGCGTCCCCGGAGCGGCTCGCCGAGCTCTCCCGGGCGGGCATGCGCTCGTACCTGCGCTACTGGATGGAGTCGTTCCGTCTCCCCGCGTGGAGCGCGGAACGGATCAGGCACGGCTTCGAAGCACAGGACCTGCACCACCTCACCGACGGTCTCGCCGCCGGCAAGGGCGTCGTCATAGCGCTGCCGCACCTGGGCAACTGGGACCTCGCGGGAGCCTGGGTCACCACCAAGCTGGAGATGCCCTTCACGACCGTTGCCGAACGCCTGAAGCCCGAGACGCTGTACGACCGCTTCGTCGCCTACCGTGAGGGCCTCGGCATGGAGGTCCTGCCCCACAGCGGCGGCTCCGCGTTCGGCACGCTGGCCCGGCGGCTGCGCGACGGCGGCCTCGTCTGCCTGGTCGCCGACCGCGATCTGTCCGCGTCCGGCGTGGAGGTCGACTTCTTCGGCGAGAAGGCCCGGATGCCCGCCGGACCGGCCCTCCTCGCCCAGCAGACCGGCGCGCTGCTGCTCCCCGTGACGCTCTGGTACGACAAGTCTCCCGTGATGAGAGGCAGAATCCACCCCCCGATCGCGGTACCCGAGTCAGGTACACGCGAGGAGAAGACGTCTGTCATGACACAGGCGCTGGCCGATGCCTTCGCCACGGGGATCGCCGACCATCCGGAGGACTGGCACATGCTGCAGCGCCTGTGGCTCGCCGACCTGGATCCCGCCAGGGCTCCCGAGAACCGGGACCCCGCGCGGGCTTCCGGGAAGGAGACACCGTGAGGATCGGCATCGTCTGCCCGTACTCCTGGGACGTGCCCGGCGGCGTCCAGTTCCACATCCGCGACCTGGCCGAGCACCTCATCCGCCTCGGCCACGAGGTGTCGGTGCTCGCCCCCGCGGACGACGACACACCGCTGCCGCCGTACGTCGTCTCGGCGGGCCGCGCGGTCCCCGTGCCGTACAACGGCTCGGTGGCCCGCCTCAACTTCGGCTTCCTGTCGGCGGCCCGCGTACGGCGCTGGCTGCACGACGGCACGTTCGACGTGATCCACATCCACGAGCCGGCGTCGCCTTCGCTGGGCCTGCTGGCGTGCTGGGCCGCGCAGGGCCCGATCGTGGCCACCTTCCACACGTCGAACCCGCGCTCCCGGGCGATGGTCGCCGCGTACTCGATCCTCCAGGCCGCTCTGGAGAAGATCAGCGCCCGGATCGCGGTGAGCGAGTACGCCCGGCGCACGCTGGTGGAGCACCTGGGCGGCGACGCCGTCGTCATCCCGAACGGCGTGGACGTCGACTTCTTCGCCGGCGCCGAGCCCAGGCCCGAGTGGCAGGGGGAGACGATCGGCTTCATGGGGCGCATCGACGAGCCCCGCAAGGGCCTGCCCGTGCTCATGAGGGCCCTGCCGAAGATCCTCGCCGAACGCCCGGGGACACGGCTTCTGGTCGCCGGACGCGGGGACGAGGAGGAGGCCGTGGCGAGCCTGCCCAAGGAGATGCGCTCCCGGGTCGAGTTCCTCGGCATGATCAGCGACGAGGACAAGGCGCGCTTCCTGCGCAGCGTGGACGTGTACGTCGCACCGAACACCGGCGGCGAGAGCTTCGGCATCATCCTGGTCGAGGCCATGTCGGCGGGCGCACCCGTCCTCGCGTCCGACCTGGACGCCTTCGCCCAGGTCCTGGACCAGGGGGCGGCGGGCGAGCTGTTCGCCAACGAGGACGCCGACGCCCTGGCCGTCGCCGCCGTGCGGCTGCTCGGCGACCCGAAACGGCGCGAGGAGCTGCGCACGCGGGGCAGTACACACGTCCGGCGCTTCGACTGGTCGACCGTCGGCGCGGACATCCTGTCCGTGTACGAGACGGTGACCGACGGCGCGGCCGCTGTCGCCGCCGACGAACGCTCAGGCCTGCGCGCGCGGTTCGGGCTGATACGGGACTGAAGGACGGGGTGAGGGGCAACGACCGCAAGGGCTCGTTGGTCAGCGCCCCCACGGGCGGGGAAGCAAGTCCGGTATTCCAACTCACCGTTCCGGGGCCCCGGGCGGAGGCACGCACGGCACACGGTGCGACCGCCGTGCTCCTGCCGGAGGCGATTCCGTATGGATGACGCCTTCGACGAGGGCTACCCCGAGGACGCCGAGGGCCCTGTCCGAACCGTACGGGTGGCGCCCTTCCGGATCGACACGACGGCTGTCACCGACGCCCGGTTCACCGACTTCGTCCGCGCCACCGGGTACCGCACCGAGGCGGAGCAGTACGGCAGTTCGTACGTGTTCCATCTGACGCTGCGCCCACGCGCGCGGGACGCGGTGCTCGGCGCTGTCGCCGGCGCGCCGTGGTGGGCTTCCGGTGCGTCTGGGACGTGAAGGCGGCGTACCCCTGGACAGGTAGCCTTGCCGCCCGTGACGGCAACCCTGATCTGGATCCTCGTCGGCCTGGTCGTGATCGGCCTCTACCTGAGCTGGACCGCCGGCCGCCTCGACCGGCTGCACGCGCGCATCGACGCCGCCCGTGCAGCCCTGGACGCGCAGCTGTTGCGCCGCGCCTCGGTCGCCCAGGAGCTGGCCACCTCAGGGGTTCTCGATCCGGCAGCCTCGATCGTGCTGTACGAGGCGGCCCACGCGGCGCGGCAGGCGCAGGAGGACCAACGGGAGGTCGCCGAGAGCGAGTTGAGCCAGGCGTTGCGCGCGGTGTTCGCGGAGGCGCAGCAGGTGGAGGCGGTACGGTCGGCGCCGGGAGGCGAGGACGCGGCAAGGGAACTGGCCCAGGCGGTACGGCGCGTCCCCATGGCCCGCCGCTTCCACAACGACACCGTACGCGCCGCCCGCGCCCTGCGCCGTCATCGCAAGGTCCGCTTGTTCCGCCTGGCCGGCCACGCACCGTTCCCGATGGCCTTCGAAATGGACGACGAGCCCCCCGCAGCGCTGGCGGACCGCGCGGGCGCGTGAGCGAGGTCGGCGCTGCGCCCCGGTCTCTCAAGACGGCGACGGGGGCTCGGGGCTTAGCTCCATGGGATGGGACCTGTCTCTTATAA
>NZ_VMNX01000264.1 GCF_009377235.1 Streptomyces acidicola
CCCCCCACTCCGCCCTTCGACTCCCCGGCCGCCCGCAGACTTCGTGCCGGGCTCGGCATGGAGCCCGAGCACGTGGCGTACGGGATGCGTTCCTCGTTCGGACTCCCCCACGTCACCCCGGACATGGTCATCGACTGGGAACGCGGCACGGCCGCTCCCACCGGCGCCGAACTCACCGCTCTCGCGGGCATGTTGTGGTGCTCCGTGGACGACCTCGCGGGCAGGCCCCGGACGTTGCGCGAGTACCGCGTCGCCCGTGGTGTCTCCGCCGAGACCGTCGCCCACGTCGTCGGCATCGAACTCCCCACCTACCTGCGCATGGAGGAGACCGGGCAGTGGCGTGGCAACGAGCGCCAGTCCGACGCCCTCACCGAACTGCTCGACCTCTCGCTGGCGGACTTCGTCACCGTCTCGGGGAGGGACTGGAAGCTGGCCGAGCTGCTCCAGGGCGCCGTCACCACGCGCTGGCAGGGCTACGTGCGCCCGGCGGCCAAGCTGCTACCCCTCGACCGGCGGCTCGTCGAGGATGTGCTCCGGGAACTGCACAGCGCGTACCGGAGCACGATAACGGCCGGTCTCACCTGGACCAACGGCACGGCCTGGACCGACGCCGACGACGCCGGCCGTGACTTCCTGAACCACGTCGTCGATCGCTTCTGGTCGACGGTGTCGACGGTGGAGAGCACCGGCCCCTACTGAGCGGAAGCCCAGGGCCGCGGTAGGGCGGGGACCAGCCCTGGAACACCGACTCAGAACACCGACTCCGCCTCGTCCATACGGTCCTTCGGGACCGTCTTCAGCTCGGTGACGGCCTCCGCGAGCGGCACCATCACGATGTCGGTGCCGCGCAGCGCGGTCATCCTGCCGAACTCGCCCCGGTGCGCGGCCTCCACCGCGTGCCAGCCGAAGCGGGTCGCGAGGACGCGGTCGTACGCGGTCGGCGTGCCGCCGCGCTGGACGTGGCCGAGAATGACCGGCTTGGCCTCCTTGCCGAGGCGCCGCTCCAGCTCGTACGCGAGGGCCGTGCCGATGCCCTGGAAGCGCTCGTGGCCGAACTGGTCGATCTCGCCCTTGCCGTAGTCCATGGTGCCCTCGGCGGGGTGCGCGCCCTCGGCGACGCAGACGACCGCGAACTTCTTCCCGCGGGCGAAGCGCTCCTCGACCATCTTGACCAGGTCGGCCGGGTCGAACGGCCGCTCCGGCAGACAGATCCCGTGCGCGCCCGCGGCCATCCCGGACTCCAGGGCGATCCAGCCCGCGTGCCGGCCCATGACCTCGACGACCATCACCCGCTGGTGGGACTCGGCCGTGGTCTTGAGCCGGTCCATCGCCTCCGTCGCCACCCCGACCGCCGTGTCGAAGCCGAAGGTGCGGTCCGTGGAGGAGATGTCGTTGTCGATCGTCTTGGGGACGCCGACCACGGGCAGACCGGCGTCGCTCAGCATCCGAGCCGCCGTCAGCGTGCCCTCGCCGCCGATCGGGATCAGGGCGTCGATGCCGAACTCGTGGATCATGTCGGAGGCGTTCTCGCAGGCCTCGCGCAGGCGGTCGCGCTCCAGGCGGGAGGAGCCGAGGATGGTGCCGCCGCGGGCGAGGATGCCGCCGACCGCGTTCAGGTCGAGGCTGCGGTAGCGGCCGTCGAGGAGGCCGGCGTAACCGTCCTCGAAGCCGATGACCTCGTCGCCGTAGTGGTCCACCGCTCTGTGCACGACCGACCGGATCACTGCGTTCAGACCCGGGCAGTCGCCGCCTGCGGTGAGAACTCCGATGCGCATCGTGCTGTGTCTCCTGCTCGGTGCCGGTACATGCGTACATACGCACGCGCTGCTGCTGCGTGGGGGTAGGTACTAGTGGGTCCATCCGATTGTTCCACGGCCCGCGGGGCACTGCTGACAGCGTTCCTCCCCCTTGTCCGGTCCCCTTCGTCCGCTCCCCTTCGTCCGCTTCGTCCGCCCGGTACGCACCATCGCCCCCACCTGCACCCGGGCGGGCGCCTTATCCAGCCACGGGGGTATTGTCAAGAGGGTTCTGCCCGCCACCGGCGGCTGATTTTCGCGTGCTGCCGACGTTGCGAAATACCCCGGAAGACCCCGGAAGACCTCAGAAGGCCCCGGGAGAACCCCGGAAGCCCCCCGAAGACCGAACGGAGAATGACGCGTGACGCGCAGCGTGTACGTGACCGGGATCGATCGCGGCGACGGCCGCCAGGTCGTGGAACTGGGAGTCATGGAGCTCCTGACGCGCCAGGTCGACCGGGTGGGGGTGTTCCGTCCCCTCGTCCACCACGCTCCCGACCGGCTCTTCGAGCTGCTGCGCTCCCGCTACCGCCTGACGCAGGATCCGGCCACCGTGTACGGCCTCGACTACCACGAGGCGTCCACTCTGCAGGCCGAGCAGGGCACGGACGAGCTGGTGTCCACGCTCGTCGGCCGCTTCCACCAGGTGGCGCGCGACTACGACGTCGTCCTCGTCCTCGGCACCGACTTCGCCGACACCCAGTTCCCGGACGAGCTGGCCCTGAACGCGCGGCTCGCGAACGAGTTCGGGGCCTCGGTGATCCCGGTGGTCGGTGCGCGGGGGCAGAACGCGGAGTCCGTGCTGGCCGAGACGCGGAACGCGCACCGGGCGTACGAGGGGCTCGGCTGCGACGTCGTGGCCATGGTCACCAACCGGGTGGCCGTGGACGACCGCGTGGACATCCAGGTGGGGCTCGCCTCGCGCCTCGACGTGCCGGCGTACGTCCTGCCGGACGAGCCCGCGCTCGCCGCGCCGACCGTCGCGCAGATCACCCACGCGCTGGGCGGCAAGGTGCTCCTCGGCGACGACTCGGGGCTCGCCCGCGACGCGCTGAACTTCGTGTTCGGCGGCGCCATGCTGCCGACCTTCCTGAACGCCCTCACGCCCGGCTGTCTGGTGGTCACCCCGGGCGACCGCGCGGACCTGGTCGTCGGCGCGCTGGCCGCCCACAGTGCGGGCACCCCGCCGATAGCCGGTGTGCTGCTCACCCTGAACGAGCGGCCCAGCGACGACATCCTCACCCTCGCCGCCCGCCTCGCGCCCGGCACCCCGGTGGTCGCGGTGGAGCCCGGCTCCTTCGAGACCGCGTCCGCACTGTTCGGGATGGAGGGCAGGTTGAGTGCGGCCACGCCCCGCAAGGCGGAGACCGCGCTCGGTCTGTTCGAGCGGCACGTCGACACCTCCGAGCTGGCCGGGCGGGTGTCCGCGCCGAGCAGCGACCGGGTCACGCCCATGATGTTCGAGCACAAGCTGCTGGAGCGGGCCCGCTCCGACAAGCGGCGCGTCGTACTGCCCGAGGGCACCGAGGAGCGTGTGCTGCACGCGGCCGAGGTGCTGCTGCGCCGGGGAGTGTGCGAGCTGACGCTGCTCGGCCCTGGCGACCAGATCCGTAAGAAGGCCGCCGATCTGGGCATCGACCTCGGTGGCGCGCAGATCGTCGACCCGGGGACCTCCGAGCTGCGGGAGTCCTTCGCCGAGAGTTACGCCCTGCTGCGCGCCCACAAGGGGGTCACGGTCGAGCTGGCGTACGACATCGTCTCGGACGTCAACTACTTCGGCACCCTCATGGTCGAGGAGGGCCTCGCCGACGGCATGGTCTCCGGGTCGGTGCACTCCACGGCCGCGACGATCCGCCCCGCCTTCGAGATCATCAAGACCGCGCCGGACGCGTCGATCGTCTCGTCCGTCTTCTTCATGTGCCTGGCCGACAAGGTGCTGGTGTACGGGGACTGCGCGGTCAACCCGGACCCGAACGCCGAGCAGCTCGCCGACATCGCCATCCAGTCGGCCGCCACCGCCGAGCAGTTCGGGGTCGAGCCGCGGATCGCGATGCTGTCGTACTCGACGGGCACCTCCGGCTCCGGCGCCGACGTCGACAAGGTGCGGCGGGCCACGGAGCTCGTGCGCTCCCAGCGGCCCGACCTGAGGATCGAGGGCCCCATCCAGTACGACGCGGCCGTGGAGCCGACCGTCGCGGCCACCAAGCTGCCGGACTCCGAGGTCGCCGGCCAGGCCAGCGTGCTGGTGTTCCCGGACCTCAACACCGGCAACAACACCTACAAGGCCGTCCAGCGCTCCGCCGGCGCCATCGCCGTCGGCCCCGTCCTCCAGGGCCTGCGCAAACCCGTCAACGACCTGTCCCGGGGCGCCCTCGTCCAGGACATCGTCAACACCGT
Organism: Streptomyces acidicola; assembly: GCF_009377235.1. Classification (GTDB taxonomy): domain Bacteria; phylum Actinomycetota; class Actinomycetes; order Streptomycetales; family Streptomycetaceae; genus Streptomyces; species Streptomyces acidicola. The sequence continues at coordinate 4,194 of NZ_VMNX01000264.1, forward strand.
CGCCATCACGGCGATCCAGGCCCAGGCCCCCATCCAGAAGGCAACGGCCCAGTGAGCCCCGCGCGCACCCCGGTCCTCGACACCGGCGACGACACCTACCCGGCCGTCCGGCGCTCCGCCGGCGCCGTCACAGCCGTCCAGGCCCAGACCCCCACCGAAAAGGCAACCACCCAGTGAGCCCCACCCGCGTCCTCGTCCTCAACTCCGGCTCCTCCTCGGTGAAGTACCAGCTGCTCGACATGCGCGACAACAGCCGGCTGGCCGTCGGGCTCGTCGAGCGCATCGGTGAGGAGACCTCCCGGCTCAAGCACACACCGCTCCACGGCGGCGGCGCGACCCGTGAGTCGACCGGCCCGATCCCCGACCACGAGGCCGCCCTGAAGGCGGTGTCGGCGGAGCTCGCCAAGGACGGGCTGGGCCTCGACTCGTCCGAGCTGGCCGCGATCGGGCACCGGGTGGTGCACGGCGGGAAGTCCTTCACCGAGCCGACGGTGATCGACGAGGCCGTGCTCGCGGAGATCGAGCGGCTGATACCGGTGGCGCCGCTGCACAACCCGGCCAATCTGACGGGCATACGGACGGCACGGGCACTGCGGCCCGACCTGCCGCAGGTCGCCGTCTTCGACACCGCGTTCCACACGACGATGCCGGAGTCGGCGGCCCGCTACGCGATCGACGTGCGGACCGCGGACGAGTACCGCATCCGCCGGTACGGCTTCCACGGCACCTCGCACGCGTTCGTCTCCCGCGCCACCGCCGAACTGCTCGGCAGGGCGCCCGAGGACGTGAACGTGATCGTGCTGCACCTCGGCAACGGGGCGTCGGCGTCGGCGGTCGAGAAGGGCCGGTGCGTGGACACCTCCATGGGGCTGACGCCCCTGGAGGGACTCGTGATGGGGACGCGGTCCGGTGACCTGGACCCGGCCGTCATCTTCCATTTGGCGCGGGTTGGCGGGCTGTCCACGGACGAGATCGACACTCTTCTCAACAAGAGGAGCGGTCTGATCGGTCTGTGCGGCGACAACGACATGCGCGAGATCCGCCGTCGTGTCGACGAGGGAGACCAACAGGCCCAACTGGCCTTCGACATCTACATCCATCGGCTGAAGAAATACATCGGCGCCTACTACGCGGTTCTCGGCCGGGTGGACGCGGTGGCCTTCACGGCCGGGGTCGGCGAGAACGCCGCACCGGTGCGCGAGGCGGCGATCGCGGGCCTTCAGGAGCTGGGCCTCGCGGTCGACGCCGAGCTCAACGCCGTACGGAGCGACGAGCCGCGCCTCATCTCGCCCGCGGGCGCGCGGGTGGCGGTCGCCGTGGTTCCCACCGACGAGGAGCTGGAGATCGCCGCACAGACCTACGCACTGGTCGCACGGAACTGAGACGGAAGTGAGACCGTGAGTGGGCGGGCCGGCGAGTGAGCCTCGCCACACCTGAGCGCATACCTGCCCATTTGTATCTTCCGCCAGACGGAATATTCCGTAGCGAAACAAACCGATAGGATCGTCCCATGCGCCGTTCGAAAATCGTCTGCACTCTCGGCCCTGCGGTCGACTCCCACGAAAAGCTCGTCGCCCTGATCGACGCGGGCATGAACGTGGCCCGCTTCAACTTCAGCCACGGCTCGCACGAAGAGCACGAGGCGCGGTACGTCCGCGTCCGCGCCGCCGCCGCGGAGACCGGCCGCGCGATCGGCGTCCTCGCCGACCTTCAGGGCCCGAAGATCCGTCTGGAGACCTTCGCGGAGGGCCCCGTCGAGCTGGTGCGCGGTGACGAGTTCACCATCACCACCGAGGACGTGCCGGGCGACAAGCACATCTGCGGGACGACCTACAAGGGCCTGCCGGGCGATGTCACCAAGGGCGACCAGGTCCTCATCAACGACGGCAACGTGGAGCTGCGGGTCGTCGAGGTCGACGGTTCGCGGGTGAAGACGGTCGTCATCGAGGGCGGCGTGATCTCGGACCACAAGGGCATCAACCTGCCGGGCGCGGCCGTGAACGTGCCGGCCCTGTCCGACAAGGACATCGAGGACCTGCGGTTCGCGCTCCGGATGGGCTGCGACATGGTGGCGCTGTCGTTCGTGCGCGACGCGGGCGACATCCAGGACGTCCACAAGGTGATGGACGAGGTGGGCCGCCGCGTCCCCGTCATCGCCAAGGTGGAGAAGCCGCAGGCCGTCGAGAACATGGAGGAGGTCGTGATGGCCTTCGACGGCGTCATGGTCGCGCGTGGCGACCTGGCCGTCGAGTACCCGCTGGAGCGGGTCCCCATGGTGCAGAAGCGCCTCATCGAGCTGTGCCGCCGCAACGCCAAGCCGGTGATCGTGGCGACCCAGATGATGGAGTCGATGATCACCAACTCCCGCCCCACGCGCGCCGAGGCGTCCGACGTCGCCAACGCGATCCTGGACGGCGCCGACGCGGTGATGCTGTCCGCCGAGTCGAGTGTGGGTGCCTTCCCGGTCGAGACCGTGAAGACGATGTCGAAGATCGTCACCGCGGCCGAGGAGGAACTGCTCTCCAAGGGCCTGCAGCCGCTGGTGCCGGGCAAGAAGCCGCGTACGCAGGGCGGTTCGGTGGCCCGTGCCGCGTGCGAGATCGCCGACTTCCTCGGCGGCAAGGGCCTGGTGGCGTTCACCAAGTCCGGTGACACGGCCCGCCGGCTGTCCCGCTACCGCGCGGCCCAGCCGATCACCGCCTTCACCACGGACGAGTCGACCCGTAACCAGCTGGCGCTCAGCTGGGGCGTGGACTCGCACGTCGTGCCGTTCGTGAACAGCACCGACGAAATGGTCGACATGGTCGACCAGGAGATGATGCGGATCAACAAGTTCCACCAGGGCGACATCGTGATCATCACGGCGGGCTCGCCCCCCGGCGTCCCCGGCACCACCAACATGGTCCGGGTGCACCACCTGGGCGGCGGCGACCGCGACTGACGCCCGTACGGGCGCCCCAGGGGCCCGTAACGGCGTGGTACGAGACCGAGGGCGCCCCCTGCTCTGCAGGGGGCGCCCTCGGTGTGTGCGGCTCCCGAACGGGTCCTTGTGGGCTTCTCAGTCGGTGATGTACTGGTGCATCCGGGGGATGGTCAGCGTCCCGCCGAACTGGGCGGCCTGAACGACCGTCACGTCGGTGAAGTAGATCAACGGGATGTTCAGCGGCGGCGGGTGCTCCGGGTCGAACGTGATCGGGATCAGACCGAGCAGGTTGCCGGAGATGCTCTCGGTGTACATGACCGTCTGGCCCTCGCGGATGGTGGACGTGGTGCCCTTGCCCGCCTGCACGTGGTAAGTCTTGCCGGCCTGCTTGTCCTTGACGAGCTGGTGGAGGTCACCGATGTCGGTGCCGTCGGAGATCACGTACTTCAGGACCTCCTTGACGCTGCCGTTGGCCGTCTTCACCTTGACGATGCCCTGGTAGTCGGCGCCCTTGAGCAGCAGCGAGCTGGCCTCCAGGTACCAGGGGTCGTCGGCGAGCAGCGGAATGCCGGGCTCGACGCCGCCCTCCTCGTCCGTGGCGGCCGGGCAGTCCTCCGGGTCCGTGGTGGCGCTCGCGGAGGGGCTGGGGGTCGCGGATTCTTCGTCGGCCGCCTCCTCCTTCGCGTCCTTCTCCGCCTTCTCCTCGGTGTCCTCGGTGTCCTCGGTGTCCTTGGACGCCGCGTCGGTCACGTCCTTGACCGTGTCCTCGACGGTGTCCTTGGCGTCCTCGGCGGCGCCGGCGACCTTGTCCGTGGTGTCCTTGACCGCGCCGGCGGCGTCCTCGGCAGCCGAGGCGGACGGGGACGGCTTCGCCGCGGCGTCCGCGGACTGCTTCTCGTCCGGCGTGAAGGCGTCCTTGATGGCGCCGCCGATGGCGTCGAGTACGTTGCCGCCGCCCTCGGACGGCGAGGGGGACGTCGTGGACGTGTCCCGGTCCGAGGACCCGGCCGGCGCGCTCGTGGACGGGGACGGCGCGGGCTCGGCCTTGTCACCGGAACCTGAGTCCGACGAAGAGTCCCCACCCGAAGTCCCGCTGTCCGAGGAGTCCTCGCCCGAGGAGCTCTGTTCGTCCTTGCCGCCCTCGTCGTCCTTGCCGCTCTCGTCGTCCTGGCCGTCCTTGTCGTCCGACGCGGAGTCGGTCGTCGAGGCGGAGGGCGAGGGCGTGGCCGACGCCTCCTTGTCCTTCTCGGCGGCCTCCAGTGCGTCGACGCAGTCCTTGTAGTCGTCGGCCTGGTCCGCCAGGCTCTTCGCCACGGGCTCGTCGTCGATCCTGGTGGCGGCCGGCTTGTCGTCGGCCCGGGCGAGCGTCGACGTGAACCCCATTCCCATGAGGACCGCCGTCGGCATCGCCGCCATGGCTATCGCCTTGCCCGCCGGGACCTGGATCCGGGTGAGAAGGGGCTTCTTGGGCGCCGCGTGCCGCGGTCCGGATCTCGCGCGGGACTCTCCCACCGCAGCCCCGCGAGTCTCCTCGTCAGCCGGCACTGTGCCTCCCGTTGGTCCCGTTCGTCGGGGTGGTACCTGACAGATCGTCGAACTCGCCGCCCGCCCCGTTGGTGGCTCCCGCTGCCGCCGGCTCCGGGGCGTCGGCGTCGTCCTTCCGGGTGACCGCGTCCGGCTGCTCCGCCTTGCCGGGCGCCCAGGACACGGCCATCGCACCGCCGACCATGGCGAGCAGGAAGCCGATCACGAAGCCACCGAGGTTGGAGACCGGGATGGACACCAGCGCCAGGAGGATCGCCGCGACGCCCGCGAAGGTCTGTACGTGCCGCTGGAACCAGAGACTGACCCCGAGGACCATCAGCAGCACGCCGATGATGAGGGAACCCGCGCCGCCCGTCGTGGCCATGGCGAGGGTGAGGTGACCGATCTGGAGGTCCGCGTACGGGAAGTACATGATCGGGAAGCCACTGAGCAGGACGAACAGCCCCGCCCAGAATGGACGTGTGCCTCGCCAGGTGCGGAATCGCCGCCGAAAGACGCGGAGATAGTGCTCGTTCTGCCCCGTTGACTCGGCGCTCATGGACAACAGCTCCCTGGAACGGCGTTGCTGTGATTCACGTACGCGAAGCGCGGGGACGCGGTTCACGCACAGAGATGTTCACGTACTTGGGAAGGGACGGGCTGGACGGGCGGGCGAAGAAGCCGAGACCCCCTCACCCGCCCGGTGAGCGCCTAGTAGCACTCGTTGACGCCCTTGTGCAGCGACATCTTCAAGTTGCTGAGCTTGAAGGTTCCGGCAGTGGTCGCCCACGCCGTCTGCTTGACGTCGGTCAGCGTCGCCACGTCGGACTGCTGCCCGAAACCGAACGGGTTGGCCTGCTCACCCTTGGCCATGCCCGGACCCTTGGAGGCGTCCTTGGCCGCGACACCGATGTCGATGTTCTTGAACGTGGCATCGGCGCTGAGTTCCTCGACATCGATGTACAGGTTCTCGGCTTCGACCTTCGTGCCACCCGTACCGGCTGTCAGCTTGAGGCTGACGGTGCCGACGAGCGGAATGTCCGGGGTGACCACGGACTGGCACATGTTGCTGATCGTGGCGTTCCTGAACGCCGAGACCGCCACCGGGCGGGCCACCTTCTCACCCTTGAGGGTGTAGCCCTGGTCGATGGCCCCGTACTGAGAGAAGCCCGTACCGTCGAGCCGGTCCGCCGTCACCTTGAACGACTGGCCCGACACACTGAACGACGCGGCGAGAGCGCCCTGGGCGAGGGCGACACCTATTGCTGCTGTCGCGGCGACGCTGGGCACCATGACCACAGCGAACCGCTTCCATCTGGTCCCGCCACGCACCTGGGACTCCATATTTCCTCCTTCTCGGACGTACATCTCCTGGTCCTGGCTCGCCCCTTGACGGCGGCTCAGCCGGGCAGGGATGGGAGAAGTGCTACGTCCTCGGGAAGGAGAGCGCCTGCACTCGGAGGCACGAACCGCGCCCGAATCACCGGCGATCACCCCCGAGCGACAACCACTGGTCGCGCCTGACACACATCACGCACAACCTGCCGGACAGGCTCTGCCGGCTGGGCAGAGACCCCCCTGTCCGAGAGCCGGCCCACTGCCGCCGGCTCTACTCGGTGGGGACCCAGAAAACCCGTTGACCCGACTGGCAGGCGGGGTAACGAGAATGGACCGAGCGTCGCCGATCGTGGTGCATTCTCGCCGCCCTCGCAAGGGGGTTCATTACTCGCTAGTAACGAACGGATAACCGATGTGCGACCCATCGACATCGAGCGGCAACTCAGGGTCGCCGCAGGCGAGTCGACAGACCAGCGGATCCACGGACAGAATCCGACAGATCGACGACCATGACCTACTCCGAGTAACAGCGGCCGCGATTACCAAGTTTTGGCAAAGCGCGGCCGCGGTGTCGCTCTGTCGGCAATTCTTTCACCTGGGCATCACAAGCCCCGGTGTTTAGGGACTGGTCAGAACAACGCGCGCGCCAACGCCCGCCGCGCCGCCGTCACCCGCGGATCCTCGGCGCCCACCACCTCGAACAACTCCAGCAGTCTCAGCCGTGCGGCGTCCCGGTCGTCCCCCGCCGTGCGCTGCACCGTGTCGATGAGCCGCCCGAACGCGTCCTCGACATGCCCGCCCACCAGATCCAGGTCGGCGGCGGCGATCTGGGCCGGTACATCAAGGGGGTTCTCGGCGGCGGTCTTGCGCACCTGCTGCGGGTCGGCGTCCTGCACCCGCTGGAGCAACTCGGCCTGGGCGAGGCCCAGTTTGGCCTCCGTGTTCCCCGGGTCGTCGCTCAGTACGTTCTTGTACGCCTGGACCGCGCCGCCCAGGTCGCCCGCGTCCAGGGCCTGTACGGCGGCTTCGAGCAGATGGTCGTACGGTCCGGCCGGGACCTGCGGGGCCGGCTCGGCGCTCCCCGGCTGGGCATCCGGATCCACCGTCAGACCCGTCAGCCCGAAGCGCTGCTCGGCGACCTGCACCAGCTGGTCCAGGGTGCCGCGGATCTGGGCCTCCGGGGCGGCGCCCTGGAAGAGAGGCAGAGCCTGTCCCGCCACCACGGCGAAGACAGCCGGGATCCCCTGCACCCCGAACTGCTGCATCAGCATCTGGTTCGCGTCGACGTCGATCTTGGCGAGGACGAACCGTCCGTTGTACTCGACGGCGAGCCGTTCGAGCACCGGGCTCAGCTGCTTGCAGGGCTGGCACCACTCGGCCCAGAAGTCGATGACGACGGGCACCTCGGTGGACCGCTGAAGGACATCGTTCTCGAATCCGGCCTCGTCGACATCGATGACGAGGTCAGCGGGGGAAACGGCCCCTCCCCCGCCCTGCCGGGCGGCTTGGGCGCGCGCCTGCTCCGCTTTCGACTTGGCCTCTTGGGCCGCCTTCACCGCGGCGAGGTCGACGACTCCGCTCATGGACATGTTCCGTGGCTGCATGAGTACATCCTCCCCCCTCCGCGCGCCCGTGTGAAAAGCGCTGTGAAAGCCTGTCCCGTCGCGTGGCGTTCGGCGCCTGGTCCCCACCCGGCGCCACCGTGGTTGTCGCTCGCCCTGCCGCTTTCGATACGAGCCGTAGCGTAACTGTCCTGGAGGTCTCCACGGCACACCCATCGGTGATCTCCCCCACTGCCTCACAGGAAACACACGTCCCGGAAAGAGCCGGATATGGTCGATGGATGCAGAGCCGCTCCTCCGCCTCACGCGCCACGGGCCGCCCGCGCAGCGCCGCCGCGGACGCGGCGATCCTGGAGGCGACCCGTGCGGCCCTGGTGGAGCTGGGCTGGTCCAAGCTGACGCTCGGCGACGTGGCGACCCGGGCGGGTGTCGCCAAGACGACCCTCTACCGCCGCTGGGCGGGCAAGAACGAACTGGTCGTGGACGCGGTGGCCGAGCTCTTCGACGAGCTGGAACTCCCGGACAGCGGCAGCCTGGCCGCCGACATCGAGGGCGTGGTCCTGCAGTTCGCGGCGATCCTGGACCGCCCGGAGGCGAAGAGCGGCCTGATGGCCGTGGTCGCCGAGTCCACCCACGACGGGGCGCTGCGCGCACGGATCCGCGCCTCGATCGTCGACCGTCAGAAGCGGCTGGTCCTGGAGGGCCGCGCGCACGCGCAGGCGCGGGGCGAGCTTCCTCCCGAGGAGGATCCCGGAACGGCCGCCCGCGCCGTGGACCTGATCTTCGACGTGGTCGCCGGCGCCGTGCTGCACCGGACCCTGGTCAGCGCCGAACCGGTGACCGAGGACTGGGCCTGCAGACTCGCCCAGATACTCCTACAGGGCCTACCGGAAACGACGCCCCCACCGCCCGGGTGAGACCCGGCTTCCTGTCTCTTATACACAACT
>NZ_VMNX01000265.1 GCF_009377235.1 Streptomyces acidicola
AGACATCCGCACCTGGATCGCCGCATGGAACACCGACCCCAAGCCCTACGTCTGGACGAAGACCGCGGACGAGATCCTCGAACGCCTCGCCAGTTATCTGAACAGAATTCCCGACTCAGAAGACTAGGGCGTGTTTCGAAAGTCCCGCCTGCCCCGCGACGCCTGGCACGCACTCCCCCACTGCCTCAAGGGCGTGGGGGCACCCCCACACGGCGTTGCCGAAACACCCGAATAGCTCCGCTATTAGGGCGCTCCGGCGCCTTGCGATCGCACGCTCCCCCACGCTCGGCTTCGCTCGCGCGGGGGGACCCCCATCGCCGCCGCGGGGCCCGCCCTTCGGGCGGACGACGGGACTTTCGAAACACGCCCTAGCCGCCGAGTGCCGCCAGGAGTTCGTCCGCGCTGTCCGGTACCACCCCGGCCGCGAAGTCGGCGCGGACCCGAAGTGCTGCCGCGCGTCCCGGGGCCGAGCGGCACCAGCGCCACCAGCGTTCCAACCGCGCCTCGTCGAGGTGCTCCACGGGGACGACGGCGGGCCAGCCGCAGGCCCGTGCCTGCGCGGTCACCTTCGCGCCGCCCGCCACGGGATCGACGGCCAGCACGGGTATCCCGGCGCGCAGCCCGAGCACCAGACCGTTCAGCCGGTCGGTGACGACGAGGTCCAACCGTGCGAACACGGACTGGAGTTGCCCCGGCGTGGCACTGAGGTGCCAGTCGAGCGTGTCGAGCCGCGTGTCCAGTTCGAGGCACGCGCAGTCCTTCCCGGCCAGCCACCGCGTCAGCTCGTCGGAGACCTCTCCGTGCCGCCGCAGTGCCCCGTACTCCCCGTGCCCCAGCGTGAGGACCACCCCGACGACGGGGGACGCGGGCGTCGCCGGTGCCCGGGCCGCCAGGTCCTCCACCGGCTCGGCGCCCGGCGCGTCCCGGGCCAGGACCTGGTGGAATCCGGTCACCGCCGGATCATCCGCATCGATCACCGACACGCCCACGGCGATCCGCACACAGTGCCGGAAGCGCCGGTGCAGTTCGGTGATCCGCTTGCCGTGCAGGGGACCGCTCACGAACACCAGGTGCGAGTAGATCCGGGGCCGCACATGCTCAAGATCCAGGTCCCCCGGACGGAACGCGGGACTCCACGCCACGTCGTACGCCAGGTCCTCACGGCGCAGTACGTCCTCCACACGCCGCAGCGCCAGGACATCCCCGGCGGTGGCCTCACCGTCCCGAAAACTGAACCATCCGGTCAGCAGAATCCGCTGTCGCACAGTGCCGAACGGGTTCCCCTCGTTCCTGGAGCCAGTCGGCCACGTCGCCGGCCGGTCACTTGTGGCCCACCGCGTCCTGGCCGTCGAGAGCCTCGTGCGATGCCTCCGGCGGCGCGGTGGCGCCCTCGGCCGCCGGGACCTGGGGCCGGCGGAGGCGGGCGGTGAGGCGCAGGGCCACGGGCTCGGTCCAGCGGGCGGTGAGCGGGCCGAGGATCACCAGGATCAGGACGTACGCCGTCGCCAGCGGGCCGAGGGAGGGCTCGATGCCCGCCGTGACGGCGAGCCCGGCGATCACGATGGAGAACTCGCCGCGGGCGACCAGGGTGCCGCCCGCACGCCAGCGGCCCTTGGCCGAGATACCGGCCCGCTTCGCGGCCCAGTAGCCGGTGGCGATCTTCGTGGCCGCGGTGACCACGGCCAGGGCGAGCGCCGGCAGCAGCACGGGCGGGATGCTCGCGGGGTCGGTGTGCAGTCCGAAGAACACGAAGAACACGGCGGCGAACAGGTCCCGCAGCGGGGCCAGCAGGCTGTGCGCGCCCTCCGCGACCTCCTGCGACAGGGCGATGCCGACCAGGAACGCGCCCACGGCCGCGGACACCTGGAGTTGCTGGGCGATCCCGGCGACCAGCAGGGTCAGCCCGAGGACGACCAGCAGCAGCTTCTCGGGGTCGTCGCTGGATACGAAGCGTGAGATGTGCCGCCCGTAGCGCACCGCGACCAGCAGGACGAGCCCGGCCACACCGAGAGCGATGGCCAGGGTGAGGCTGCCCGCCGCCAGACCCGCCCCGGCCAGCAGCGCCGTGAGGATCGGGAGGTAGACGGCCATCGAGAGGTCCTCCAGGACCAGGATGCTCAGCACCACCGGGGTCTCCCGGTTGCCGAGCCGCCCCAGGTCGCCCAGCACCTTGGCGATGACACCGGAGGAGGAGATCCAGGTGACGCCGGCCAGCACGACCGCGGCGACCGGTCCCCACCCGAGCAGCAGCGCCATCGCGGCACCCGGCAGCGCGTTGAGCGCGGCGTCGACGAGACCGGCCGGGTACTGGGTCTTGAGGTTGGAGAGGAGATCGCTGGCCGTGTACTCCAGGCCCAGCATGAGCAGCAGCAGGATCACGCCGATCTCGGCGCCGATCGCCACGAACTCCTCACTGGTGCCCAGCGGCAGCAGCCCGCCCTCCCCGAAGGCGAGACCGGCCAGCAGGTACAGCGGAATCGGCGAGAGCTGGAAGCGCCCGGCGAACCGGCCGAGCAGCCCCAGACCCAGAATGATCGCGCCGAACTCGATCAGGAAGACCGCGGAGTGCATTCGCTCACTCCCGCCCGAGTATCGTCGCGGCCGTCTCCACACCCTCGCGGGTGCCGATCACGATCAGCGTGTCACCGCCCGCCAGTCGGAAGTCCGGGGTCGGGGACGGAATGGCCTCGGCGCGGCGCAGCACGGCCACGATCGAGGCGCCGGTCTCGGTGCGCATCCGGGTGTCGCCGAGGACGCGTCCGTTCCAGTACGAGGTGGAGGACAGCTCGACGCGCTCCGCCACCAGGCCCAGCTCGGTCGTGGACAGCAGGTTCGGGCTGTGGTGGTCCGGCAGCAGCGCGTCCACCAGCGCAGCCGACTCGCCCGTGGTCAGCCGCAGGGACAGCGAGCACGCGTCCGGATCGTCGTCGCGGTACGCGTTCACCGTCCGCGTCCCGTCCCGGTGCGCCACCACCGACACGCGGCGGTGTTCCCGCGTCGTCAGGTCGTAACGGACCCCGATCCCCGGCAGGGGTGTACTGCTCAGGCGTGTCGTGCCCACGACCGTCCTCCAGTCTGGATCGTCTGCGTCTCGGCGACGCCGGTATGGACAGCCGGGAGAGCGGACCCCACCATCGGGGCGGCACACAGAACCGGTGAGGGCCCTTTCGAGCCGGCCGGCGGCACTCCCCACGGAACGCGGAACGACCGTGGACCCTCCGTGGCAGTCCTCCCGGGCCGCCCGTGCAGTACACCCTAACCGGGGCCGGAATGTGCAGGCGGGGGCGCCCCCGGTGAGTGGGATGGGACAATCCGCTTCCCGGAGGAGCGGGTTGTGGCCGCAGGGCGGTCCGCGGCGCCACCGCGGGACGGCGTGGCGGTGAGGGAAGGGAGCATGACCGTGGTCGAGTGGGTCAGGATCGGCAGCGGGGGGCGGGCTGTTCCCGATCCCGTTGCCACACCGTTCGTCTGGTCGGGGGCCTTCGGCGGCGCACTGGTCCTGATGGCCGTCTTCACCCTGCTCGGCGGCGTCGGCCGCCCGACACCCGCCCTGGTGGCGCTGTCCCTGATGGCCGCGCTCCTCGGAGTGTGGGCGCGGTTCGTCGCTGCGCCCGGAACGGCCGTGCTGTGCTGGCTGTTCCTCAACGGCTTCGGCATACCGCCCGCGGGCTCGCTGAGCTGGGCCGTCGCGCGCGACACGTTCTGGCTCGCCTGTCTGCTCTCCGCGGCCCTCACGGGCACGGCCGTCGCCCGCGTCGTCAACGCCCGCGCCGCGTACCGCCGTATCACCCCGCAGCAGGGCCCGGCGTATCGCCCGCCGGCCGACGGCGACCCCTTCTGACCGACCGTTCGCGAGGAGCCCCCGGCGTACCCGGCGGCGCGAACACGGGCGGGCCGTGCGGCCCGCCCGCCCCCACGCTACGTCAGGCCGATCTCCTGGCAGGCGGCCTCGTACTTCGGAGTGCAGATGTCCTTGACGGTGTAGACGTCGTCCCGGATCACGGTCTCCTTGATGTTGTCCTTCGTGAGGGCGACCACCGGCACCAGCATCGACGGGATGTCCTCCTGCGTCGGGCTGTCGACCTTGTCGCGGGTCAGCGCGTCGAACTCGATCGAGCGGCCCTGGACCTTGGCCACCGCTATCTCCGCGGCGTTGTTCGCCTCCAGCAGGAACGACTTGTACACGCTCATGTACTGCTCGCCCGAGATGACCCGCTGCACCGCGTCCAGATTCGCGTCCTGCCCGGTCACTGGAGGAACCTTGCTGATGCCGGCCTCCTTCAGCGCGTCGATGGCGGCGCCCGCCAGGCCGTCGCTCGCGGTGTAGACGGCGGCGATGTTGCTGAGCCCCATGGACTTGATCGCCTTCTCCGTGTTCGCCTTGGCGACCGCGGGCGACCACTCCTTGGTGTAGTAGGACTTGGCGATGACCACGCTGCCCTGCAACTGCTTGAGCGCGCCCTGCTTGACCAGCTCCGTGTTCGGGTCGGCGACCGAGCCGTTGATCATGACGACCTTGCTGTCCTTGGCCCTCTCGCCGAGAGCCTCCACGACGGCACGGCCCTGCACCTCCCCGACGAGCGCGTTGTCGTGCGAGATGTACGCGTCGATCGGGCCCTCGGCGAGCCGGTCGTACGCGATGACGGGGATGCCCGCGTCCTTGGCCTTCTGGATGTCCGGGGCTATGGCCTTGGCGTCGAGCGCGTCCACGACGATGACGTCCACCCTGGCGTCGATCATCTCCGCGAACTGTCTGCTCTGTTTGGCCATGCTCGCATCGGCGTTGGCGTAGAGGACCTTGCCCTTGTCGTCGGTCAGGTCAGCGACCCGCTTCTTGATGAGGGGATAGTCGAACTTCTCAAAGCGAGCTGTGTCCTTGTCGGGCAGGAGGAGGCCCACTGTGATGTCGTTGCCCTTTCTCGGGGACGCGGCGTCACTGCTGCCGCCGACTCCGTCGACGGCACCGCACGCGGTGAGTGAAAGGGTCGCGCTCGACGCGACGAGGGCAAGGGCGAAACGACGCACAGCGATCCTACGGGTGGTATCAGCGTTCACATCAGGTGCCTTCCGGGGGAAAGAGAGCATCCTGGCAACCAGGTGACTGCACAGCCAACGCGTCCAGGGCACGAGGCGTCAAGCGGCGCTGGTTAACGGGATGGGCACAGGACCTTTACGGAACCCCCGAGGATTGTGCGAAAGGCGTTTCGAACCCCTTCGGACGGAATCTCCCCAGGTGGGAAGGCCTTTCATGAAGTGTCCGGCATACGGATGTCCGGCAGCGCGGCGCCCGGACGCTCCCGCAGTACGGTGTCGGCGGCCCCGCGCGCGGCTCACCGTACGGCGCTGCCCGATCCGTCGAGGGACGCCTCCTTCAGGGCGCCTCCGCCTCCGTCAGGGCGGCTCGTTCAGGTGGGATCTTTCGGGTGGGCTCACAGCCACTGCTCGGTGCTGCTGACGTGCAGCAGTGCGGCGGCCTGGCTGAGTGAGGCGTCGCGGCCCGCCAGCGCCTTGACCGCCTCCCGCGCCAGATTGCGCGGCAGCCCCAACTGGGCGGCCAGGTCCGGTTCCGGGGCAGCTTGGAGCCCGGCGGGATCGCGCCCGAGCGGATGAGCTCACGGATCTCTTCGATGGCTCTGTCGGTCAGCGACACAGGAGGTTCCTCTCCGGAGGACATGTGATGTCTTCCACGGCCCACTTCGCCGGAACCGGGGGGTCTCTCAACTTGCGGTACGGTCACCACCGTTGAGAGTGGCGAGCGGCATCCGTCCAGTGGCTGGTCGATGAGGGGTTCCGGCAGCGCGCCTGCGGCAGGGGAATCGCCGACGTGGAAAGAACTCGGATCCGGACCGGATCAGTGTCTGATGGAGACGAACCGCCGCAGCCGGTCGAACCGCTGTACCCGATGCCGCTGATCTGGAGTCGCCATGAGCACACCGCGGGACCTGTTGATCACCGCCATGGAGGTCGCACCGGACCGTCCGGTCGAGCAGGGCGATCTCTCGCTGGCCCTCGCGGGAGCCGAACTGTGCGACCTCATCAACACGGAGGCCGTCACAGTGGACGGCGACCGCATCGTGCCCGGCCTGGTACCCGCCATGGACGACCGGTTGTTGGACGCGGCAGCGTCGTCGCTCGACCGGGAGGCGCCGTACGAGTCCGTCGAGGACTGGCTGTGGCGCCGGGGCCGGGGCCTGTACGCGACCTATCTCGCCGCCCTGGAGGCGGAGGGTCAGGTCACCAGGCAGCGCAACCGCTGGCTCCCGCTCCGGACCGGCCGCAGGGCTCTGGCCGACTCACCTGACCGCCGTCACGCGGCCGAGCGCCGGTCCTCGGGCGACCCCGTCCTCGCCGCCCTGGAGGCCGCCGTGGGGATCGGGACGGAGCCGGCCGAGGACCTGGCGGATCTCGTCGGCGACGCGGTGCTGACCGTACTGGTCGCGGTCAACGACGCGGTGATGGAACTGGAAGCGGTACGGCAACGGCGAAAGATCGAGGACGCGGCCTTCGACAACGTCTGGCGGGCGCCGTGACCGCCACCCGACACACGGCGTCCCGGGAAGCCCTCCGGTCAGTCCCTGGCCGGTCCCCGATCAGTGCCCCTGGTCACCCCCGGTCAGGTCCAGCAGGACCTTGGAGGCGACCGTGCGGTCCCGGGCCATGTCGAACGCGGCGACGGACTGCTCCAGCGGGAAGGTGTGGGTGACGGTCGGCTCCACGGGCAGGCTCTGGGCCAGCAGCGACAGGGCCTCGTCGAACTCGGTGTCGAAACGGAAGGCTCCGCGCAGGTCGAGTTCGCGGGTGACCGCGACATTGCCCAGCAGGGGGACCTCGCCGGGCGGCAGCAGGCCCAGCAGGACGACGGTGCCCCCGCGGCGTACCCGTTCCACGCAGGTCCGCAGCCCCGCCGGTGATCCGGACGCCTCGACGGCGATGTCGAACGGGGACGCCCAGACGGGGTCGTCGGTCCGGTCCGCGCGTGCCGTGGCGGTGGCGCCCATCTCGGTGGCGATCCGCAACGGCTCGTCGAAGAGGTCGCTGACGACGACCTCGGCGGCGCCGTGGTGCCGGAGCGCCGCCACGACGAGGCAGCCGATCGGACCGGCGCCGGTGACCAGGACCCGCTTGCCGCTCACCTCGCCCGCCCGGCGCACGGCGTGCAGGGCCACCGACAGCGGTTCGGCGAGTACGGCACGGCGCAGGCTCAGTCCGGGCGGCAGGGGCCGGATCTGGTCGGCGGGCACGTTGATGAGCTGGGCGAATCCGCCCTGGACGTGCGGGGTGTGGGCGGCGCTGCCCAGATAACGGGTGTGGGCGCAGATGTTGCGCCTGCCGCCGGCGCACTCCTGGCAGGTGCCGCAGGGCGTGGCGGGATGGACCGCCACGGGGGTGCCGACGGCGGGTCCGCCCGTTCCGTCGGTGCCGGGCCCGAGGGCGGCGACGTGGCCGACCACCTCGTGGCCGAGCACCATGGGCTCGCGCAGCGCGAAGTCCCCCACCCGGCCGTGGTGGTAGTAGTGCAGGTCGGATCCGCAGATCCCGCCGAGCGCGACGGTGACCGCGATCTCACCCGGTCCGGGAACGACGGGCGGCCGCTCGTCGACCCGCAGATCGCCGGCTCCGTGAACAACGCACGCTTGCATGGGGGAGGCTCCTTGAGGGTCACGGGGGAGGGGTACAGGGAGGGTCAGAGGACGGAGAGCATGCCGCCGTCGACGTACAGCACCTGGCCGCCCACGAAGTCGGAGGCCGGCGAGGAGAGGAAGAGAAGGGCGCCGACGAGGTCCTCGACGTTGCCCCAGCGGCCGGCGGGCGTCCGCCGCCGCACCCAGGCGCTGAACTCCTCGTCCGCGACGAGCGCGGACGTCAGCTCGGTGTCGAAGTAGCCGGGGCCGATGCCGTTGACCTGGATGCCGTGCGGCGCGAGGTCGGCGCACATGCCCTTGGTGAGCATCTTCAGGCCGCCCTTGGTCGCAGAGTAGGGCGCGATACCCGGGCGTACCGCCTCGCTCTGCACCGAGCAGATGTTGATGATCTTGCCGTGGCGCCGGGGCACCATGCGCCGGGCGACCTCGCGGCCCACGAGGAAGGCGCTGGTGAGGTTGGTGTCGAGCAGCCCGTGCCAGTCCTCGTCGGTGAAGTCGAGGAGCGGGGCGCGTCGTTGGGCGCCCGTGTTGTTCACCAGGATGTCGATCGGCCCGGCCCGGTCCTCGATGCGGGCGACGGCATCGGCGACGGCGGCGGAGTCGGTGACGTCGAACGCTTCCGTGCGGACCGCGTCGCCGAACGTCCCGGCCAGCTCCTTGCGGGTTTCCTCCAGGGTCGCGGTGTCGCGGCCGTTGAGGACGACCGTGCAGCCGGCTTCGAGCAGTCCCCTGGCCAGTGCCCGGCCGATACCGCGGCTCGATCCGGTGACCAGGGCCACCTTGCCGGTGACGTCGAAGAGCGGGTGGCAGACGGGGTGGCTCATGTGTGTCGTCCTTTCAGGCGTGGCTCGGCGCCGTGCACGTCGAGGCCCAGCTGCGGCATGGGCAACTCGCCAGCTTTTCCACTCAGTGGGAAACTTATCTGCTCAACGGAAAACATCGTCAGCAGCGTGGGTAGGCGCTGTCAACCACTGAGCGGAAATCCTTTCCGCTCAGTGGTTCCGTTCAGTGGTAATTTGCCGCTGTGAGTAGTGCCAGCGAAGTGCCGACCGATGTCGTCGGCCGGGCGATCCGGCTGCTCGTCCTGGTCGGCGAGCATCCGCACGGCGTCACGCTGTCGGTACTGGCCCGGGAGAGCGGCGTCCCCGTCAGCACCGCGCACCGGCTGGTCAACTCCCTCTGCCGCGAGGGCCTGGTGGAGTTCGAGGCCGCCGACAAGCGCTACAGGCCGGGCCTGCGCCTGTTCCAGCTCGGCCAGCAGGCGGGCCAGGCCTACGGGTTCGCCGGCACCGCCCTCCCCGTGATGCGGCGCGTGACGCGGCAGACCGAGGAAGCCACCCTCATGTCCGTGCTCGACGGCACCCGGCATCTGTACGTGCACTACGTGGACGGCCCCCTGCCGGTCGGAGTGCGCAGCGAGCCGGGCCGTCACGGCCCGCTGCACTGCACCTCGATGGGCAAGGTCCTGATGGCCTTCGCTCCCGACGACGTACGCGCCGACCTCCTGGACCGCGTCGAGCTCACTCCGCACGGACCGAACAGCATCACCGACCGCGACGCCCTGCGCGACGAGGTCGCCCGCGCCGCCGAACGCGGCTACGCCACGGCCGACGAGGAGCACCACCGCGGCCTGCGCGCCGTGGCCGTTCCCATCCTCCGCCCCGACGGCAACGTCTTCGCGGCCCTGTCCACCGCCGCGCCCGCCTTCCGCCGCAGCATGGACGATCTGGTCGCCATGGTGCCGCTGCTCCAGGCGGCGGCCTCGGAGCTGGGCGTCCGGCTCCCCGCCCGCTGACCCGAGCGCGGCGAGCGGCCGCGTCGCCCAGCGCCTCTCGCGCTCAGGACGCGAAGACGGAGAACGCCTCCGTGATCGCCTCGGGCCCCGCGTCCTGTGCCAGCAGCTCATGGAGCAGGAGGCGCGCCCGGTACGGGCCGAGGTCGCCGGCCGGGACGAGCCCGCGGCCGATCAGGTCCTTCTCGGATCCCGGATAGCCGTACGTCCCGGTCAGGACGGGGCCGTTGCCGATGCGCGAGGAGAGAACCACGGGGACCCGCGCGGCCAGCCGTTCGAGGGCCCCGACGAGTCGCTCGGGCACGTGGCCGACACCGAACGCCGCGACGACGAGCCCGTCACACCGGCCGTCCCAGGCCGCGAGCAGCTCCCCGTCGTCGCCGAGGCACACCGTGTACAGGCCCACCCGCACCTCACGGACTCGCGGCCGTGCCACCAGGCCGAACCGGTGGGGCAGCCCGACGGTCAGCCGTACCCCGCCCTCGGCGATCCGGCCGATGGGCCCGGCCCCGGGTGACGTGAAGGCGGCGGGGCTGGTGGTGTGGGACTTGCGGACATGGCGTGCCGCGTGGATCTCGTCGTTCAGGACGACCAGCACCCCTGCGCCTCGCAGCTGCGGGGCGGCTGCGGCGAGGACGGCCGCGTACAGGTTGGCGGGTCCGTCGGGGCCCGCCATGGTGGGGTTGCGCATGGCGCCGGTGACGATGACCGGCTGCTCGTGGCGGTGACGAAGGTCGAGAGCGAACGCCGTCTCCTCGATCGTGTCGGTGCCCTGCGTGATCACGACTCCGTCGACATCGCCGCGGTCGAGGGTCCTGTCGACCGCCGAGCCGAGCTCGGTGAGGTCGTCGAAGGTGAGCGAGGCGCCGGGCACACGGCGGAAGTCGTGCACGCGCAGCTCGACACCGTGGCCCTCCAGGTGGGGGACAGCGGCCAGAAGGTCATGGGCGGAGAGGGCCGGGACGACCCCGCCGGTCGCCGGATCGGCGGCCATCGCGATGGTGCCGCCGAGAGAGTAGACAGCCACCGTCCCCGTCGCGCCCACGCTCGCCCCATCCTTCCGACTGGTTTCCGCCGGAGTGATCCTCCCCCGTGGGAGAGCGCGCGATGCAGGCGCAGGAGGGTCGGCACCGCAGGGCACGCACCGCAGGGCAGGCACCGCGGGGCAAACACGGCGGGGCACGCACCGCAGGGCCGGCGCGACGACGCTGCTGGCGTGACCACGCTGGCGACATGAAGCAGATCAATGATGGAAGCAGCCCTCGGCGTCGCCATCGTTCCCTCACTCGCGGCGAGCATGCTGTCCGACACCCTCACCCTCGTCCCCCTGAGGCCACGCCTGGAACGGCGCCTCGTCCTGACCGGCCCGACCACCCGCCCCTGGCACCCGAACGTCACCGCGATCCGCGACCTGTGCGAGCAGCACGGCGCCCTCACCCCGGCAGGGTGACCCCGCCGTCGTACCCGTCCCGCCAGGCGAGCCACGACCGCAGCAGGCCCATGTCGAAGTCGGGGCCGCCCACTCCGACGGTGAGCAGGGTGACGCCCAGACCGGCCAACCGCGGGCCGAGCTCCTCCGGTGTTCCGTGGACGCCCAGTTCCACGCTGTTCACCGCGACGGAGCGTTCGATCTCGGCCGGGTCGCGGCCGATGTCGGCGCAGCACCGGTCGAGGACCTTCGTCTTGCGGGCGAGGGTGTCCGGGTCGGCGAAGGCGTGCCAGATGTCGGCGTGCCGGGCCACCATGGGCAGCGTCTTCTTCTCGCCCTCACCGCCTATGAGCACCGGGATGCCACGGACGGGCGGGGGGTTCAGCAGGCTCATCCGCCGCTCGATACGGGGCAGCGCCTCGGCCAGGTCGTTCAGCCGGGCGCCGGCGGTGCCGTACTCGTAGCCGTAGTCGGTGAAGTCCCGCTCGAACCAGCCCGATCCAATGCCGAGGACGAGCCGGCCGCCGCTGATGTGGTCCACGGTGCGGGCCATGCCGGCCAGCAACTCCGGGTTGCGGTAGGCGTTGCAGGTCACCAGCGTGCCGATCTCCGCCCGCGCCGTCCCCGGGCTCGTCATGCTCCCGGCAGCGGGCGGACGGTGAGGATCTGCTGGGCGTGCCCCACCGGGCCGTCGACGTCGTGCAGGACCGTGCTGGTGAGGCCCTGCCCGGAGGGGCCGAAGGTGACCGTGGTGTCCAGGCCCGTCCACGTGCCCCGTGGCTGACGGTGGAGGTGGACGGTCAGATCGACGTTGGGGAACATCCACGCCGTGGGCGGCTGCCGGACGGCGATGCCGTTGGCGGTGTCGACAAGGGCGAGATACGACGCGAGCGGGCTGGCGGGAACACCGGCGACCAGATCGAGTGGCGTGGAGATCCAGGCGGTCGTACGGCCCGGCCGGGGTGCTGTGACCGGGCGCACGTCCAGGGAGGCGATGTAGCCGCCGGACCAGACCTCGGACATCGGCCACGCCGAGAGTGACTCCGGCGGGGTGAGGCGGTCGTCGGGGCCGCCCGCGACCGCTGTGGTGTCGAGGCCGGCCAGGAGCCAGGCGCGGGCCCGGACGACCGGCCGGCCGGCGATGCGTACGACGGCTTCGAGGAGCTCGATGGTCCGGCCGGGGCGGACGGCCGCCACCTCGATCTCGCACTCGTCGAGGGCGAGGCGCCCGAGGATGTCGTAGCTGATCCGGGAAAGAACGAGGCCGTCGTCCGGACCGGCGGCCCGATGCCGCTCGATGGCGTGGACGACGAGCCCGCCCAGCGGACTGAAGTGCTGCTCGTCCGCGTTCCAGGCCCCACCCGCGTGGAGGGTCGGCTTGTAGCGGTGGTCGTCGATGGGCTCGTAGTAGCTGCCGGGGCTCAACGGACGCTTCTCCTCGGGAGGTTCGCAAGGCTCGGGGCACAGGGTTCGGGGGCGCAGGGTTTGGGGTTCAGAGGGTTCGGGGG
>NZ_VMNX01000266.1 GCF_009377235.1 Streptomyces acidicola
GCACACCCCGCTCCCCGCTCGCCGCAGCCCGTACGGGCTGGACACCCCCCTCGACGGCACCGCCACCGTGGCCGTACGCCCATACCTGGTCGTGCACGAGCAGCGGCAACGACGCCGTGAACTGGCAATGGTTGCCTCGGGCTTGGACGTGATGAGGCCCTACTGGGTCCATGGGGTGGAGGTGGCTTGATGGGAGCGGAAGCCGAACCACCGGAGCCGAAGGCCGTGCAGCCTTGGCATGAGCCGCGTCTCCTGCCCTGGACGAGTCCCGAGGGCAAGCCGAGCTACCTGATCACTGACGACTGTGGTGGACGGGTGTCCCGCCTGGCCGACACCGCGGAAGACATTCAGTCGGGAATGGGCGCTCAACTCCTCGTCCACGCCCACGACATACTGCCGCATGCTCCCCAGGGGGAACTCCGTTTTCTCGCCGAGCGCCTGACCGAAGCCCTCCGCGACGCTCTCCGCATCGCAGAGAGCCGGGGGCAGCGGCGTCGGCCCGCGGGGCGGTCCGCCCTGTGAGCCTCCTCGCTGCTGCCGAACCGTCGTCCGAGTACGCGCTCGTCGCCCGGCCTGACCATCAGGACCTGGAGACGCGCTCGGGCCGGTAGGCCGCGCCGTTCCGGACGGGAACGCCGACGCCCCCTGCCCGGGAAGGGCAAGGGGCGTCGGAAGCTGCCGCCGGGGTCGGTTACTTCACCGGCTGCGGCTCCGGCTCGCTCTCCGCGTCGGCCGCGCCCGCCGGGGGCTCGTTGTCGTCCGTGGCCGGGGTCCTGACGGAGTCGAGGAGCAGCTGGGCGACGTCCACGACCTGGATGGACTCCTTCGCCTTGCCGCCCGCGGCGGAGCCGCTATCGGGTGCAGCCTTCTTGCCGTTGACCGAGTCGGTCAGCATGACGAGGCAGAAGGGGCAGGCGGTGGAGATGATGTCGGGGTTGAGGGAGAGGGCCTCGTCGACGCGCTCGTTGTTGATGCGCTTGCCGATCCGCTCCTCCATCCACATCCGCGCACCACCGGCGCCGCAGCAGAAGCCGCGCTCCTTGTGGCGGTGCATCTCCTCGTTGCGCAGGCCCGGGACCTTGCCGATGATCTCGCGCGGGGGCGTGTAGATCTTGTTGTGGCGCCCCAGGTAGCAGGGGTCGTGGTAGGTGATGATGCCCTCGACCGGGGTCACCGGGACCAGCTTGCCCTCGTCGACGAGGTGCTGGAGCAGCTGGGTGTGGTGGATGACCTCGTAGTCGCCGCCGAGCTGCGGGTACTCGTTGCCGAGGGTGTTGAGGCAGTGCGGGCAGGTGGCGACGATCTTCTTCGCGGACTTGGGCTTCTTGCTGGACTCGTCTTCGTCGTCCTCGCCGAACGCCATGTTGAGGGCCGCGACGTTCTCCATACCGAGCTCCTGGAACAACGGCTCGTTGCCGAGTCGCCGCGCCGAGTCGCCGGTGCACTTCTCGTCGCCGCCCATGATCGCGAACTTGACGCCCGCGATGTGGAGGAGTTCGGCGAACGCCTTCGTCGTCTTCTTGGCGCGGTCTTCGAGGGCGCCGGCGCAGCCGACCCAGTAGAGGTAGTCGACCTCGGACAGGTCCTCGATGTCCCTGCCGACGACCGGGATCTCGAAGTCGACCTCCTTGGTCCACTCCAGGCGCTGCTTCTTGGCCAGGCCCCAGGGGTTGCCCTTCTTCTCCAGGTTCTTGAGCATCGTGCCCGCCTCGGACGGGAACGCGGACTCGATCATCACCTGATAGCGGCGCATGTCGACGATGTGGTCGACGTGCTCGATGTCGACGGGGCACTGCTCGACGCAGGCGCCGCAGGTGGTGCAGGACCACAGGACGTCGGGGTCGATGACGCCGTTCTCTTCGACGGTGCCGATCAGCGGGCGCTCGGCCTCGGCCAGGGCCGCGGCGGGCACGTCCTTCAACTGCTCCTCGCTCGCCCTCTCCTCACCCTCCATGGTCTTGCCGCCGCCGGCGAGGAGGTAGGGGGCCTTGGCGTGCGCGTGGTCGCGCAGCGACATGATCAGCAGCTTGGGGGAGAGCGGCTTGCCGGTGTTCCAGGCCGGGCACTGCGACTGGCAGCGACCGCACTCGGTGCACGTGGAGAAGTCCAGCAGGCCCTTCCAGGAGAACTGCTCCACCTGGCTGACACCGAAGATGTCGTCCTCGCCGGGGTCGGTGAGGTCGATCGTCTTTCCGCCGGAGGTCATGGGGAGGAGGGCGCCGAGGGAGGTCTCGCCGGTGGCGTTGCGCTTGAACCAGATGTTCGGGAAGGCGAGGAAGCGGTGCCAGGCGACGCCCATGTCGGTCTTCAGCGAGACGGTGATCATCCAGACGAAGGACGTCCCGATCTTGATCATCGCGGTGAGGTAGACCAGGTTCTGCAGCGTGCCGGTGTCGAGCCCCTCGAACGCGGCGACGAGCGGGTACGAGGCGAAGTAGGCGGCCTCGTAGTGGGCCACGCCGGCGAGGGCTCCCTCCAGGCCGCGCAGGGTCATGATGGCGAGCCCGATGATGAGGATGACCGACTCGACGAAGTAGGCCTGACCGGTGTTGGAGCCGGCGAACCGGGACTTGCGGCCCGCGCGTCCGGGGCGGGACAGCTGCCGGATGACGATGAGGGTCAGAATCCCCAGCGTGGTCATCGTGCCGATGAACTCGACGAACATCTCGTACGGCAGCCAGTGCCCGATGAGGGGCAGGACCCAGTCGGCCTTGAAGAGCTGCCCGAAGGCGTTGACCAGGGTCAGTACGAGGGAGAAGAAGCCGACGGCGACGAACCAGTGGGCGACGCCGACGACCGCCCAGCGGTTCATGCGGGTGTGGCCGAGGAACTCCCTCGCCACCGTGAGGGTGCGGCTCTTCCAGTCGTCGGTGCGCGTACCGGCGGGGACGTCCTGGCCGAGCCGTACGAACCGGTAGATCTGCGCGATGGCACGGCCGAACAGCGCCACGCCGACCACGGCGAGTACCAGCGACACGATGATCGCGGCGAGTTGCATTTGGGGGCTCCTCGGGCCTGCGAGGGTTTCTTCGAGGCGGACGTCGTCGTAAGCCTCGGAGCTCATTACTAAGCGGTAACTTATGCAGTCCGTCTGAGACTACCCACTTCTTGTGCCGCACTGTAGTCAGCGGGGTGGTGATCTGCGTCGCTGAGGGGCGCCTGGGTGGGTGCTGATGTCGGGTGTTGATGTCGGGTGGGGTTCTGGGGTGCGTGCCGGGGTGTGCACCTTGGTGCCTTGGTGCGCGCGCCCGTTCATCCCATAGTGGTGCATATTGGGTAGCCTGCGGCTGGAGTGGTACGGGTCGCTCGCTGCACGGGTGGTTTTCTCGCCCCCGCCGTTAATCACTCAGCGGGGGAAACCCGCAGTTCAGAACCCCATTGCGCGTAAGGAACGGATAAGAGTTGAGTCTGGGTGACTCAGGTCTGTTGACCCAGCGGCAGGCGTCATGCATGCTTGAGTCCGTTCCACTCAAGTCAGCTGGAGGAATTGAAATGGCACGTGCGGTCGGCATCGACCTGGGCACGACTAACTCCGTCGTCAGCGTTCTGGAGGGCGGCGAGCCCACCGTCATCACCAACGCCGAGGGCGCCAGGACCACGCCGTCCGTCGTCGCCTTCGCCAAGAACGGTGAGGTGCTCGTCGGCGAGGTCGCCAAGCGCCAGGCGGTCACGAACGTGGACCGGACCATCCGCTCGGTGAAGCGTCACATGGGCACGGACTGGAAGATCGAGCTCGACGGGAAGCACTTCAACCCGCAGCAGATGAGCGCTTTCATCCTGCAGAAGCTCAAGCGGGACGCCGAGGCCTACCTGGGCGAGAAGGTCGCGGACGCGGTCATCACGGTCCCGGCGTACTTCAACGACTCCGAGCGTCAGGCGACGAAGGAGGCGGGTGAGATCGCGGGCCTCAACGTCCTGCGCATCGTCAACGAGCCCACCGCCGCCGCCCTCGCCTACGGCCTCGACAAGGACGACCAGACGATCCTCGTCTTCGACCTCGGTGGCGGCACCTTCGACGTGTCGCTCCTGGAGATCGGCGACGGCGTCGTCGAGGTGAAGGCCACCAACGGTGACAACCACCTCGGTGGTGACGACTGGGACCAGCGCGTCGTCGACTACCTGGTGCAGCAGTTCCGGGCCGGCCACGGCGTGGACCTCGCCAAGGACAAGATGGCCCTCCAGCGCCTCCGCGAGGCCGCCGAGAAGGCCAAGATCGAGCTGTCCTCCTCCAGCGAGACCTCGATCAACCTGCCGTACATCACGGCCTCCGCCGAGGGCCCCCTGCACCTCGACGAGAAGCTCACCCGCGCCCAGTTCCAGCAGCTCACCGCCGATCTGCTGGAGCGCTGCAAGACGCCGTTCCACAACGTCATCAAGGACGCGGGCATCCAGCTCTCCGAGATCGACCACGTCGTTCTCGTCGGTGGTTCGACCCGTATGCCCGCCGTCGCCGAGCTCGTCAAGGAGCTGACCGGCGGCAAGGAGGCCAACAAGGGTGTGAACCCGGACGAGGTCGTCGCCATCGGCGCCTCGCTCCAGGCCGGTGTGCTCAAGGGCGAGGTCAAGGACGTTCTGCTCCTCGACGTGACGCCGCTGTCTCTCGGTATCGAGACCAAGGGCGGCATCATGACCAAGCTCATCGAGCGGAACACGACGATCCCGACCAAGCGGTCCGAGATCTTCACCACCGCCGAGGACAACCAGCCCTCCGTGCAGATCCAGGTCTACCAGGGCGAGCGCGAGATCGCGGCGTACAACAAGAAGCTCGGGATGTTCGAGCTGACC
Organism: Streptomyces acidicola; assembly: GCF_009377235.1. Taxonomy (GTDB): domain Bacteria; phylum Actinomycetota; class Actinomycetes; order Streptomycetales; family Streptomycetaceae; genus Streptomyces; species Streptomyces acidicola. The sequence continues at coordinate 4,786 of NZ_VMNX01000266.1, forward strand.
GGTCTGCCGCCGGCCCCGCGGGGCGTGCCGCAGATCGAGGTGTCCTTCGACATCGACGCCAACGGCATCATGCACGTCACGGCGAAGGACCTCGGCACCGGCAAGGAGCAGAAGATGACCGTCACCGGCGGCTCCTCGCTGCCGAAGGACGAGGTCGACCGCATGCGCCAGGAGGCCGAGCAGTACGCGGAGGAGGACCACCGCCGCCGCGAGGCCGCCGAGACCCGCAACCAGGGCGAGCAGCTCGTCTACCAGACCGAGAAGTTCCTCAAGGACAACGAGGACAAGGTCCCGGGTGACGTCAAGACCGAGGTCGAGGCCTCCGTCGAGGAGCTGAAGACCGCGCTCAAGGGCGAGGACACCACCGAGATCCGTACGGCCACCGAGAAGGTCGCCGCCGTCTCCCAGAAGCTGGGCCAGGCCCTGTACGCCGACGCGCAGGCGGCTCAGGCCGCAGGCGAGGCCGGTGGCGCCGCCGGTGCCGGAGCCGGCGCGGGTCAGGCCAAGGCCGCTGACGACGACGTCGTCGACGCCGAGATCGTTGACGAGCCGCGTGACCGCAAGGACGGTGCCGCGTGACGGAGGAGACCCCGGGCTTCGACGAGCAGCCGCAGGCCGCGTCGCCGCAGCAGCCCGACGTCCCCTCCGGCGCGACCCCCGACGACGCCGAGTCGAAGGCCGCCCCCCAGGAAGGGGCGGCCCCGACCGGGGACGCAGGCGCACAGGCGGCGCTGGTGGCCCAGCTCGACCAGGTCCGTACCGCGCTCGGTGAGCGCACCGCGGACCTCCAGCGGCTCCAGGCCGAGTACCAGAACTACCGCCGCCGCGTCGAGCGCGACCGGATCACGGTCAGGGAGATCGCCATCGCGAACCTCCTGACCGAGCTCCTGCCCGTGCTCGACGACATCGGCCGCGCCCGGGACCACGGCGAACTCGTCGGCGGATTCAAGTCCGTCGCCGAGTCGCTGGAGACCGTCGCGGCGAAGATGGGTCTGCAGCAGTTCGGCAAGGAGGGCGAGCCCTTCGACCCGACGATCCACGAGGCCCTGATGCACTCGTACGCACCGGACGTCACGGAGACGACGTGCGTGGCGATTCTGCAGCCCGGGTATCGCTTCGGCGAGCGCACCATCCGTCCCGCGCGGGTGGCCGTGGCCGAACCGCAGCCCGGCGCCCAGACCGTCAAGGCGGACTCATCGGATTCCGCGGAGACGGCCGACGACAAGGAGAGCGGTGGCCCGGACGAGGGCTGAGCTTGAACCAACCAGGAAGGAGGGGCGTCGAGGATGAGCACCAAGGACTTCATCGAGAAGGACTTCTACAAGGTCCTCGGCGTCCCCAAGGACGCCACCGAGGCCGAGATCAAGAAGGCGTACCGGAAGCTCGCCCGCGAGTACCACCCGGACGCCAACAAGGGCAACGCCAAGGCCGAGGAGCGCTTCAAGGAGATCTCCGAGGCGAACGACGTCCTGGGTGACCCCAAGAAGCGCAAGGAGTACGACGACGCGCGGGCGCTGTTCGGCAACGGTGGCTTCCGTCCTGGCCCCGGCGCCGGCGGCGGCTCGTTCAACTTCGACCTGGGCGACCTCTTCGGAGGCGGCGCCCAGGGCGGGGGCGGGCAGGGAGCGGGCGGCTTCGGCGGCGGGATCGGAGACGTCTTCGGCGGGCTGTTCAACCGCGGCGGCACGGGCGCGGGCACGCGTACGCAGCCGCGGCGCGGCCAGGACATCGACACCGAGGTCACGCTGAGCTTCACCGAGGCGGTGGACGGCGCGACCGTTCCCCTCCGGATGACCTCGCAGTCGCCCTGCCGGGCCTGCTCGGGCACCGGCGACAAGAACGGCACACCGCGTGTGTGCCCGACCTGCGTCGGCACCGGCCAGGTGGCGCGGGGTTCGGGCGGCGGATTCTCGCTGACCGACCCCTGCCCGGACTGCAAGGGCCGCGGGCTCATCGCCGAGCACCCCTGCCCGGACTGCCAGGGCAGCGGCCGGGCGAAGTCGTCCCGGACGATGCAGGTGCGCATACCGGCCGGTGTCACGGACGGTCAGCGCATCCGGCTCCGCGGCAAGGGCGGGCCCGGTGAGCGGGGCGGCCCGTCCGGCGACCTGTACGTCACGGTGCACGTCGAGGCCCACCCGGTGTTCGGCCGCAAGGGCGACAACCTGACGGTGACGGTGCCGGTGACGTATCCGGAGGCGGCGCTGGGCGGCGAGATCCGTGTCCCCACGCTGGGCGGACCTCCGGTCACCCTGAAGCTGCCGCCGGGCACGCCCAACGGACGCACGATGCGCGCCCGTGGCAAGGGCGCGGTCCGCAAGGACGGCACCCGCGGGGACCTTCTGGTCACGGTCGAGGTGAGTGTCCCGAAGGACGTATTGGGGAAGGCTCGTGACGCGCTTGAGGCGTATCGCGCAGCCACTGTGGGCGAGGACCCGCGGGCGGAGCTGTTCCAGGCCGCGAAGGGAGCTTGAGGGTGATGGACGGCCGTCGGCGTAATCCGTATGAACTGACCGAGGAGACCCCGGTCTACGTCATCTCGGTGGCGGCCCAGCTCTCCGGCCTGCACCCGCAGACCCTGCGCCAGTACGACCGTCTGGGCCTGGTCTCGCCGGACCGCACGGCCGGCCGGGGCCGTCGCTACTCGGCCCGCGACATCGAACTGCTCCGCCAGGTGCAGCAGTTGTCGCAGGACGAGGGCATCAACCTCGCCGGCATCAAGCGCATCATCGAGCTGGAGAACCAGGTCGCCGCGCTCCAGTCCCGCGTCGCGGAGCTGGAGACGGCCCTGGACGGCGCGGCGGCGGCCATGCGCCAGCGCGAGGCCGCGGTGCACGCCTCGTACCGCCGCGACCTGGTGCCGTACCAGGAGGTCCAGCAGACGAGCGCGCTGGTGGTGTGGCGGCCGAAGCGGCAGCAGCCCTCGGACTGACGCCTCGTCGACCATGTGAAGGGGCCCGGAGGTTCAGCCGAACCTCCGGGCCCCTTCGCGAACTCGGACCCGGCCTCGGTGTCCTGGCCCGGACACCAGCCGCGAAGTCCCTTTCCCCCCTCAGCCCAGTCGGGCCAGCAGATTCTCGGCCTGCTCGGCAAAGGGTGCGAGCCCGCTGGCGGCAGCACGCCGCAGACAGGGGAGTGCGGCATCGGACTCTCCCTTGCCGTGCAGGATCTCCCCCACCCGGTAGCCGGCTTCGCCCACCAGCTCCCCGTCGTCCGTGCCCTCCAGGGTGCGCTGATACCAGCGCGCCGCCTCGTCCCAGTCTTCCAGCCAGTAGTGCAGTTCACCGATGTGGGCGGCGAACAGCGGCCCGTCCTCGTGGTCGGACTCGGCTATCGGCCCGTAGTGCTCCAGCAGTTCCGGCAGATTGCGCTCCTGCTTGGCGACGAGACCGAGGTTGAGGACGGCCTTGTGGGACATTTCCTTGTTCCCCTTCGCCAGGGCACGCAGCCACCACTCGCGTGCCGCGACGTTGTCGCCGCCCCGGTGCGCGTCTGCTCCCACCGTGACGGCAGCGCCCGCCGCGTACTTCCCCTTCCCCTCGGCCACCTTCTCCAGCAGCGCCAGTCCGAGCCTCGCGTCGCCCTGTTCCAGCATCCAGTGGCCGTAGAGGAAGGCGGCGTACAGCGCAGGGCCCACGCCGGGGGTCTTGGTGAGCGCGCGGACCAGCCGCAGGAACGCCTCGTCGCACGTCTGCGCCACTGCTTGGTCCACAGCTCGCGCCGCGTGGTGAGCGTCCACTTCGGTGAGGAGCCGGCCGAGCAGGCGGACGGCGCGGGCGGCCGTCTTCTCGTCGTGCTCGAACCGGACCGTGAGCATCGCGGCACGGGCCCAGGCCGCGAACGCCGCCGTCCGGTCGCCCTGCGCGTGCGCCAGCTCGGCCTGTCGTTGCGCGGCCATGGCGGCGTTGCCGAAGCGTTCGAAACCCGCCTCGGCCTGTGTGAAGGCCTCCTGGGCCCTTTCCGTCTCGCCCAGTTTGCACAAGGAGAGGCCGAGCCGGTAAGCGGAATGTGCGCGGGTGTCCTCGTCGGCGCCCGCGACCGTCGCGCCGCGCTCGAACCACCGCGCGGCCTTCGCGAAGTCGTCGCGCCGCGCCGCATCGATGCCGACGCGTCGGAAACCATCCGACGCCACCTTCGGATGGACGGCTTCTGCCGCCGTCGCCAGCGCGATGACCGCCGCCTCGTCGCCCCTGTCGTACAGCACTGTCAGCAGCTGTTCCGCCGCGTCCCCGGTACTGGCCGAGGCCGCGAAGCCGGTGCGCCGGACGACACGGCGGTATCCCTCGACCGCACGGCCGGTGGCAACCGCCAGCTGCAGCACCTGCGCCATCGCCGGCCTACCCTCTCGTTCACGCCACCAGGTCATGGAGAGGTCGACGAGGAGGGCGGCGGCATTGCCGAGGTTCTCGCCGTGCTGATCACCGGGGGCGTCCGGCCCGGCGCTCTCGGCGAGCGAGGACAGGGCGGCCCCGGCGGCCTCGAAGTCGCCGGCGAACAGGTGGCCGGCGACCTCGACGACGGCCTGCCCGTAGTTCTCGGCGAGTACGGCGCGGGCACCGTCCCGCTCACCCCTGGCGAAGAGACGGTTGGCGGCTTCCACCGGGGACTCGGCACCGGAGAGCCGCCGCGCCTCCGCGACCACGCCGAGGTCACGCGCCTCGTCACCCTTGCTGATGGCCCGGGCGAACGCCGCCTGCGCCTCCTCGTCTCTGCCGAGTCGCCGCAGCAGGAGGCCCAGCCGCAGCGCGGCCCGGGAACGGTAACGCGTCCCGTACCGCTCGTGGTTCTTGCTCCGCTCGGCCCGCTGGTACAGGGTGCTGGCGCTCTCGTACTCGCCCTGGGCCGCATGCAGATCGCCCAGATAGAGCAGGGCCTTGCCGTGCAGCTGCCGGTCAGGCCCGTCCGCCACACGCCGGTACGCCTCCGCGGCTCCCTCGGCGTCACCCCGCTCCTGGCGCAGCCATCCCAGGGTGAAGCACGCGTCCAGGTCGTCGTCGTCCTCAGCGAATTCGGCGCACCGTTCCTCCCATTCCTCCCACGCCTTGCCGCTGTCGGCCTGCAGGCCGTCCGAGTCACCGGCGTAGCTGGTGGTGCCCCAGCTCTGGCCGACGCGCAGCGACTCCATCCAGCGGGCATCGGTGACATGGACGTCGTAGTCGCCCTGGGCAAGCTGCTCCTCGTCCTGCCAGCCGCCCTCGCGCTCGTAGTAGAACATCGCCAGCCGCTCGAAATCCTCATCGCTGACCGAGTGGTTGCGCACAGCCACCCGCTCGACGCCCGCGACGAAGCGGTGGGTGTTGCTCTCCACCCACCCCTCGTTCAGGAACTCATCGAGGGTGACGACGTCCGTCAGCGGACCGTAGCGGTGCGGGGTGAAGTCCTCCGCGGCTTCCCACAACACCCGGAAGAAGAAGCTCGAGTCGCCGGGCAACAGCTCGCCGGTGCCCCAGGAGGGCTCGTAGTAGACGACGAAGACGCGAAAGCGAACGCGCCGCTGCTCATGGTCGAGGTCGAGGACGCGCACACCGAAGAGATCGGTGGACATGGGGGGGCCTCCAGGAGAAACGCACAGGGGAACCAGCCCGGACGGTGGGAACCGCGCGGTGAGGAGGCTCACGGTATGGGTGCCCACTGACAACGCATCGTCTTCGCTCGACCAGCTCAGCGAGGGGTCCGGGACCAGGTTCGGCGGCGAAAGTGCGACACTTCTGCGGAAAGTGTTGCACTCTTGCGGGTCAGTGGTCGGGTCGGGGCCGTGCTGCTCCGGCGTTCAGGCCCCTTGGAAGCGGCGCTTGGCCGTCCGGTCCTTCACGTGGCGCAGGAGCGCGGCGAGGCCCTGCGGGGCGGTGGCCAGGATGGTGTGGGGGGTGTCGCTCTCGCGGAGGTGGATGGTTCCGTCGGGGCCGGTGGCGACGTATACGCACTCGCCCTGCGGGCCGCCGCTGAACGTCGATTTCTGCCATATGAGTTCAGGCATCAGGGCCTCCTCAAAGGGTGTAGAGCAGATGCTGGATGAGGGCCAGCGAGTCCTTCACGGAGTGTGCTTCCGGGGCCAACGATACGTCGACGGGGGCGAGGGCGTACTCGGCGAGGCTCTCGAACAGCGCCCCGTACTGGGTCAGGCTGTCGCGGTCGCCCAAGTACTGGAAACCCGAGGGTTGTTCGAGCACCACGGTGCCAAGCTCGGGAACGCTGGGAATGACATGCACGAAGTTGCCGGTGAGGGCCGCGTGGGCCCGAGAGGCGAACGAGTAGACCTGGATCGTCACGTTGGGTAGTCGCGCCAGTTCGATGAGTCGGAGCAACTGACCGCGGAGCACTTGGGTCCCCCCGAACCGCATGTGCAGTGCGGATTCGTGGATCACGGCATGCACGGACGGAGGGTTCTCGCGGGTCAGGACGCTCTGCCTCTCCATCCGGAACTTCAGCGTGTCCTCGATGTTCTCGAAGCCCAGCTTCGGGCTTGTGAAAAGAGCTCGGGCGTAGTCGGCTGTCTGAAACAGGCCCGGGATGAGCAGTGATTGGTGCATCCGCAGCACCGCGGCGCCCGCCTCCAACTCCGCCATGCTCAACGGTCCTTGCTCCATGGGCCCCTTGTGGACCGTCCACCATCCCTTGCCGGTCGCCTCGCTCATGGCGACTAGCGCCTCGACATACGTCTCATCTTTGCATCCGTAGAGGCGACACAGCTCGCGGAGTCGTTCGGTGAGGATCGTGGTCTTCGCGGTCTCGATCTGACTCAGCTGGGCCCGGCCCATTCCGATCCGCTCAGCAGCTTCACCCGCGCTCAATCCTGCTCGTTCGCGCAGTTGTTTGAGCTCGTAGCCAAGTCGTCGCTGGCGTTCGCTGATCGTGGTGCGCAGTCCCACAGGTCACTCCTCGTCCGGTCGCCCAAAGTCTCTCCAGATCGGGGGAGTTCGTCCACCGATCCGAGTGACCAGCTTGAAAATTGTAAACCTCTATCTCTACTGTGAGTGTGGATTCAGTCACGCATTGAAACCATCCAACTCCCCCTGCCCATAAGCCGACAGAGCACCCGCACCCGCACGGGCGTCGCCATCGCCGGGCAGTGACCCCTCACCCTCGTCCACCGACAGGAGCCCCCCATGGACCCAGCCCGCCGCGCCGCCCACCGCACCGCCCAACTCACCCACGAATACAGCCTCTTCGCCCCCGGCGACGCCACCGCACCCCGCGTATGCCGGGACTTCGTACGCGCCGTCCTCTTCACCCACGACCGGGAGCCCTTCGTCATGCCCGCCGCCCTGTGCACCTCGGAACTCGTCACGAACGTCCACCTGCACACCAAGGGCACCACCATGCTCCGCGTCCGTCTCACCACCGCCCGCATCCACGTGAGCGTTTTCGATGAGAGCCCCGACCCGCCGGTTCTGGCCCATCCCGTCGCCGCGGTGCCCGCCTGCTGGGGCCGTGGGCTCGCCCTCGTCGCGGAGATGGCGGACGGGTGGGGCGTCGTGGGGGAG
>NZ_VMNX01000267.1 GCF_009377235.1 Streptomyces acidicola
ACCCCGGAGGTCCCCAACCCGCGCCCGGTCAGCAAGCTGATCGAGGACTTCGAGGACCAGGTCCTCGCCCCGCTGCGCGCGGACCTGGACACCGTCATGTCCCCCGAGCGGCTCGCGGCCCGTCTCGCCGAGCCCGTCGCCCGCCTCGGCGAGGCGCAGGTGCTGGCCACACCGTACGAGGACGTGGCGGCATGGTTCGAGCAGTTGGAGGCCGTGCTCGCGGAACTCGCCGAACGCGCCCTGGAGCTGGCACCGGCCCAGCCCGAGGACCCGGAGGACACCGAGGAGCCCTCGCAACCGGAGACCAGAGCCGCAGCAGCCGCCCTCGCCCCCCGCGAAGCCGCCCTCCAGGCCCTGGGCAACGTCCTCCCCGCCCTGCGCGCCTCCGCCCCCGCTCCTCGCGGCGGCACCCGCGCCCAGCTCCCCGGTACGGACACCGCCCGGCTGCTCTCGGCCCTCAACCCCGGCCTGAGCGGCCTCTACCCGGCCTGGCGCACGGCCGCGGCGCCCGGCACCCCGCAGTTGCTGCGCGAACTGCTCGCGATGCGCGTCACGGCCGCCCCCTTCGGCGCCACCGCCCCGCTCAAGCCGGTCCAGGACGACCGGGGACGGGTCATCCGCACCGCGGACTGGCCGCTCACGGGCGCCGTCCTCGTCAGTATGCGCGTCGTGTTCGACACGGCGGGCAAGGTTCCGGTCCGGGCTGAGTTCCAGTACGTCGAGGGCAGCAGCTCCGACCAGCGCGCCGAGAACCTGCCCGTGGCGCAGCCGGTCCTCTTCCGCCTCGGGACGGGTGAGGTCGAACTGATCACGCGGACCGCCCAGGACCGCGATCTGAACTGGCTGAACCGCCGCCCCACCGACTCCCAGGAGCCCGGGGTCACCGCCCACCTCCGCTCGGGACTCCCCGACTACGACCTGTTCGTGTCGCGGCCCGACGACGAAGGCCTCGTCCACGTGGCCGTCGGCGACGCGGCTCCGGTCACCCTGCGTCCGGGCGACACCAAGCCGCTCCACCTCGGCGAGGAGGAGATCAGCCTCCGGTACACGACGGGCACCACCGAGCCCAACGTCGAGATCGTCCTCGCGAGCAAGCGCGACCCCGTCAACCGCCGCGTGCTCCAGCTCGACACGGTGCACTCGGGCATCACCGTCGGCAGCTGGGTCGCGATCCGGCGCCCCGCCAAGGGCGCCGACCACGGCATCCCCGGCGACAAGAAGCTCGCTTCCGTCACCACCCAGGTCGTGGCCGCCCGTACCGCCGCGTACTCCAACTACGGCATCACCGGCCGCGGCACCGAAATCGTCCTCGCCGACCCCTGGCTGGACGAGTTCGACGTCCTGCTGTCGCACATCCGCGACACCACCGTGCACGCGGCGGGCGAGCCCCTCCGTCTGGCGGACGAGCCGCTCGGCGAGGACGTGCACGGCAACGAGATCGAACTCGCCGAGCTGTACGACGGGTTGCGGCCCGGGCGCACCCTGATCATCGGTGGTGAGCGCAGCGACATCCCCTCGGTGGCCGGAGTGACGGCCACCGAGGTCGTGACGATCGCCACCGCCGATCCGGCCGTCGACCCCCGGCTCCCCGGCGACCACGCCCACACCCGGCTGACCCTGACCGCCGACCTGGCCCACCGCTACCGCCGCGAGACCGTCCGCATCCTCGGCAACGTCGTCGACGCCACCCACGGCGAGGGCCGGGAGGAGGCGATCGGCAGCGGCGACTCGGACCGGACGAACCAGACGTTCGCGCTCTGGCAGTCCCCGCTCACCTGGCTCGCCGACGACAACCCGCTCGGCGCCACACCCGTGCTGGAGATCCGGGTCGACGGCGTGCTCTGGCACGAGGTCGACAGCCTCGCGGGACGCGGCCCGCGCGAGCGCGTCCACATCACCGGCTCCACCGCCGACGGGCGCACCACCGTCACCTTCGGCGACGGCATCCACGGCGCCCGCCTGCCCACCGGCCACGAGAACGTCCGCGCCCGGTACCGCTTCGGCACCGGCAAGGCGGCCAACGTCGCCGCCGACCGCATCACCCAGCCACTCACCCGGCCCCTCGGCGTCAGCCAGGTCACCAACCCCCGCCCGGCCACGGGCGGCGCGGACGCGGACGGCCCCGGCCTGACCCGCCGTACGATCCCGCTCGCCGTGTCCGCCCTGGACCGGCTCGTGTCCGCCGCCGACTACGAGGACTTCGCCCGCTCCCGCGCCGGCATCGGCCGTGCCGCCGCACGCGAACTCTTCGACGGACGGCGGCGCGTGCTGCATGTGACGGTCGCCGGGACGGACGACGTGCCCATCGCCGACGACTCGGACACCCTCCGCGCCCTCCGTGGCGCCCTCACCGAGTACGGCGACACCAACCTCCCCGTTCGCGTGGACGTGCGCGAGCTGGTCCTGTTGCTCGTCGCCGCCAAGGTCAAGGTGGCCCCGGACCACGCCTGGGAGACCGTCGAACCGCGGCTGCGTCAGGCCCTCCTCCGTCGGCTCGGCTACGAGGGCCGGGAGCTGGGCCGGCCGGCCCGCCTCTCCGACGTCCTCGCCACGGCCCACACCGTGCCCGGCGTCGACTACGTGGACGTCGACGTCTTCACCGGCGTCCCCGCGTCCGCCACGCCCGACGAGCTCACCGCGCTGCTCACCCGCCCCGGCCCCCCGAGGCCGACGGTCCCGGCGCACCCGGCGACGTACGACGAGAAGACCCACACCGTCCGTGCCGAGGACGGCGAGACGCTCTCCTCGATCAGCGCCCGGTACGGCGTCCCGCTCGCCGAACTCCTGCGCCTCAACCCCGACATCACCGACACCCGGCGCCTGGCGAAGGGCCGGTCGGTGTTCGTCTTCCGCGGCATCCGCCCGGCCCAGCTCGCGCTGCTGTCGCCGAAGGCCGCGGACACCCTGATTCTGACGGAGGTCAAGTGATGTCCCCGGACGCCCAGTACGAGACGGCGGCACCCCCGGCGGCGTCCCGGGAACCCGACGGTCTCGCCGAACTCCTGCCCCGCTGGCACCTGCTGCGCGACGCCGAGGAGGGCGAACCGCTGCGCGCCCTGCTCGCCGTCGTCGCCGAGCAGATCGACCGCGTCCGCGACGGCGTCGCCCAGGGCTACGAGGACCTCTTCGTGGAGACCGCGGCCCCCTGGGTGCTGCCCTACCTCGGCGACCTCGTCGGTTACCGCACCCTGCCTGGTTACGAACGCGTTCTCACCACGGGCCTGCACACCGGCGGCCGCGCCGAACTCGCCGAGGCCGTCGCCCCACGCGCCGACGTGGCCGCCACCGTCGCGGGCCGCCGCCGCAAGGGCACCCTCCACCTCCTGGAGGAGATCTCCGACCGGGTCACCGGCTGGCCCGCACGCGCCGTCGAGCTGTCCCGGCACGTGGCCCACACCCAGCCGGTGAAGCTGTACGGCACCGGAGGAACCCAAGCACAAGCCCATCGCGGGGACCGCGGCCGTCTCGTCGACCTCCGCGACGGCTCCGCGCTCGCCCTCGCGGGCGGGCCGTTCGACACCGCGGCGCGCACGGCCGACGTCCGCCGCGCCGACTCCAGTCGTACGCAAGGTGGTTGGACCCCGGCCGGAGTCGGGCTCTTCGTGTGGCGGCTCAAGGCGTACTCCCTCACATCCTCCCCGGCGTACTGCATCGACCGCGCCCGCAACCTCTACACCTTCTCGATCCTCGGCAACGACACCCCGCTGGTCACCAAGCCGGTCCCGGAGCCGTCGCCCACGCACCTGGCCACGGTCGACAACGTCCCGGCGTTCGTCACCCGCCGCCTGCTCCACGACCGCCTCGCCGACTACTACGGCCCCGGCAAGAGCCTCGTCATCCGCCGCGACGGCGAGGACAAGCCCGTACCGCCCTCGGACATCGTCGTCGCCGACCTCTCCGACTGGCGCTACCGGCCGAAGCGCGGCCAGGTCGCCGTCGACCCGGAGCTCGGGCGGATCGCCTTCGGCTCCCGGTCCGCGCCCCGGCAGGGCGTGTGGGTGGACTACCACTACGCGTTCGCCGCCGACATGGGCGGCGGCGAGTACGCGCGCGACGACCGCGTCCCCCGGCCGGACGCGGCCTTCTACCGTGTCGGCCCGGGACAGCCGTTCCGTCAGATCATGGACGCCTACCGGGCCTGGCAGCACGACCGCCGCGCCGACCGGACCGGCCCCGAGGGCATCATCGAGATCACCCACAGCGGCGCCTACCAGGAGCAGTTGGACTTCGACCTCGACCCCGGCGACCGCCTGGAACTGCGGGCCGCCGAGGGAACGCGCCCCGTCATCCGCCTGCTCGACTGGTACAGCAACCGCCCGGACGCCCTCAACATCCGCGCGGTGTCGGAGGACTGCGCCCCGCAGAGACGGCCTCGCATCGTGCTCGACGGGCTCCTCGTGGCGGGACGAGGCATCAACGTCACCGGCCCGATGGGTGCCGTCGTCGTCCGCCACAGCACACTCGTGCCCGGCTGGTCCCTGGAACCCGAGTGCGATCCGCACTCGCCCGAGGAACCCAGCATCGTCCTGGAACGCACCACCGCGTGCCTCCAGATCGAGCACAGCATCCTCGGCACCATCGAGGTCATCGGTGACGAGGTGAGCGAGGACCCCCTCGACATCCACCTCCGCGACAGCGTCCTCGACGCCACCGGCCACGACCGCGAGGCCCTCTCCGCTCCGGACTGCCGCCACGCCCACGCCGTGCTCCACCTGCACCGCACCACGGTCATCGGCGAGGTCCACACCCACGCCGTGAAGATCGCCGAGAACTCCGTCCTCACCGGCAGGCTCCATGTGGCCCGGCGCGGCATCGGCTGTCTGCGCCACTCGTACGTCCCCGCCGGGTCCCGTACGCCCCGCAGGTACCGCTGCCAGCCCGACCTGGCCGGGCCCGCGGGGGCCTCCCGCGTACGGCCGCTGTTCGCCTCCGAACGCTACGGGACGCCCTGGTACGCCCAGCTGGCCGACGGGTGCCCCGAGGAGATCCGGCGCGGCTCGGACGACGGCGCCGAGATGGGCGCCTTCCACGACCTGTACCGGCCCCAGCGCGAGGACGGCCTGCGGGCACGGCTCACGGAGTACACGCCCGCGGGCACGGACGCCGGGATCTTCTTCGTGACATGAGCCACCCCGCGCTCCCGCGCCGCGGGTGAACCCGCCCGGCCGCCCGAGCCGTACCCGACGACGACTCCTGAATCGCACATCCTCAACCAGGGGGACCCCTTCCATGCACGCTGACCTCTCCCGCCTCACGTTCCGCCCGGAACGCCACTACTCGGCGGTCGTCGCCCAACAGGGCCGCGTCCAGCTCGACGCCGACACCAACGAGCAGACCGCGATCCAGCTGTACCAGGCCCGCACGTTTGCCGCGGACCTGATCGGCCGGCACGGCGGACCGCGCGAGGCGTGCGGCTTCCGCATCGAGTACGTGGGCGGCAAGCACGACATCGACACCCTGTACATCCACGGCGGCCGCTACTACGTCGACGGCATCCTCTGCGACGCCTACCGCCCGGCGCCCGGCACGCCCGTACCCGACGAGGGTGCCGAGGACCAGGACGAACCGGCGGCCGCGCAGCCGCCCGCGTACTGGACCTACTGGGACCAGCCCGACGGCTACCGCGACCCGGAGAAGCCCGGCGACCGGCTGCCCTCGCCCGCCCAGTCGCCGTTCCTGGTCTACCTGGGCGTGTGGGAGCGCTCGGTCACCGCGGCCGAGGACCCGGCGCTGCGCGAGGTCGCGCTCGGCGCGGCGATGCCGGACACCGCGGCCCGTGTGAAGGTCGTCTGGCAGGTGCTGGCGCTGTCCCTCGCCGCCCTGGAGATAGAGGAGACCGACCCGGCCAAGGAGGTCGTCCGCGCCGCCTTCGACAAGTGGGCCGCGCGCCAGGCGGCCCCCTCGGCCCGGCTCGCCGCCCGCAGCGAGCGGCCCGGCCACGCCGACGAGGACCCCTGCCTGGTCAAGCCCGACGCCCGCTACCGCGGTCCGGAGAACCAGCTGTACCGGGTCGAGGTGCACGCCGGCGGCGGGGCGAAGGACGCCACCTTCAAGTGGTCCCGCGAGAACGGTTCGGTCGTCTTCCCGGTCGACGAACTCGACGGCACCTGGGTGCAGTTGGCCTCCCTCGGCCACGACGACAAGCTGGACCTGGACGTCGGCGACCACGTGGAGCTCACCGACACCGCGTACGCCTCCCGCCTCGAGTCCCTGCCGCTGCTGCGGGTCGAGGAACTGGACCTGCCGGGCCGCCGCGTCCGCCTGTCCGCCGAGCCGGAGCAGAGCGTCGGCCGGCTGCCCCACCTCCAGCCGTACCTGCGCCGCTGGGACCACCACGCGGGCCCGAAGCGCAAGGGCCGTACGACCTCCCTGCGCGGCGGGGCCGTGCCCGTCACGGAGGGCGAGTGGCTGCCCCTGGAGGACGGCGTCGAGGTGTACTTCGCCAAGGGCGGCACGTACCGCACCGGTGACCACTGGATCGTCCCCGCCCGCACCGCCACCGGCAGCGTCGAATGGCCGGCGGACCCGGCACGCCGCCCCCTGCTCCAGGGCCCGGCCGGCATCGCCCGCCACTTCGCCCCGCTGGCCCTGATCAAGGGCGAGGGCAGCCCCGTCGACCTGCGCTACGCCTTCGCATCGCTGGCGAGCAGCGTCCCGGCCGCGGACGACGCCGCACTCGCGGCCGAGGAGCAGGCCGGCCTGGAGGAGCGGGCCGCGGAGGCCGATCCCTCCGGCGGGCGGTCACAGACCACAGGGGAGGCGGAGGCCTCCGCGGAAGGAGACCGGTAACCATGGCCAACCCCCTGAGCGCGTCGAAGCTGGTGGAGATCCTGCGTGCGGAGGGCCTGACGGTCCACGAGGTGCGCAGCTGGCGCACCCACAACCGCAACTCCAAGGGCCCCTGGGGGCCGGTCAACGGCGTGATGATCCACCACACCGTCACCTCCGGCACCCAGAACTCCGTGAACATCTGCTACAACGGCTACTCCAGCCTGCCCGGCCCCCTCTGCCACGGCGTCATCGACAAGAAGGGCGAGATCCACCTCGTCGGCAACGGACGCGCCAACCACGCGGGCTCCGGCGACAGCGACGTCCTGCGCGCCGTGATCAACGAGACGAAGCTGCCGCCCGACAACGAGGCCGACACCGACGGCAACCGGCACTTCTACGGCTTCGAGTGCATCAACCTCGGCGACGGCAAGGACCCCTGGCCCGAGGCGCAGAAGGAAGCCATCGAGAAGGTCGCCGCCGCGATCTGCCGCCACCACGGCTGGACCGAGCGCTCCGTCATCGGCCACAAGGAGTGGCAGCCCGGCAAGGTCGACCCGCGCGGCTTCACGATGGACAGCATGCGCGGTCGCATAGCCGACCGGCTGGACGGCAAGGGCGGCGGGACGAAGCCCAAGCCCGCCGACCCCAAGCCCGCGCCCAAGCCGTCGTACGAGCCGTTCCCCGGCAGCGGCTTCTTCCACGTCGGCCAGAAGTCCCCGGTCATCACGGCCATGGGCCGCCGCCTGGTCGCCGAGGGCTGCAGCCGCTACGAACAGGGCCCGAGCCCCGAGTGGACCGAGGCCGACCGCCGCTCCTACGCGGCCTGGCAGCAAAAGCTCGGCTTCAAGGGCAAGGACGCCGACGGCATCCCGGGCAAGTTCAGCTGGGACAAGCTGAAGGTGCCCAGGTCAGGGAGCTGACCAAACATCAGCCGCCGGTCACTTTCGGCGCCCACGCGCACGCCTCGATCGCCGCCGCCAGCACTGCCCGCTCGGTGGCGGTGAGGGCGTACGTGTCCTGCGTGCCGGGAGGCGCGTCCAGATGCGGGCGGACCCGGTCCGCGTCGGCGGTGGTGAGGGTGGAGACCGGTTTCATCAGCAGGGTGAGCGGGTGCTCCAGATCCTGGACGACGGTCGAGTGGAAGTCCGTCGCCGAGGCCCTCGTGGGCAGCGCGAGCCCGCCCTCGTACACGGCCAGCCGGCCGTACGGCGACGACGCGAACTTCCCGATGGCGCGTGGGGCGCTCAGGTCGTCATCCTTGTCGTCCGGCCCCGCCTGAACCAGGAAGTCCGGAGCGTCGCGGCGTTCGAGGGTGGCGATGTCGTAGTGGTAGTTGACGTTGCCCCCTTCCGCCACCAGGAGGTTCCACGGGGCCACCGGGTTGAGCCGGAAGAACGTACGGGGCGAGGAGTGCCAGCCGTCGTGCAGGCCGCGGATACGGCCGCCGATGATCTGCCAGCGGTACAGGCCCTTGTCGTAGCCGGCCGTGACGATGGAGTCCTCGGTGAAGGTGATCGCGTTGATCTGGCCGTGCCGCAGGGACTCCACCACGATGTCGTGCAGCGGCTGCAGCCTGCTGTCGGTGACCAGGATCCGGGTGTCATCCGCGAAGGCGATCCGCGTGCCGGTGGCATCGACGGCGAACAGATCGGCGCGCCGGAAGCCGAACTCCCGCAGGTTGAGTTGCTCCTGCTCGCCGTCGGCGACCGCGAACGCGATGCCGTTCATCTTCGTACCGACCACGAAGCCCGTAGCGGTCGCCTCCACCACCGCGTCCAGCAGGCCGCCCCCATTGGCGAGTACGGCCTCCCGGCCGGGTGTGTACTCGACGATCTCCGTGTCGCCCCGGTACCCCCCGCTGTCGAACTCCCGGCGGGCCACGACCGTTTCGCTGTCGATCGCGCACAGCGACCAGTGCTGGGCCGGCCCTTCGTACAGGGTCGACCGCACGCCCGTCCGGTCGACGGTGACGACCCGCGAGGTGTGCATGTCGCGGCCCCGCGTGTCGAGCGCCACGACCGGGTGGCGTACGGAGAAGCCCACCGGGCTCGCGAATCCCAATGAGTCGGGGAGCCTGCTGGTCGTACGCTCGAACAGCTGGGCGCCGAGCCGAACCGCCTCCTTGGGGGCCACACCGGTAAGGATCTCGGCCAGGCGGGCGTCGGCATCCGACGGCGGTGTCCATTTGCGCAGGTTCAGATGAGCCGCCGCGCCCGCAGCCTGGGGCAGAGGCTGAGCGAGGACCAGCCACCAAAGGCCGCGCCAGTCTCTCTTGCGCGCCATTCTGCGCGCCAGTCCGACCGGATCCGAACCGCCGCTGATGCGTGGGATCACCGTGTGCCGCCTCCCCGTTGGTGACCATCCACCGTTGGTCACCATCGGGACACATTCTGTCGCAGGTGTCACGTACCGCACCAGCGGCTGGTCAGAGGGAGAACCAGCCGCCGGGTTTGATGTCCACCCCGAGCTGACGCAGCGTCGCCTCTTTCAGCCGAGGGTCGAAGTCGCCCATCGCGTTGGCCGCACGCACCTGTACGGAACGCCCCGCGTCCGGTGACTCGGCCAGTTCCCGCAGCAGTCTCAGTCCCTCCTCCCGGTCCACCTCCGTCAGGGCGTGCGCGGCGACCACGCGGGCCTCGTTCGTCAACTCGGTTGCGTACGACCGCAGGAGGGGCAGCCCCGCCTCCCGGTTGCGCCCGGCGAGGAGCGCTGCCGCCCGGATGCGCGGGCCCTCGTCCCAGCCGGGCTCTCCGGCCAGAACGGCCAACTGGGCCTCGCCATCTGTCGGTTCGTAGTGGGCGAGCTCAAGCGCCGCGCGCAGCCGGTGCTGGGGCTCCTGGCCGACGGCACGGGCGATCGCGCCCAGCGTGCGGATGCCTGCCGCGCGGTCGTGCTGCGCGAGGAGTACCGCGGCGTCGCAGGTGTACCGGCCGGGCAGGGCGCCGTCGGCGAAGTCGCGCAGGATGAGCGTGCCCGCATCGGCCCGGTAACGGGCGAGCCGGTGCGCCGCTTCGACGCGGTAGCCGGCGTCGACCCGTTCGTCGCGGGCGATGCGTTCGAGGAGCAGGGTCGCCTCGGTCCGGGTCTGGTCGCCGTCCTCGGCCGCGCGGGCGAGCGCGTCGGCCGCGTACACCCGGCAGTCCGCGAAGAAGCGCCGGTCGGCGGCGAACCGCCGCAGCCAGTCGGTGCCGGCCGTACGGTCGTGGGCGCACAGCCCGATGGCCGCGTCGACCTTCGCCAGGTCGGGGCAGCGCGGGTCCGCGGCCAGGGCACGCAGCCGGGACGTACCCGCGGAGGTGTCGTGGTCGGCGAGCCGGGCGGCGGCCAGGGCGCAGTGGCGGGAGGGGGCGTCGTCCGCGAAGCGGGTGAGCAACTCCGTGCCCGACTCCCGGTCGACGTGAGCCAGGTACCAGGCTGCGGCGATCCGCAGATCCAGCGGGTACGAGCCGTCGTGGGCGAAGGCGCGCAGCAGGTCCGTGCCGCGCGGGTCGTGACCGGCGAGCGCCGCCGCGGCGTTGATCCGGTCGACGGGCACCGATCCGGGGTCGGTCGCCATGTCGTGCAGCCGGCGCTGTTGTTGCGGCAGATGAGCGAGCGCGGTGTGGGTCTGCTGCCAGTTCCGGACGACCGGGGGCGTCTCCTCCTCCCGCTCGTCGGGGTGCCGCCACAGCAGATCCAGGACCCGGCCGCGCGTCTCGTCGTCGCACATGCCCTCCGCCAGCAACGTCGCGGCCTGTTCGACCCGTTCGGGATCGGCGGCCAGCCGGCTTGCGATCCCGCGCTGCACGTCGGCCGGATGCCGGTCGAAGGCGAACAGCGTGGCGATGCGGGTGTCGGCGTCGGAGAGGGCGTCGCCCCAGGTGACGGGATCGGTACCGTAGCGGTCCCGGAGGTGTTCCGCGGCCAGGTACTCGGCGAACGTGCGGTGCAGGAAACGGGGATGTGCCGTATGGACGTCGACGATCAGTCCGGTCGCTTCGAGCAGCGCGGTCACCGCCCGGTGCCGGTACGGGTCCCCGTCGGCCGGGTCGGCCAGCAGCTCCGCGGCCGTATCGACCACCCGTGTGCCGTGCCGCAGATAGGTGTCGGCCAGGTCACCGAGGAAGCCCCGCAGGGCGGCGGTGACCGCGGCGTGCCGCGGTGCCTCCCGGGCGTGCCGCTCCCGTAGCCGGCCGAGCAACTCCTCGACGCGGTCCCGCACGTACGGTTCGTACGGGCTCTGCCGCTGCGGGAAGCGGCCGAGGAACTCCGCCACGGCGCGGGCGTACAGGTCGACCCTGCGGGCCTGCACGCGCCGCTCGCCGGCCGGGTCGAAGTACTGGCCGACCGCGAGATGCGCGAGCAGGGGGAGCCGTACCAGGTCGAGCATGCCGTTGCCCCGCACATAGGCCAGGAACTCCTCCGCCCGTGCTGCCGCCCGTTCGTGGATCCCCGGATCCAACAGCCGTTCTCCACCGCCTGTCTGATGTGCCATCACGAATCGGCGCAACTGCTCGACGGTGAACGTCTGCAGCCGGAACTCCGTGGCCCCGGCGCCGACCAGGCCGCGCCAGGCGCTGTCGTGCAGGCTGCGCGCGGACAGCATCAGTCGGCGTTCCATGCCGGTCCCGCCGGCGCCCTGCCGGGCTGTGGCGAGCAGGACCGCCATCACCTGCCGCCAGTCCTCGGGCCCGGTCACCTCGTCGAGCGCGTCCACCAGCACCAGCACCCGGGCGCCGGGGACCGGCGGGCCCGCGTCCAGCAGAGCTCGCACCTCTGGTCTCACGGCCGACGCGATCGAGTCGTGCCCGACCAGTTCGCGCGCGGCGATCCGCAAGGGGAGCAGCGGCCCGAACGGCGCTCCGTCCGGCCCGCCCGCCCGCGTCGCCGTCCGCCACCACTGCCAGGCGGTGTCCTCCACGTATTCCAGCAGACTGGACTTGCCGACGCCCGGCTCGCCGGTGACGACGATGTGGCGGACGGTCGGATCGGTGAGGAGACGCTCCACGGAAACCGGCTGCCCGGTGACCCGCAGGTGCCCGGCCGGGGCCTCGGCGTCCCGGTCGGCGGTGGTCCCGAGCCGCTGCTGGGTATAGACACGAGCGAGTTCGCCGGGCTCGGCGGCGCGGTAGGTGAGGCCGCCTCGGTCGCGTACCTCGTCGGGCGCGGGAGCGGCGGCGAGCAACTCGGGCGGCAGCAACGGACGGTGGCGCCTCAGGTGCCACCTACGTGCCGCGCCGCCCAGCAGCTTCGGCGATCTGATGCGGGGGCTGGGCTTGCCCGGGTGCCCCGTGCCCTCACCGGAATCGGTCCGGCCCTGCTGCCGCTCCGGCGGCCCCATCCGCCCGTACCCCCAGG
>NZ_VMNX01000268.1 GCF_009377235.1 Streptomyces acidicola
GACGCCCGCAACGGCGTCGTCGAACAGACCCGCCGCCACGCCGCCATCGCCGCACTCCTGCGCGTCCCGCACGTGGTCCTGGCCGTCAACAAGATGGACCTCGTCGCGTACGAGGAGCAGGTGTTCGACCGCATCGTCCAGGACTTCGCGGCTTACGCCGAGGAGCTGGGCCTGCCCGGCTTCACTCCGATCCCGGTGTCGGCGCTCGTCGGTGACAACGTGGTGGAGCCGTCGGCGCACATGGACTGGTACGCGGGTCCGGCTCTGCTGGAGTTCCTGGAGAACGTCCCGGTGGGCGCGGAGAGCGCCGACGCCCCGGCGCGCTTCCCCGTCCAGTATGTGATCCGGCACGACGAAGTCAGGTACTACGCGGGCCAGTTGGTGTCCGGCTCGCTGCGGGTGGGCGACCGGGTGACGGTCCAGCCGTCGGGCGAGGCCTCGGAGATCACCGGCATCGACGTGCTCGGCACCGACGTGGAGACGGCGTACGCCCCGCAGTCGATCACCGTGCGCCTGGCCGACCAGCGGGACGTCTCGCGCGGCGACATGCTCACGGCCGGCACGGACGCGCCCACGCTGACGCAGGATGTGCGGGCCGCCGCCTGCCACCTGGCCGAACGGCCGCTGCGGGTCGGCGACCGGGTGCTGGTCCGGCACACCACGCGGACCATGAAGGCGATCGTGAAGGACCTGGGCGGCGCGACCGAACTGTCCGCGAACGACCTGGGCCGGATCACCCTGCGCACGGCCGAGCCGCTGGCGCTGGACGACTACGCGGACGTACGCCGCACGGGCTCGTTCATCCTGGTCGACCCGGCGGACGGCTCGACGCTGACGGCGGGGATGGCCGACCTGTCGTAGATCTTTCAGCTGCCTCGTGGACGCCCTCAACTCCCCAGCGTCAGCCGGGGTTTGGGGGCGTCCGCGCGTCCCGTCCGCGGTGGCCTGCTGCCGGCGCGGTAGGGCGCGGGCCAGCTCACCCCCGGGCCCTGGTAGCCCTGCTCGGCGGCGGCGTGGAGCGTCCAGTTCGGGTCGTAGAGGTGGGGGCGGGCCAGGGCGCACAGGTCCGTACGCCCGGCGAGAATCAGGGAGTTGACGTCGTCCCAGGAGGAGATCGCACCCACGGTGATCACCGGGACGCCCACCTCATGGCGGATACGGTCGGCGAACGGCGTCTGGTACGAGCGGCCGAACTCGGGGTGTTCGTCCGCGACCACCTGCCCGGTGGACACGTCGACGGCGTCGGCGCCGTGCGCGGCGAAGGCCCGCGCGATCTCCACGGCGTCCTCGGCGGTCGTGCCGCCGTCGGCCCAGTCGGTGGCGGAGATACGGACGGTCATGGGCCGTTCCTCCGGCCACACCGACCGCACCGCGTCGAACACCTCCAGCGGGAAGCGGAGCCTGTGGTCGAGGGAGCCGCCGTAGCGGTCGGTGCGGCGGTTGGTCAGGGGCGAGAGGAAGCCAGAGAGCAAGTAGCCGTGAGCGCAGTGGAGTTCGAGCAGATCGAATCCGCAGCGGGCGGCACGCCAGGCGGCCCCCGAGAACTCCTCCCGGATGTCGGTGAGTTGAGCACGTGTCAGCTCACGTGGGGTCTGGTTCCGCGGTGTGTACGGGAGCGGGGAGGCGGCCACGAGCGACCAGTTGCCGTCCTCCAGGGGCTCGTCGATGCCCTCCCACATCAGTTTGGTCGAGCCCTTGCGGCCGGAGTGGCCGAGCTGGACACCGATGGCGGTGCCCGGTGCCTGTGCGTGCACGAACCGCACGACACGGCGCCAGGCCTCGGCCTGCCGGGGCGACCACAGCCCGGCGCATCCCGGGGTGATCCGTCCCTGCGGGCTCACGCACACCATCTCGGTCATCACGAGACCGGCCCCGCCGAGGGCCCGGGCTCCGAGGTGGACGAGGTGGAAGTCGCCGGGCACGCCGTCCACCGCCGAGTACATGTCCATGGGGGAGACGACGACGCGGTTGCGCAGGGTGAGGCCGCGCAGCCGGAACGGGGTGAACATGGGAGGTGTGCCGGGCGGGCAGCCGAACGCGCGCTCCACGTTCCCGGTGAAGTGGGGGTCGCGCAGCCGGAGGTTGTCGTGGGTGACGCGGCGGCTGCGGGTGAGCAGGTTGAAGGCGAACTGGCGGGAGGGCTGGCCGAGGTAGAGCCCGAGGTTCTCGAACCACTCCAGGCTGGCCCGTGCCGCACGCTGGGTGGAGGCGACGACGGGGCGCCGCTCGGCCTCGTAGGCGGTGAGGGCGTCGGCCAGGGAGGGCTGTTCCTCCAGGCAGGCGGCGAGGGTGAGGGCGTCCTCGACGGCGAGCTTGGTGCCGGAGCCGATGGAGAAGTGCGCGGTGTGCGCGGCGTCGCCCAGCAGGACGAGGTTGCCGTGCGACCAGTGCTCGTTGACGACGGTGCGGAAGGTGGTCCATGTGGACTTGTTGGACCTGAGCGGGCGTCCGCCGAGCGCGTCCGCGAAGATCTTCGCGCAGCGCTCGACCGACTCCTGCTCGTCCGCCTCCGCGAACCCGGCCGCGCGCCACACCTCCTCGCGCATCTCGACGATGACGGTGGAGGCGTCGGCCGCATAGGGGTAGCCGTGGAGTTGCATCACGCCGTGCTCGGTCTCGGCGATCACGAAGCGGAAGGAGTCGAAGGCGAAGTCGGCGGCGAGCCAGAGGTAGCGGCAGCGGTGTTCGGTGACGGAGGGCCGGAAGGCTTCCGCGTATGCCTCGCGGGTGGCGCTGTGGATGCCGTCGGCGGCGATGACCAGGTCGTACGTCTCCGCGAGCCTGGCCGGGGAGGGCGCCTCGGACTGGAAGCGCAGTTCGACGCCGAGCGAGTGACAGCGCTCGTGCAGGATCTCCAGGAGCCGCTTCCGGCCGAGCGCGGCGAAGCCGTGGCCGCCGGAGGTGTGCCGTATGCCCCGGTGAACGATGTCGATGTCGTCCCAGCGCACGAACTC
The DNA here is from genome assembly GCF_009377235.1 of Streptomyces acidicola. Taxonomy (GTDB): domain Bacteria; phylum Actinomycetota; class Actinomycetes; order Streptomycetales; family Streptomycetaceae; genus Streptomyces; species Streptomyces acidicola. The sequence goes on from NZ_VMNX01000268.1 coordinate 2,955, forward strand.
GGCCTTCATCGCCTCGTGGACGGCCGGGTCGGCGTGCTCGATCCCGCCGAGTGTCTCGTCGGAGAGGACCACGCCGAAGCCGAAGGTGTCGTCGGGTGCGTTGCGCTCGCAGACGTTGATCTCGCGGGACGGGTCGAGGCGTTTCAGCAGTGCCGCCGCGTACAGGCCTCCGGGACCGCCGCCGATGACCGCGACCCTCATGCCGTCACCGCCCACGCCACTTCGGCGGGCGCTTCTCGGTGAACGCGGCGTGGAACTCCGCGTAGTCCTCGCCGTTCATCAGCAGGGCCTGGGTCGAGGCGTCCAGTTCGACGGAGGCGGCGAGTGGCATGTCGAGCTCGGCGGTCAGCAGCGCCTTCGTCTGGGCGTACGCGAGGGCCGGGCCCTCGGCCAGGCGGCGGGCCAGCGTGCGGGCGGCCTCGTCGGCGCTGCCCTCTTCGGTCAGCTCGCTGATCAGCCCGATCCGCTCGGCCTCGGGCGCCCGTACCGGTTCGCCGAGCATCAGCAGCCGGGTCGCATGCCCGAGCCCGACGACGCGGGGCAGCAGGTACGCGGCGCCCATGTCGCCGCCGGACAGCCCCACGCGTGTGAACAGGAAGGCGAAACGGGCCGTGGGATCCGCCACCCGGAAGTCGGCGGCCAGCGCCAGCACGGCGCCGGCGCCCGCGGCCACCCCGTGGATGGCGGCGATCACCGGGAACGGGCACTCCCGTACGGCGCGCACGACCTGCCCGGTCATCCGGTTGAAGTCGAGGAGCTGGGCCGTGTCCATGGCCAGGGTCGCGCCGATGATCTCGTCGACATCGCCGCCGGAGCAGAAGCCGCGCCCCTCCCCGGCCAGTACCAGGGCACGCACCGACCTCTCGCGGGACAGCTCGGCGAGCAGATCGCGCAGGTCGGCGTAGGCGCCGAAGGTGAGCGCGTTGAGTTTCTCGGGGCGGGCGAGGGTGATCGTGGCGACGCCGTCGTCGACCGTGCACCGCAGATGGTGCCAGTCGGAGGTGCGGGCGACGGAGCCGGTGAAGGGACTCATGAGGGGCGGCCTCCTCCGACGGGAACGGGCCTACGCCTTCGAAGTTATCACCGATGTGTGACTGTCGTCAGGATGTCGCGATACCCCGGAACGATGCCGCGATGCCCCCGGATGATGCCGCGACACCCCGGAACTGGGTGCAGATCCTCCGCAATTCGGTCACGAATCCTCGACAGGCCGGTAACGGTGGGCGTACTCGGGAGAGCCGGCGCGTTGACGGGGGTGGGCCGCCTGTCAAACGGGGCCGACGGCCCCGTACGGCGCCCGACGAGGGACGCTGCCGGAGCGCGCCGTACCATGCACCAGGTTGAAAGCAGGACTTCCTGCTCCATGAACGGACCCGCCTTGTACGAACGCCCTGTTCCCGCCTCGTGGCGCATCGCGCTGCCGCACACCGTCGCGGCCGTGCCCGTCGCCCGCGCGCTCGTCCGCACGGCGCTGGCCGAGCTGGAACACGCGGCAGACAGCGACACCGCGGAGCTGCTCACCGCGGAGCTGGTCGCGAACGCCGTGGAGCACGCGGCGGGGAACGGGCCGATAGAGCTGGTCGTGGAGCTGCTGCCGACCGGCTGCCAGGTCGAGGTGCACGATCCGGACCCGGCGCCGCCGGGCGATCTCACCCACCCGTACCGTGCCATGCCCGACCCCTGGCAGGAGCACGGGCGCGGACTGCTCCTCATCCGCACCCTCAGCGCGTCCTGCGGCCACCGCCCCACCGACTCGGGCAAGGCGGTGTGGTTCCGCCTGCCGGTGACGCCCCACCGGCGTCGGCCGGTCTGACGGGCCACCGGAGCGGGCTAGCGGGCGAGTGTCGCCACGAGGACCGCTTTGATCGTGTGGAGGCGGTTCTCCGCCTCGTCGAAGACGACGGAGTGGGACGACTCGAAGACCTCGTCCGTGACCTCCAGGGACTCCAGGCCGTACGTCTCGTGGATCTCGCGGCCGACCTTGGTGCCGAGGTCGTGGAAGGCGGGGAGGCAGTGGAGGAACTTGACGTCGGGGTTCCCGGTCGCGCGGAGCACGTCCATGGTCACGGCGTACGGGGCGAGCGCGCCGATCCGCTCGCTCCACACCTCCTTGGGCTCCCCCATCGACACCCACACGTCGGTCGCCACGAAGTCCGCCTCCCGGACGCCCTCGGCGACGTCCTCGGTGAGCGTGATGCGGGCGCCGCTCACCTCGGCGAGTTTGCGCGCGTCACGGACGACGTCCTCGGCGGGCCAGTAGGCCTCGGGGGCGACGATCCGGACGTCCATGCCGAGGAGCGCCCCGGTGACCAGGTAGGAGTTGCCCATGTTGAAGCGGGCGTCGCCGAGGTAGGCGAACGCGATCTCCGTCAGGGGCTTGTCGCAGTGCTCGAGCATCGTCAGCACCTCGGCGAGCATCTGGGTGGGGTGCCAGTCGTCGGTGAGGCCGTTGTAGACGGGCACGCCCGCGTATGCGGCCAGCTCCTCCACTGCGGCCTGGCTGTCGCCGCGGAACTCGATGGCATCGAACATCCGGCCGAGCACCCGGGCGGTGTCCCGCACGGACTCCTTGTGGCCGATCTGTGAGCCGGACGGGTCGAGGTACGTCGTCGACGCCCCCTGGTCCGCGGCCGCGACCTCGAACGCGCACCGCGTACGCGTCGACGTCTTCTCGAAGATCAGCGCGATGTTCCGCCCCCGCAGGTACTGCACCTCGGTCCCGGCCTTCTTGGCCGCCTTGAGCTCGGCGGCCAGCTCGATCAGCCCACGGAACTCCACCTCGGTGAAGTCGAGCTCCTTGAGAAAGGGTCGGCCGGCGAGGGCGGTCGGGACGGTCGCCATGAGGGCTCCTGTGGTACGGGGGCTGGCTGCTCGAACAACGGACAGATTTGGAAGTCTATACGACAAGCCACATTTCTATACGGGGATGGGGCGTGCGCAACTCACCAGGGACGCGAGCCGGGGCGGCCACTCCCTCAGTCATCAACAGCCCCTCTCTCCACAGGACAGCTCATACACCGAGGCCCACCCCGCCCCCGTCCCAGCTCGCTCCCGGGAATCTCGATCACCTCGATCCCCTGCTTCCGCAGATGGGTGTTCGTCGTCGCGTTCCGTTCGTACGCCACGACCACCCCCGGCTCCACGGCGAGGACATTGCACCCGTCGTCCCACTGTTCCCGCTCAGCCGCGTGCACATCCTGCGTCGCGGTCAGCACCCGGATCTCGCTCAGCCCGAGCGCGGCGGCGATCGCACGGTGCATGTGCTCCGGCGGATGGTCCGTGACCTTGAGTTCCTTGTCACCGACGCCCGGTTCAATGGTGTACGAGCGGAGCATGCCGAGCCCCGCGTACTGCGTGAAGACGTCACCGTCGACCATGGTCATCACGGTGTCGAGGTGCATGAGGGCGCGCCGCTTGGGCATGTCGAGCGCCACGATCGTCTCCGCCGAACCCGCGGCGAACAGCTTGTGCGCGAGCATCTCGACGGCCTGGGGCGTCGTCCGCTCGCTCATACCGATGAGCACGGCACCGTTGCCGATGACGAGGACGTCCCCGCCCTCGATGGTGGACGGGTAGTCGGCCTGCCCCTCCGACCAGACGTGGAACGTCTCGCCACGGAAGAGAGGGTGGTGCCGGTAGATCGCCTCGAAGTGCACGGTCTCGCGCTGGCGCGCGGGCCAGCGCATGGCGTTGATGGAGACCCCGTCGTAGATCCAGGCGGAGGTGTCGCGTGTGAAGAGGTGGTTGGGGAGCGGGCCGAGGAGGAAGTCGTCGAGATCCATGACGTGGAAGCGCACGGAGGCCGGCTCCGCGTGCGCGTCCAGGAACTCCCGCTTGGTCATCCCGCCGACCAGGGCCTCGGCCAGCTCGGGTGTGGGCAGGGAGTCGAAGGCGGCCCGCAGATGGTCGGTGGCGAGCGGCCCGTACTCCTTCTCGTCGAAGACCCGGTCCAGGATGAGCGTCCGGGCCTGAGGGATCCCCAGGACGTCGGTGAGCAGGTCGCCGAAGAGGTGGACGGTGACCCCGCGGTCACGGAGCACGTCCGCGAACCCGTCATGTTCGGCGCGCGCCCGGCGCACCCACAGGACGTCGTCGAAGAGGAGGGCGTCCTTGTTGCTCGGGGTGAGCCTTTTGAGCTCTAGGTCCGGCCGGTGCAGGATGACGCGGCACAGCCGCCCGGCCTCGGAGTCGACGTGGAATCCCATGTCTCCATCCTGACCATTCGGGCGGGTGTTCACCCGCCCGAACGGCCGGATCGCGTCGTCACTCCACGCTCGGCGACCGGAGCCGGTCCCAGGGCCTGTCGTCACATTCCCGTCGTCGCCCGAAGGGCGGCCCCGCGGCGTCTGGTGCGTGCTCCCGGCGTGCCGGGCGGAAGTCCTCGTACTGGACGTACTTGGGCTTGCGCCCGGTGCGGCGGGAGTGCGTGCCGGGCGTCGCGGGGCAGGCGGGAATGTGACGACAGGCCCTGGCCGGCCCCGGAGGCACCCCTCACAGCCGTGGGTCCACCGGCTCCGACTCCAGCGCCAGCACCCCGAACACCGCCTCGTGCACGCGCCACAGCGGCTCGCCCTCCGCCAGCCGGTCCAGGGCCTCCAGGCCCAGCGCGTACTCACGGACGGCCAGGGACCGCTTGTGGCCCAGGAAGCGGTGGCGGAGGCGGGCCAGGTTGTCGGGGCGGGTGTACTCGGGGCCGTAGATGATCCGCAGGTACTCGCGGCCACGGCACTTGATGCCCGGCTGGACCAGACGCCCCTTCCCTCCCCCACTCTCGACTTCGCTCGAGCGGGGGGACCCCCATCGCACCACCGCCCCGGCGGGCTTGACCACCATGCCCTCGCCCCCGCGCCCGGTCATCTCCAGCCACCAGTCGATCCCGGCCCGCACGGACTCCGCGTCACCCGTGTCCACGAAGAGACGCCGGGTCGTCTGCAGCAGGCCGCTGCCGTCGTGCTCGACGAGACGGTCGATCAGGGAGAGCTGCTCGTCGTGGGGCAGGGCCGCGAGGCTCCGGCCCCGGACCGCGAGGATCTGGAAGGGCGCCAGACGCACGCCCTCCAGGCCCTCGGTCGGCCAGCAGTAGCGCCGGTAGGCCTTGGTGAACGCCGCCGCGTCCGCGGCCCGGTCACGCTGCCGTGACAGCAGGTCGCCCACGTCCACACCCCGCGCCGCCGCACCCTCCAGCGCGGCCAGCGCACCCGGGAACGCCGCCCCGGAGGCCGCGCCGACCGCCGCGTACTGCGCCCGCAGCAGCCCGGACGCCTTCAGCGACCACGGCATCAGTTCGGCGTCGAGCAGGAGCCAGTCCGTCTCCAGCTCGTCCCAGAGACCTGCCGCGTCCGCGGACCGCCGCACCCGGGCGAGGATCTCCTCCGTCATCGCCCCGTCGTCGAAGAAGGGGCGCCCGGTGCGCGTGTACAGCGAGCCCGTGGGGCCGCCGGTCACGCCGAAGCGGTCAGCCGCGGCCGCCGCGTCCCGGCACACCAGCGCCACCGCCCGCGAACCCATGTGCTTCTCCTCGCACACGACCCGCGCGACCCCGTCCGCCTCGTACTGCGCGAAGGCCTCGGCCGGGTGCTCCAGGTAGCCCTCGATGTGGGAGGTGGCCGTGGGGGCCATCGTCGGGGGCAGGTACGGAAGCAGGCGCGGGTCCACGGCGAAACGGCTCATGACCTCCAGGGCCGCCGCCGCGTTCTCCTCGCGGACCGCGATCCGTCCCGCGTGACGGGTCTCCACGGTCCTGCGGCCGTGCACGTCCGCCAGGTCCAGCGGTCGTCCCTCGTGCCCGCCGGGCGCCTCGGTGGCGAGCGGCTTCGTGGGCTCGTACCAGACGCGTTCGGCCGGTACGTCGACGAGCTCCCGCTCCGGCCAGCGCAGCGCGGTGAGTCTGCCGCCGAAGACGGCGCCCGTGTCGAGGCAGATGGTGTTGTTGAGCCAGGTGGCCTGTGGCACCGGTGTGTGGCCGTACACCACCGCGGCGCGGCCCCGGTAGTCCTCCGCCCACGGGTAGCGCACCGGCAGGCCGAACTCGTCGGTCTCGCCGGTCGTGTCGCCGTACAGGGCGTGCGAGCGTACCCGGCCCGAGGTACGGCCGTGGTACTTCTCGGGCAGGCCCGCGTGGCAGACGACCAGTCGGCCGCCGTCGAGGACGTAGTGGCTGACCAGGCCGTCGACGAACTCCCGTACCCGCGTGCGGAACGCGTCGTCCTCCTTCTCCAGCTGCTCGACGGTCTCGGCGAGTCCGTGTGTGTGCTGGACCTTGCGGCCCTTGAGCCAGCGGCCCAGCTTGTTCTCGTGGTTGCCGGGTACGCAGAGGGCGTCGCCCGACGCGACCATGGACATCACGCGCCGCAGCACACCCGGGGTGTCCGGGCCGCGGTCGACGAGGTCGCCGACGAAGACCGCCGTCCGGCCGTCCGGGTGCGCCCCGTCGACGTAGCCCAACTTCCCGAGGAGTGCCTCCAGTTCGGACGAGCAGCCGTGGATGTCGCCGATGATGTCGAACGGGCCGGTGAGGTGGGTGAGGTCGTTGAAGCGCTTCTCGGTGACGACGGTCGCGTTCTCCACCGCCTCCACGCCCCGCAGGACGTGCACCTTGCGGAAGCCCTCGCGCTCCAGATGCCGCAGGGAGCGGCGGAGTTCGCGGGTGTGGCGCTGGATCACCCTGCGCGGCATGTCCGCCCGGTCGGTGCGGCCCGCGTTGCGCTCGGCGCACACCTCCTCGGGGACGTCGAGGACGATCGCGATGGGCAGCACGTCGTACTTCTTGGCGAGGTCGACGAGCTGACGGCGGCTCTCCTGCTGCACGCTCGTGGCGTCGACGACCGTGCGCCGGCCGGCCGCGAGCCGCTTGCCGGCGATGTAGTGGAGTACGTCGAACGCGTCCCGGCTGGCGCTCTGGTCGTTCTCGTCGTCGGCGACGAGGCCGCGGCAGAAGTCCGACGAGATCACCTCGGTCGTCTTGAAGTGCCTGCGGGCGAAGGTCGACTTGCCGGACCCGGACGCGCCGATCAGCACCACGAGAGAGAGGTCGGTGACGGGCAGGGTGCGCCCCTGCACCGCCTCGGTCCGCTCCTGGTTCTGCGTCATGCCGCCTTCACCTCCTTCTCGTTCGTGGTCCTCGTGGTGGCGGTGTTCAGGGCGAACACGGCCATCTGGGTGGGTGGGCCCACCTCGGGGTCGTCGGGGCCGACGGGCACGAACTCCACGCCGTACCCGTGCCGTTCGGCCACCGCGTCCGCCCACGCGCGGAACTCCGCGCGCGTCCACTCGAAGCGGTGGTCGCCGTGCCGGACGTGCCCGGCCGGGAGGCTCTCCCAGCGGACGTTGTACTCGACGTTCGGCGTGGTCACGAGCACGGTGCGGGGCCGTGCGGAGCCGAACACCGCGTACTCCAGGGCGGGCAGCCGCGGGAGGTCGAGGTGCTCGACGACCTCGCTGAGCACGGCGGCGTCGTATCCCGTCAGCCGCTTGTCGGTGTACGCGAGCGAGCCCTGGAAGAGCGTGACGCGCGAGGCCTGGCGCTCCCCCATGCGGTCCAGCTTCAGCCGGCGCGAGGCGATGGTGAGGGCGCGCACCGACACGTCGACGCCGACGATCTCGGTGAACCGCGGGTCCTTGAGCAGTGCCTGCACCAACTGGCCCTGCCCGCAGCCGAGATCGAGCACGCGCCCGGCCCCGGCGGACCGCAGCGCCTCGATGATCGCGTCCCTGCGCTGCACGGCGAGCGGAGTCGGCTTCTCCTCCGTCTCGCTCTCCCCCTCGACCGCGTTGTCGATCTCCTCGACCTCGCTGTCGTCCGTCTCGGCCAGGCGTACGAGCTCCAGCCGCTCCATGGCCTCGCGCGTCAGCGACCAGCGGCGCGCGAGATAACGGCTGGTGATCAGCTTGTGCTCCGGGTGGTCCGGCAGCCAGCCCTCACCGGCCCGCAGCAGCTTGTCCACCTCGTCGGGCGCCACCCAGTAGTGCTTGGCGTCGTCGAGGACAGGGAGGAGTACGTACAGGTGGCGAAGGGCCTCGGCCAGGGTCCGCTCCTCCGACTCCAGCACGAGGCGTACGTACCGGGAGTCGCCCCACTCGGGGAACTCGGAGTCCAGCGGCACGGCGTCCACGGTCACCGCCCAGCCGAGCGGCTCGAAGAGCTTGACGACCAGGTCGGGGCCACCGCGGGCGGGCAGCGCGGGTATCTCGACGCGCAACGGGCGGACGGCACCCGGGAGTTCGGGCCGGGCGCGGCAGGTGCCCTTCATCGCACTGGAGAACACGGCGCTCAGTGCGACGGCGAGCAGGGAGGAGGCCGCGTAGGGGCGGTCGTTCACATACTGCGCGAGCGCCGCGTCGGGGGCGCCGCCCCGGCCCTTGCCCTTGCCACGCCGGACCAGCGCCACGGCATCGACCTCCAGCAGCAGCGCGGCCGTGCAGCGCTCGGCGCTCGCCTCGGGGTAGAGGACGTGGGCCGTGCCGTAGGAGGTGGAGAACGCCTGCGCGTTGTCGGGATGCTTGTGCAGCAGGAAACCGAGATCGGTCGCCGGGCGCTCCGGTGTGCCGGTGGTACTGATCGTCAGGAACACTGTGGTTACCCCTCGAAACCCTTCTGAGCTGCGAATCCTCGTCGCACCGTGGAGCGCGACGCACATCGGGTGCAATTGTGGCGGTACGCCGATGGGTCCCGGAGAGGGAAGGATGCGCATATGTGCTCACGACGCGTGGCCCTTCTCGTGTCGTAGCAGCCCTGCGCTACGGATCGCCGGCCACGGGAGCGCCTCGTCTTCGGCGCGCTCGAACAACGTACAGCGAACGACCACGGATACTCTCAAGGTTTTCCGCTCGCTCATGCTCGCCCGGCTCGTGGCACCAGAGCGGACTCCGGCAGTCCGGGCGGCACAGGAATTCCGTAGAGCTCCTCGAACGAGGCCGGAGCGTTTTCCCGGTCCACTTCACAGACCAGGTAGCCATAGGGGTTGCGTACTGCTGGCGATTGACTGTGCACGGGCGTGTTCTGGTGCGCATGAGCGAGTGTCTGGGCTGTGCCCATATGCGGGCCGTGGAAGAGAACAGGGGTTTCTCTGTCGAATGTGTGACCTTTGCCGGTGGTGGTCGTTGGGCGCGGTGAGGGGTTCTTCGGCTGGCGCGGCGGCGGGGGTGAGGGAT
>NZ_VMNX01000269.1 GCF_009377235.1 Streptomyces acidicola
CCCCCAGCCCCTACCAGTACGTGGCCCTGCCGCTCGACCACAGATGAGCCCCGTCCGCCACGCCAGTTCAGACCCCGAAATCCGAACCGCACGAACATCACCACGGAGGACGAACCATGACCGCCCCCCTCACTTTCGACCTCGGCGGCGACCTGACCGTCAACCGGCTGGGCTACGGCACCATGTGGCTCACCGGAACCGGCGTGTGGGGCGAGCCCGCCGACCGGCCCGCCGCCGTTCGCGTAGTACAGGCCGCTGTCGAACAGGGCGTCAACTTCATCGACACCGCCGACTCCTACGGCCCGATGGTCACCGAGCGGATCATCGCCGACGCGCTCCACCCCTACCCCGACGGCGTGGTCGTCGCGACCAAGGTCGGAAACACACGCCCCGCCCCCAACGTGTTCGTGCCGGTCGGCCACCCCGCCTACCTCAAGCAGCAGGTGGAGCTCTCCCTGCGGCTGCTGAAGACCGAGCGGATCGACCTCATGCAACTGCACCGCATCGACCCCGAGGTCCCCCTTGCCGACCAGCTCGGCGCCCTGGCAGAGCTCAAGGCGGAGGGCAAGATCCGCCACATCGGACTCTCCGAGGTGACGGTGGAGCAGTTGAAGGAGGCCCGGAGCATCACCGAGATCGCCGGCGTCCAGAACCTCTACAACCTCGTGACCCGCCAGTCGCAGGCCGTCCTGGACTACGCCACCGCCGAGAACATCGCGTTCATCCCCTGGTTCCCGATGGCCATGGGCAAGCTCGCCCAGCCGGGCAGCCCGGTCGCCGACCTCGCGGCCGAGCTGGACGCCACCCCGGCCCAGGTCGCCCTCGCCTGGCTGCTGCACATCTCACCTGTCGTACTGCCCATCCCCGGCACCACCTCCCTGGACCACCTCACCGAGAACCTCCAGGCAGCCAAGCTCTCCCTGACCGACGACGAGGTGGCGCGACTGAACGCGCTCGCCTGACCTTGCGGATGCGGCCTTCAGCACCATGCCGAGCCGCCCGAGCGGCTCAGGAGACGGTGCGCCCTATATCGTGACCCGGCGTCCGAATGCCGTCGCCCTCAGGCGCGGCGGATCGGAGGTGCTGTCGTAGCCACTGTTCGGTGTTGCTGACGTGCAGCAGCGCGGCGGCCTGACTGAGGGGGGAGTCGCGTGCGCACAGGGCCGTATAGATCGCCTCGTGTTCCGCGAGGGTCCTCCCCGCGGCCTGGTCGTCGACCAGGCCGCGCCAGATGCGCGCGCGGATGGTACGCCCCGAGATGCCCTCCAGGAGGGTGAGCAGCGATTCGTTGCCCGTGGCCGAGACGACGGCGCGATGGAACGCCGCATCATGCGAGTTCAGCCGCTCGACGTCGTCGCGGGCGTCCCGCATGGCGTCCAGATGGCGTTTGACCTCTGCCAGCCCTTCCTCGGTGATCCGGGTGGCGGCCAGGGCGGTGGCGAGGGGTTCGAGCAGCCGCCGTACCTCCATCAGGTCCAGCAAGGCTCCCGAGTCGCTCTGCAGCAGTTCGACCGCGCCGCCGAGGCCCTCCAGCAGCAGGCTCGGCTGCAGGCTGGTCACATAGGTGCCGTCGCCTCGTCTGACCTCCAGCACCCTGGCGACAGCGAGGGCCTTGACGGCCTCGCGGGCGAGGTTTCTGGAGAGCCCGAGCTGCCCGGCCAGTTCCGGCTCGGGGGGCAGTTTGGAGCCAGGGGGCAGCGCGCCAGTCCGGATCAGCTCACGGATCTGCCCGATGGCCTTGTCCGTCAGAGACAACGCGAACTCCTTCCGTGAGCCGGCTGCCCAGGCGTGTCCGGTCTGACCTGGCTCCGTGGGCGAAGCTCGTCCCATGCGACCCGTACGGGATTCCGAATCTCCAGCATGACACGACACACCGCTCATACAAGTGATGTCTGGAGAAGGAGTTAGCGGACAAAAGTAGCGATCATTAGTCAACTACCCTTTGGTTGTGGTCATTCATCCCTTCACAAGGGTTGACCTGTCTGACACACGAGTGAGATTCATAGGACGCGTCAGTCTCTCCCGCCCCCCAAATTCCCGGGAGCTCACCGTGTCAGGACGACCGTCCCGCAGGCAGTTCATCGGTGCGACGGGCACCACCGCCATCGCGGCATCGCTGCCCGCCGTACTCGGTACCGGTACATCGGCCCAGGCGGCTGCGTCCGCGCGCCAGGACAGCCTCAGCAAGCTGGTCGACATGCGTTTCGGCATGTTCAACCACTTCAATCTCGGCACGTTCACGGACGAGGAGTGGGCGGCACCGCATCAGGACCCCGCGCTCTTCGCCCCCACTGCCGTCAACTGCGCCCAGTGGGCCGCGGCTGCCGCGGCGGCGAAGATGGACTACGGGGTGCTCACGGCCAAACACCACGACGGCTTCTGCCTGTGGCCGACCGCCTACAACAAGCAGAACGTCACCCACAGCTCCTACCGGCACGACATCGTCGCCCAGTACGTCACCGCGTTCCGGGCGCGCGGCCTCAAGGTCGGCCTGTACTTCTCCATATGGGACCGCACCCACGGCGTCGAGGCCTACGACACCCGGCACGGGATCGGCAGCGACGAGGCCGTCCAGCCCGGCGACCTCACCTACATCCTCGGCCAGATCACGGAACTGCTGACGAACTACGGCACCATCGACCTCTTCGTCATGGACGGATTTGCCTGGCAGATGGGCCAACAGGCCGTCTCCTACCAGCGGATCCGCGAGCACGTGAAATCGCTGCAGCCAGGCATCGTCATGATCGACCACGGGGCACTGTCCGTGCCCTTCCTCGGTGATGCGATCTACTTCGAGGAGCCGCTGGGCATCACCGCGCCCACGGGCAACACCTACGCGGCACTCCAGGGGCAGACGATCAGTGACGGATGGTTCTGGCACCCGAGTACGCCGACCAGGGACCCCCTGAGCAAGGCAGCCATCCTCTCCCATCTGGCCGATCTCGAACCGAAGTACACCTCGTTCATCCTCAACTGCCCGCCGAACCGGAACGGGGTGCTCGACACCAACATCGTGAGCCGGCTGGCCGAGGTCGGCGCCACGTGGAGCCCGGACACCTCCAGAGCGCCGCTGCCCACCCAGCCGCTGCGCGCCGAGCACCCCGTCACCCCGGTCAACGCCATCGCCACCGGCTTCCACAGCGGCGAAGGGCCGCTGAACGCCATCGACGGGCTCAGCGACCGCAACTTCGAGACATGCTGGTCCACCTGGAGCCTGCCGCTGCCACAGTCGATCACCATCGACCTGGGCGGTGTCTGGAGCAACGTCTCCACTCTGGAGTACCTGCCCAAGCAGTGGAACCGCACCGACTCCACCGACGGCGACATCACCTCGTACACCATCCACACCAGCACGGACGGCATCGCGTTCACCCAGGTGGCGAGCGGCAGCTGGGCCGGCAACCGCACCCTCAAACTGGCCGAGTGGCCCGCCAGGAACGCGGGTTACGTGCGGATCCGGGTCGACGCGGCGACCGGCGGCTACGCCAACATCGGCGGAGTCAGAATCGGCGGACGCACCGCCAGGCCGGCGCTGCTGTCCACCACACTGCCCGGCGACGGCACCGTCTACCGTCTTCAGGCCCGCCACAGCGGCAAGGTCGCCGACGTGGCGGGCACGGGTACCGCCAACGGCACCGGTGTTCTGCAGTGGCCGTGGCACGGTCAGGCGAACCAGAAGTGGACCTTCACCAGCACCGGAGACGGGTACTTCAAGATCCGTGGCGTGGGCAGCGGCAAACTCGTGCAGATCGCCGGACTGTCCCGGGCCAACGCCGGGAACGTCGACATCTGGGCCGATGCCGACGCCCCCCAGCAGCACTGGGCCCTGACACCGACAGGCGACGGATATTACGTCCTCACCAACCGGTTCAGCGGTCTGTCGCTCGCCGTCGGCAACGCACTGACCGACGACGGGGCCGACATCAACCAGTGGACGTACGACGGAGCCACGCACGAACAGTGGCGGATCATTCCCTCCTGACCACAGCGTGACCGTACAGGCACTTTCAGTGCTGTCCGAGGGACTTCTCGCCGTCTGACGCGGCAAGCCCTCGAAAGGCCGGAAGGGGCCTCCGACGCGGATCGGAGGTTCCCTTTCCAGGCAAAGCCGCAGGTGGGCGGCAGACGAGTCGGGCTATACGCCCGCGTCAGTCCTCGTCCGGCACCAACCGCAACGAGATCGAGTTGATGCAGTACCGCTGGTCGGTCGGCGTCGCGTACCCCTCGCCCTCGAAGACGTGCCCCAGATGCGACCCGCAGCGGGCGCACCGGACCTCCGTGCGCACCATGCCGTGGGAACGGTCCTCGATCAGCTCCACGGCGTCCGAGTCCTTCGGGTCGTAGAAGCTCGGCCAGCCGCAGTGGGACGCGAACTTGGTTCCCGAGGTGAAGAGTTCGGCGCCGCAGGCGCGGCAGGAATAGACGCCCTTGGTCTTGGTGTCGGTGTACTCACCGGTGAAGGCGGGCTCCGTGCCGGCCTGGCGCAGGACGGCGTACTCGGCCGGGTTCAGCTCCGCACGCCACTGCTCGTCCGGCTTGTCGACGTCGTACGACATGAAGGCCAACCCCTTAGTTGTGCTGCGCGAGACGGTCCAGGATCAGTGGGCCCAGGTCGGTGACGTCACCCGCGCCCATGGTGAGAACGAGATCGCCCGCCTTCGCCATTCCCGCGACCACCGCGGGCGCCGCGTCCTTGTCGTGGACCGCCGTGACGTCCGCGCCCGCGGCCCGCGCCGCCTCGATGATCAGCTCACTGGTGACGCCGGGGATCGGGTCCTCGCGGGCCGGGTAGATGTCCAGGACGACGGAGGCGTCGGCCAGGGCCAGGGACTGGCCCATCCCGGTGCCGAGTTCCTGGGTCCGCGAGAAGAGGTGCGGCTGGAAGAGCACCAGGATGCGGGCCTCGCCGGCGGCCCCGCGCATCGCCTCCAGGTCCGCCGTCATCTCCGTCGGGTGGTGGGCGTAGGAGTCGATGACCTGGACGCCCGCGACCTCGCCCTTCAGCTGGAGGCGGCGCTTGACGCCCGTGTACGCGGCCAGGGCCGGGGCGAGCTCCGCGGCCGGGACGCCGAGGGCTGCGCCCGCCGTCAGCGCGGCCACCGCGTTGAGGGCGTAGTGACGGCCGGGGACCGAGACGGTGAAGGTGAGCTCCGCACCCTCCCAGTCCACCGTGACCTCGCTCTTGAGGCCCTGCGGGACGATGGAGAGGACCCGTACGTCGGCGTCCTCCGCCTCGCCGTACGTCACGGTCCTCACCTTGCCGGCCAGCCGCCGCGTCAGCTCCCGCGCACCCTCGTGATCCGCCGAGACCACCAGCGTGCCGCCGGGGACGATCCGGCCCGCGAACGTCTCGAAGGACTCGTGGATCTCGTCCATGGAGGCGTAGTTGGCGTGGTGGTCGAGCTCGACGTTGAGGACGATGGCGACCTCGGGCGCGTACTTGTGGAAGCTGCGGTCCGATTCGTCCGCCTCGGCGACGAAGATCTCGCCGTCGCCGTGCAGGGCGTTGGAGCCGGGGGCGTCGAGTTCGCCGCCGATCACGTACGACGGCTCCAGGCCCAGCGCGCTCAGCGACACGGCCAGCATCGAGGTCGTGGTGGTCTTGCCGTGGGTGCCCGCGACCGCGATCGGGCGCAGGCCCTCCATCAGGGCCGCCAGCGCGTCCGAGCGGTGGACCACGGGGATGCCGAGCTCCTCCGCACGGGCCAGCTCCGGGTTGCCGCCGCGGATCGCCGAGGACACGACCACACAGCTCGCGTCGTCCGCCAGGTGCTCCGGCGCGTGCCCGATGTGCACCGTCGCCCCCAGGGCGCGCAGCGCCTCGACGGTCGCGGACTCCTTGGTGTCGCTGCCCGCCACCTTCGCCCCGCGCTGCGCGAGTATCTTCGCGACCCCCGACATCCCGGCGCCGCCGATCCCGATGAAGTGCGGTCGGTCCATGGCGGTAGGAAGGCCGGGTGCCATGCGCGTTTCTCCCAAGATTCGTACGGCAACGAGGGCGCCCCGAAGGTGAGGGCGACCCCAGCCTATTGCGTACGCGAGGACGCCTTCGCACACCCACGGCGAGCCGAGCGCCCCGAGAGGGGCGCGGGGAACTGCGGGAGAAACCACGACGAGCCCGCACCCGAACCACGACATCCACCAGTACGGCGCCCGAACAGCTACGCCTTGCTGTGCGAGAACAGCTTCAGCACCGGCACTCCCACCTTGTGCCGCGCACGCGAGGCCCAGTCCCGGTGGAAGAACTCCTCCACATAGTGGGGATCGGTCAGCACGATGACCTCGTCCGCCTCCACCTCGTCGACCAGCGACTTCAGCGCGTCCAGCGGATGGGCCTCGATGAGCCGCCCCTGCGCCTCGTTGCCGGCCCCGTGCAGCGCCTGCAGGGACACCTCCAGGGCGCGTTTCCCGGTCTCCCGGGCCTCCTCCCCCTCGGGGGTCTCGCGCTCGCGGGCGGCCTCGTCCAGTTCCCCGAGGGCGAGGTCGTCGATGGCCCGCAGAAGGCGGTCCGCCTGGTCCCCGCGGGGCTGGAGCAGCACATGGAAGGCGACCGCCTCGTCGCCGTGCAGCGTGGTGACGAACTCCACGTCGGCGGACGTCAGGGCCTTCTCGATCATCAATACGCTCGTGAACACGACTGGCGCCCTTCTCCCTCCGGGACCGGGAAGGGGAGTTCGAGTGTGCCCAGCGACACCGAAACAGAACGGCACATTCCACCCACAACCCTTCAGGTCCGACGGTAACGGCTGAACAGGAACCCGGCCTCCTCCAGGAGGGACACGAGTTCGAAACGCTTGGGTACGGCGACGGACGGGCCCCCGGCGATGCGCTGCGCGTCCCCCGCCGTGAGCATCGGGGCGAGCGTCAGACACAGCTCGTCCAGCACGTCGGCCGCCACCAGCTGACCCAGAAGCCGCGGGCCACCCTCGGTGAGCAACCGGGTGTGGCCGAGGTCGGCGAGGGCGCGTACGGCCCGGGCGGGGTCCACCCCCGTGCCGTCCCCGGCGATCACGACCCGGGCACCGGCCTTCTCCGCGGCGGCCACCCGGTCGGGGGCCACCGCGGCGCCGGTGAGCAGGAGCGTGGGGACGAGGGGCGCAGTGAACAGCGGGAGCGAGAAGTCCAGGTCCAGGCTCGCGCTCACCACGGCGATGGCCGGCGCGGGGCCCTGCCCGGCGGCCTCCCGGCGCGCCGCGAAGGCCTCCCGCGCTCGCGGCGGACGGTAACCCTCCTGCCGTACGGTCTCCGCGCCCACCACCACCACGTCCGCGAGCCCCCGCAACGTGCCGAAGATCCGCATGTCGGCCGCGTGGGAAATGGGCTGGGAGCGCCCGTCGTGCTGGGCGGCGCCGTCGAGGGTCGACACCATGTTGGCGCGCAGCCAGGGTTCGGGGGCGCCGCCGGACGCCGAGGGGTAGGCGTACGCCTCGGCCAGTTCGTCGAACCCCCACTCGCGGTCGGCACCACTCCCCGCCACCGCGTCCGTGCCCCCACCGGGTGCGCCTCCGGGCCGTGGGGGCACTGTCAGTTCGGTCACAGGGAACAGGCGTCGCATGTCGTGCAGTGTGGCATGACCCTTAGACTCGGTAATCGTGTCGTCGTCCTCCGCCGCCGTGTCCGGGATCGGTCGTATACCCGAAGCGGTTCCGCTGTCCCTGTGCACCCGTGAGCCGTATGTCCCCGCGGACCGGCTCGTCGCCGAGATGGTGCCGCCGCCCCGGTTCGACTCCGTGCGCTTCGACACGTACATCCCGGACCCGAACCAGCCCAGCCAGACCGAGGCAGTCCGGGTCCTGAGCGGCTTCGCGACGGGTCTCGGCGGGGCGCCCGCCGGCGGTACGGCCGGCAAGCGCCGGCTCTTCGGCTTCGGCAGGCCCCGGAAGAAGACCCCCACCGGCCCGCGTGGCGTCTACCTCGACGGCGGCTACGGCGTCGGCAAGACCCATCTGCTGGCCTCGCTCTGGCACGCGGCCCCCGCCGAGCCCGAGCTCAAGGCCTTCGGCACGTTCGTGGAGCTGACGAACCTGGTCGGAGCGCTCGGCTTCCAGAAGACGGTCCAGACCCTGTCCGGACACCGTCTGGTGTGCATCGACGAGTTCGAACTGGACGACCCGGGCGACACCGTCCTGGTCTCGACCCTGCTCGGCAAGCTCGTCGACGCCGGTGTCGCGCTCGCCGCCACCTCGAACACCCTGCCGGGCAAGCTCGGCGAGGGCCGGTTCGCGGCGGCCGACTTCCTGCGCGAGATCCAGGGGCTGTCGGCACACTTCCGCGCCCTGCGCATCGACGGCGAGGACTACCGCCACCGCGGGCTGCCCGAGGCCCCGGCGCCGTACTCCGACGAGCAGGTCACGAAGGCCGCGTACGCCACCGAGGGCGCCTCCCTCGACGAGTTCCCGCCATTGCTGGACCACCTGGCGCGCGTCCACCCGAGCCGCTACGGCGCCCTCACCGACGGTCTGAAGGCCGTGTGCCTCACCGATGTGCAGCCCGTTCCGGACCAGTCGACCGCCCTGCGGCTCGTCGTGCTCGCCGACCGGTTGTACGACCGCGAGGTGCCGGTCCTCGCCTCGGGACTGCCCTTCGACAAGCTGTTCAGCGAGGACATGCTGAACGGCGGCTACCGCAAGAAGTATTTCCGGGCCATTTCCCGCCTCACCGCGCTCGCACGCGACGCCAAGGGCCTCGTCGAGCACTGAGCGGGGCGCTCACCACCCACCGGGCGGGCACCAGGCCAGCCCCTCAGAACACCGCGCCACCCTGCCCTGCCCCGCGCGGCTCCCTATTCACTGCACTCCCACAGGTCAAGGTCCATTTCAAGCCAACTCGGCCGCGCTTTCAGGCTCTCTTCAGCATGAAACGTTAAGTTTACGCAGCAAACATCTGCGCCGGGTTACCGTTGCTCTTGACCCGTCGTTGACCAACTGTTGACGCGCCGAAAAGACGGTAAACACCTGGGAGGAGGGACAAGATGCGAGGTAGAAGGGGCCTGACCCTGATTGAGCTCCTCTCCGCCATCCTGCTCTGCCTCCCGTTCCTCATCCCCACCACCTCCTTCGCATCCGCGCACACCACGCGCGATGCCAAGGTCAACGCCGCGCCCGGAAAAGTACTCACGGGTAAGGCGCTGCGCGACGAGATCGTCACCCACCGCAAGTGCGACCACTCCCGGGACCCGCTCGGCCCGCTGCCGAGGACTGACCGGCATCGCACGGCCGACTTCGTGCCGTCGGCGCCCGAGCGTCCGCTGACGGGGTCGGAACGGGCGTCCGTTCACGAGCCGGTCGCGCCTGTCACGTGGCATCACCAGGGGGCGAGATCACGGACGGCCCACACCCCGGCCGCACTCCAGGTCTTCCGCTGCTGAGCAGCAGAGTTCTCTCCCCCCACACTCTGTTCTTGTCAGCCCGACGCGCCGCCGTGGCGCGCCAGGAGGAATCACCACACATGCAGCCCCTCATCGACAACGCCCGTACGTTCGGACAGCGCCCTGAGGAGTTCGCCAGGCTGGCCGAAGGCCAGTCCCCCCAAGTCCTCTTCATCACCTGCTCGGACTCCCGGGTCGTCCCGGCCCTGATCACGGGCGCCCGCCCCGGCGAGCTCTTCGAACTGCGCACCGCGGGCAACATCGTCCCCCCGTACGCCTCCGACCACCCCACCAGTGAGGCGTGCACCATCGAGTACGCCGTGGAGGTCCTCGGCGTACAGGACATCGTGGTCTGCGGCCACTCCCACTGCGGAGCGGTCGGCGCGCTGGTGCGGGGCGACGACCTCACCGCCGTACCCGCCGTACGGGACTGGCTCGCGCACGCCGCGGACGAACCCAGGTCCGCCGACTCGGCGGACCCCGCCGTCGCGGAAGCCGTACAGCACCACGTTCTGGCACAGCTTCTGCGACTGCGGTCCTACCCGTGCGTCGAACAACGCCTGGCATCGGGTCAGCTCCGCCTGAGGGGCTGGTACTACGAGGTGCACACCGGAGCCGTGCGCGAACACCGCGCTGACACCGACTCGTTCGAGTCCCTGTGAGCGGGGGAACGACTGTGCTGACCAAGTTCCCCCACCTGAGGCAGGACTTCGCCGCCTCCCTCGTCGTGTTCCTCGTCGCCCTCCCGCTGTGCGTGGGCGTCGCCGTCGCCTCCGGGGTCCCGGCAGAGCTCGGACTCGTCACCGGCATCGTGGGCGGCATCGTCACCGGTCTCATGCGGGGCAGCAGCCTCCAGGTGTCCGGGCCGGCCGCTGGTCTGACCGTGCTGGTCTTCGAGGCGGTCAACGAGTTCGGGCTGCCCGCGCTGGGCGTCATCGTGCTGGCCGCCGGACTGCTTCAGCTCGCCATGGGCGCGCTGAAGCTGGGCCGCTGGTTCCGGGCGATATCCGTGTCCGTCGTCGAGGGCATGCTGGCCGGCATCGGGCTCGTCATCATCGCGGGCCAGCTGTACGCGGCGGCCGGCCTGAAGGCACCCGCCTCGGGCCTCGACAAGATCGCCGGCCTGCCCGGCGCGGCCGCCGACGCCCTCGGCAGCGCCGGGGCACTGGCCTCGCTCGCGATCGGCGCGGGCACCATCGCCGTGATGGTGCTGTGGAAGCGGCTGCCGAAGAAGGCTCAGACGGTACCGGGGGCACTCGCCGCGGTGGTCCTGGCCACCCTTGCCTCCCTCGCCTTCAGCCTCCCGGTCGCCACCGTCGAGGTGAAGGGTCTGCTGGACTCCATCCAGCCGCCCGGCCTCGACGCCTTCGGCGAGCTGGCGAACCTGAGCATCCTCGGCACGATCCTCGCGTTCACACTGATCGCCTCCGCCGAGTCGCTCTTCAGCGCCGCGGCCGTGGACCGGCTGCACGACGGGCCGCGGACCGAGTACGACAAGGAGCTGATGGCCCAGGGTGCGGGCAACACCGTGTGCGGTGCGCTCGGCGCGCTGCCCATGACCGCGGTGATCGTGCGCAGCTCGGCCAACGTCCAGGCGGGCGCCAAGACCAAGGCGTCCCGGGTCCTGCACGGCGTGTGGCTCCTGCTGTTCGCGGCGCTGCTCCCGTCCACGCTGGCGCTCATCCCGATCCCGGCCCTCGCGGGCATCCTCGTCCACGCGGGCTGGAAACTGATCCCCTTCCGGGAGGTCGTCGGGCTGTGGCGGGCGCACCGGGGTGAGGCGTTGATCCTCGTGGTCACCGCCGTGGCGATCGTCGCGGTCAACATGTTCGAGGGCGTACTGATCGGTCTGGCCCTCTCGGTCGTCAAGACCGCGTGGGAGGCCTCGCACATCAAGCTGGAGGTCATCGACAAGGGCGCCGGCCCGATCCAGGCGTACCTGTCGGGCAACGCGACCTTCCTGCGCCTGCCGAAGATCCTCGACAGCCTGGAGGCCCTGCCGCAGGACCGCCCGATCGAGGTGGACCTCTCCGGTCTCCACCACCTCGACCACGCCTGCCGCACGGCCCTGGAGAACTGGGCCCAGCGCCACAGCGCGCCGGACACCGAGCCGGTGAGGGTGACGTCGAACACCGGGTGAGCCCGTAGGGCGCCCACAGGACAGGGCTGCGGGTGACGCTGTTGCGCCACCCGCAGCCCTGTCCCTCCGGGGGTCGGTCGGTCTCGTCTGCCGGGTTCCTGGCTGTGGTCGGCTGCGGGTCGTATGTGGCTGGTCGCGCAGTTCCCCGCGCCCCTTAAAAAGCACGGGCACGCCCGGCACCACAACGCGCCGCCACCACCCGACACCGACACCGCCACCACCCGTCACCGGCACCGGCACCGGACACGACACCTGCATCACCACCCGCCCGACACCTGCACCACCGCGCGACCAGTACCACCACACCCCCCGCAGCCGCGTACGCACGGCAGGGGGTGTGCCGGGAGGTGTCCGCCCGCAGCGGCCGGCGTCCGCCGCCGAGCACATACGACACCCCACAGACCCGCCGGACCGAGGACGGAGACCTCTCGGCGCGCCCCCGACCCACGAACAAACGCGTAGGCGCCCAAGCCACAACGCACCCGCACCCGCACCCGCACCCGCACCCACGCAC
>NZ_VMNX01000026.1 GCF_009377235.1 Streptomyces acidicola
TCTCCAACGGCGCCTCTCGGGCCCGGTGGCACCACCCCCCAGGTCATCGGTTCGACAGGGGGGAACAGCCATGCCGGGCCCGGAGGCCAGCGGCCCTCTTGCAGGGCCGCGGAAAACATAACGGGGGAGGGGGTCGCCCGGGCTCCGCGGGCGCGTGCGTGGCGGAGCCCGGACGAACGGTGTGGCGGCGCGCCCGAGCATGGGCGCGCCGGGAGACTCAGAGTCGGTCGAGGATGCTCTGGAGCTGCTTGACCTCGGCGGACTGGCCCTTGACGATGTCACCGGCCATCTTCACGGCGTCCGAGTTCTTGCCCTTCTTCTGCTCGTCCTTGGCCATGGTGATCGCGCCGTTGTGGTGGTCGATCATCATCTGGGCGAACATCTTGTCGAACTCGGTGCCCTTCATGGCCTTGAGGTCCTTCATGTCCGTGTCGGACATCATGCCGTCGCCGCCGTGGTCCATGCCGGGCATCGAGTCGACCGCGGTCGGCTGCTTCCAGGAGCCGAGCCAGCCCTTCATCGTCGTGATCTCGGGATCCTGGGCCTTCTCGATCTTCCCGACGATGTCCTTGATCTCCGTGTCGGAGGCGCGTCCGTCGGCGAGCCGGGCCATCTCCAGGGCCTGCTCGTGGTGCGGGATCATCATCTGCGCGAAGGCGACGTCGGTGTCGTTGAAGCTCGAGGCACCGGCGCCGTTGCCGGCGGGCGCCGACTCCGACGCCGAGCTGCTGCCGCTGCCGTGGTCCATGTCGCTCATGTCGTCACCCCCGCAGGCGGTGAGAAGCAGGGCGCCGGCGGTGACGGCGCCCACAGCGGCGATACGGCGGGAGGAGCTGTGGCGCAGGGCGCGAATGAAGGAAGTCATGGTCGATTCACCTCAAGTGTCGGTTCTGGTGGGCTGTGCAGGCGTACGCGCATCCGCGGGGCCGCGCCTGGTGCGCGCCCGCGAGAGCGGTTCGGCCTACAGCCGCAGAACTGACAAACGGGCGAGATCGGGTCTGCGTGGCGGAGGATTGGGCCGGATGGCGACGGCGACCTGGGCGAGCAGCTCCGCCGGCCGGTCCTGGTCGCGGGCGAACGCCGACCTGAGGAGCGCGGCGAGCACCCACGCGCCGAACAGGACCGCCACACACAGCGAGAGCATGTCCATCGCCATGGCCGGCTGGTGCGTGGTCTGCGTGGTCTGCGTGGTCTGAATGGTTGGCGAATGTGACGGATCCGCCGGATCTGTCACGTGCCGGTCCGCGCCCGTGCCCGGAGCCGGGGGAGCACTCCTGGGGGCGTGGGCCTCGGCGGCCGGATCCATCGTCGACGCGTGGGACGCGGTGCTCGTCGCGGAGCCGGACGAGTCCTGAGGATGCCCCATGCTGTGCATCGCGAAGACGCCCAGGGCGAGCACCACGACGAGCAGCAGGTGCCCGAGGGCGCCTCCTGCGCGTACGTACCTGCTCGCGTTCACCGGAATCCCGTCACTGGTCGTTCTCTGACTCCGCCATACTACTAAGCCGTTTGGCATTGCCGGTGCAGGGGATGGACGGGCGCACCCGGCGACCTACGATGAACCCTCACTGGTGCCGGAGGGTTTGTCGTTCTCCGCAGACGAGAGGAGCGACCGTGCGTCGGCTGGGGGAGCTGGAGGCGGAGATCATGCACCGCCTGTGGGCGTGGGGACGTCCGGCCACCGCACGCGACGTGCTGACGGACATCAACAAGCAGCGGCCCCTCGCCTACAGCACCGTCAAGACCGTGGCCGACATCCTCCACGGCAAGGGCATGCTCAAGCGGCACAAGGAGGGCAGAGCGTGGGTGTACGAGCCCACGTGCACGCGCCAGCAGTACACGGCGGCCCTGATGCAGGAGGCCCTCGGCAGTAACCCGGACCCGGCCGGGACCCTCGTCAGTTTCCTGGAACAGATGACTCCGGAGGAGACGGACGCCCTGCGCTCGGCCCTGCGAACGGTCAGGAGGCGGAGCGAGGCATGACCACAGTCGTCCTGCTGGTCGGATACGTCGTGCTGGTCGGCGTCGCGGTGCCGGCCCTGCTGTCCCGGGCGCGCTGGGCCCACCGCGCCCCGGCCCTCGCGGTCGCCGCCTGGCAGGGCCTGATGGCGACGTTCGTCGTCGCCACCACTCTCGCGGTGTACCACCTGGCCATTGCCGAGCAGCACGCGCACAACGGCATCGTCGGGTTGCTCACCGTCTGCGGCCTGGTCACCGGCGCCCCGGCGAGCGGGTCCGCGCCCACCCTGGCCGACGTCCTGGCACTCGCCGCCCCCGCCGCAGTCGTGCTGCTGCCTGCCGGCTGGCTCGTGCGCTGTGCCTGGCGGGCACACCAAGCACGGCAGCGTCACCTCGACCTGCTCACTCTCGTCGGCGAGCCGGCACCCGAGTACGGCGCCACCGTCATCGACCACGAAGTCCCGGCCGTCTACTGCCTGCCCGGCCGCTTCCGTCGGGTCGTCGTCACCCGGGGCGCCATGGACGCCCTGTCCGAGGACCAGTTGCAGGCCGTTCTGGAACACGAGCGCGCGCACATCCAGGGCAGGCACTATCTGCTCCACCTGGTGACGGACGCGTTCTCCCGCGCCTTCCCCGGTCTGCCGCTCGCCCGCCACGCCAAGGAGCAGACGGCGCTGCTGGTGGAGATGATCGCGGACGACCGCGCCCTGCGCCTCCATCGGCGGGAGGTGCTGGCCGCCGCGATGTGCGAGGTGGCGGCCGGCCGGGTGCCGCAGGCGGCTCTGGGGGCCGGAGGGACCGGCGCGCTGATCCGGCTCCGGCGAGTTCTCACCCCGCAGCCTCGCCCGCACCGCGCGACCCGGCTGGGCATCCTGGCGGCCACTGCCACCGCGCCGTTTCTTCCCCTGCTGGTGGCCTGCGGGCTCTGATCCCGCGAAAGGCCCCCGCAGGCTGCACCTCTCCTCCCGGGAGCCCCGGCTCGTTCTTCCTGTGCGCCGGGGGGCCGCCGCAACGAGCGGAGGGCTCCCGGTCGGCGAGGTGCCAGGATCAGCGTAACGCTAAATGAATTAGCGGAGTTGACGGAATGACACCACGGTGGCCGGGTGCGGCCGCTACATCACCATCATCAGCAGCATGGCGGACATGGTTCCGCCCATGCCGATGTGCGCGGCGAGGGCCGCCTCCGGTGCGGCGCCGGCCCTGCGGCGACGGCCCCCGTGGCGGCCTCGTTCCGCCGTGCGGGCCTTGTCCCACACGGAGACCGTCAGCGACACCAGGAACACGACGACCGTGTCCGGCATGGCGAGCAGCCAACGGCCCCAGCCGCGGCGCCGACCGCTCTCGCGGCCTCCGGGGAGACCGTTCCCGGAGGTGCCGCGGACGCGTGCCCATACGGACGCGACGATCGACAGCAGGAAGTAGGCGGCCAGGGCGGCAATCAGGAAGCGCCAGACGGAGGACGACGACGATGCCTCGGCCCCGACGGCCGAGCCATGGGCGCCCATACCGGCCATGTCCATCCCAGGCATGGACTCCATACCGGCCATGCCGCCCGTTCCGGCAGCGTGCCCCGTGCCGGCCGTCTCCGCCATCCCCGGCATGCCCGCCATCCCCGGCATGCCCGCCATGGCGCCGTGGCCCAGTGCGAGCACCGGACCGGACGACGTGGTGGTCATCGCCAACGTCATGATCACCATGCCGGCGCTGCCGACGATGAGGTGCACCCAGTGGCGGCCCTGCTTCCAGCCGCGTTCCCGGGTGTGCTTGACGGCCATCGCGACGGCGCCGAGCCCGAGGAGAGCGAACGCGACCGCCCACCACATGCCGGATCCTCCGTACCAGGCCGCCGTCGCGGGCAGGGCCATCGCTGCCATGCACAGCCCCATCAGCAGGTCACCGCCCGCCGCGAACCGGGTGTCGCCGCTCGTCGTCATCACCCGGACCGCGCTGACGGCCGCGACCAGAGCGGCGACCGTCGCAATGGACCAGCTCAGAGCCAGAGTTCCCATCTCCGCCCTTCCTCGTTCGTCCCGCTGGGCACTCGGGAGTTCCTTGACTGCTAGGACTCTTAGTACGTGGCGGGTCGAGGGATCGCTCAGCGAACGTGCGGAGTACGCCCAGGACTTGGCAATGGAGGAGGGCATCGCGGGAAACGAGCGCTCTGCTCAGTCCTCGCCCACCACGGTCAGGTCGTCACCCAGAGCCGTGGCGATCCGGGCGGCGCGGGAGTGGTCGTCCAGGCGGCGGGTGAGGTAGGCGCAGGCGTGGTGGTGCCGCAGCGACCACCACGCCGCGGAGCCGCCGATGCCCCCCTTGGCGATCTCTCCCTTGTCGCGGACCAAGCCGAGAGTCCATGTGATCCGGGTGCCGAACACCTCGTCGTGGCCCGTGATCTGGGAGGCCAGCAGCTCACTGTGCAGCTCCGGCCCCAACAGTCGGCACACGGGTCCGTCCTCGCTGGTGAGGCGGGAGAAGAAGGCCGCCATCGCGGTGGCCGTGGTGTGCAGATTGACCGCGCCGAACACCGACTGCCGCCAGGTCCGGGAGTTCGTCCGCTCCGTTTCCAGGGCGCCGTGGGGTATGCCGAGCCAGGGCGCGGCATGGGGTTGTCGCGGCCAGTCGGAGCGCGCGTGTTCGAGGTCGGCGACGCGGTCCAGCGCGGGGTCCGGTAACCCGAACCAGGCATCGAGATCCAGCGCGGGGCGTACGACGTCGTTGAACATCGCTCCCAGTGTCGTTCCCGCGGCCGAGCGCAGGATGCCGTCGACCAGGTGACCGTACGTCAGGGCGTGCTCTCCGAGGGCCGTTCCCGGCGCGTACTCCGGCGCCGCCCGCGCCAGGCTGTCCCGCAGCCCCGCGTCCTCCAGCAGATCGAGGCCCGCGGCTTCGGCTGGGAAACGCGGCTGACCGGCCTGGTGGGTGAGCACGTGGCGGAGGGTCGTCCGCTCCTTGCCCCGGACTCCGTACTCCCTCCAGTGCTCGGCGATCGGCTCGTCCAGCGTCAGTGCCCCATCGTGCACCGCGACCAGGGCCGCGAGTGTGACGAACGTCTTCGACAGGGAGTGCGGCATGACCAGGGTGTCGGCCCGCCACGGACGGCTCCGCCCGGCATCGGCCCACCCGGCGCCCAGCCGGACGACTTCACGCCCCTCACGCCAGACCGACAGCCCCGCGCCGGTTTCACTTCCCTCGTCCACCAGCTGCTGGAAGACCCGGCGCACCTCCTCGTACCCGCCCGCGGTGAACCGTTCCTAATCAGTGAGCAGGAGTGAGTCTTGGACCCAAACCTGATCAACTGGCGCATCCCGAACGGTTGTGGATGCACTGGTCACCTGCGTTCGCGCCGCGTCCGGCGACACGGATCGTGTCCGTGGTCCGGGGATGCGGGGGCGGGTTTCCTCACACCCGCGGGTGCCGTGTCCGGCCTGGGCGGTCCGATGCCCCACACGATCGCTCTGGTCGTGTGGGGGCGGTGCCGTCCGTCGCCGGACGCGGTGCCCGAGAGCGCGTCGTCCGATCGCGACGCCAGCGGCGTCGTGGCGGGTGGCCTTGCGGTTCTTGCTGTTGAGGGGCTTCTGCCAGTGCTCGGCGCCCCAGCGGGAGGTGTAGGCGGGATCGACGACGACGATGCTGATGCCGAGTTCGGCGGCCATGGACACGAGCCGTGCCCGCAGTTTGGCGACGGGCATGCCGGAGATCACCTTGCGGAACAGCTTCCTGCGGCCGTGCTTCTCCCGCGTCTTCTCCGCGCCGAAGTCCAGGTCCTCGATCGCGATGGCGACGTCTTCGCGCCGTGCCCAGTGAAGGAGGCGGGTGAGGGCGTGTCTCACCTGGGCGTCCCGGTAGGTGGCCGGCCGGCCCGTCGAGGTCGTAGAAGAATCGGCGGGGCTCACCCATCGGGTTGCCGTGCTCATCCAGACGCCACGCTGCGAAGTGGTCGGCGTTGGTGTCCACACCGATCAGCCCGTTCGCCCTGGCTACGGCCAGGGCAACGGTCTGGACCGGGGGGATCGTCCACGACGCTGTGAGGTACCAGCGGCCCCGGTCCACGTCCAGGTGGATGCGGTAGGCGACAGCACGGTTCGCCGATACGCGGTCCGCCCACTCTTCGCCGCGGTGCCGGAAGTTGATCCGGCCGTCGAGCACGTACCGGCCGCGCGGGGCGTTGGCCAGATGAGCCAGCGGAGCCGGGAGCTTGATGCCGATCTCGCCGTCGGAGCTGACGCGGATAGTTTCGTTCCCAAAACGCTTCCCCGACTCCCCGTCTGCCTGGAGGAACCAGCGTTCGGCATCCCAGCGCCTGCGCCACTCGTACTCGGTGAGCTGGGCAGCTTCCAGATTGTGCCGGCCTCGAGCCAGTTCCAGCCGGTCTTCCAGCACATGCAGGCGCCGGGTCTTTTGGAACCACTCCTGCTTTGTGCGGTACCCGCCCGGCGCCCGCTTCGTGCCCTTTTCCCCGACCGGCTGGGACAGGCGGTGCGCGATCGTGCGCACCCCGGCCTCAAGGTTGTGGATGTGGGCGAGCTGGGCACGGCGCGAGAGGCCCCACTGGTCATGGGCGGCCTTCGTGATACTCCCGGCCCAGCGGGAGGACGACTCCTCGGTCAGGGCCCGCTTGCGCTCCGCCCACTGGTCGCTGTCGTGATCGGTACCCGCCCGGCAACGGGCCTTGAGGTCGGCGGAGGCCAGCGAACCCAGGTGTGCGCCCACCAGCGGCAGCACCTCACGGTCCCGCTGGGACATGCCCTTGATGCTGGTGCGGATCGCCACCCCGGACGGCCCCAGCACAACGAACGGCGCCTCGATCGTGCGCAGTGTGGAGTCAGCCATGCTCGGCGGCCTCCAAAGCCTTGCGGGCACGGTTCTTCGCCGACCGGCGACCATACAGGCGAGCACAGAACGAGGTCAGCACCTCCACCATGTCGCGCACCAGGTCGTCTTCGACCTCACCGTCATCAAGGACCACGAGGCGGCGCCCATGCGCGGACAGGGTGGCTTCGACAAGTTCGGTGTTCATCCGGCCCAGCCGATCCTTATGCTCGACCACCACCATGGTCACATCCGGATCGGCCAGCAGCCGCTTGGCTTTGGGGCGGGCACCGTTCGTACCGGATGCGATCTCCGCCTCCACACGCACCACCCGGTGGCCGGCCTGCGCCGCCCACTGGGAGAGCCTGGTGACCTGCCGCTCCAGGTCGGTCTCCTGGTCATGGGAGGAGACACGGGCATAAAGGCCCAGCCCGCCGATCGCCCCGGGCGCGGCGTTGACCCCAACGTTCACCAGGATCGTGCGCGGGCCGACCCGCTGAGCCGGTACCGGCAGCGTCCCCTCACGGAACCAGCGATACGCGGTCTGCGGATGCACACCCTGCGTCTTCGCCCATTCCGTGAGATTCATGCTCTGACAACGACACTCACTCACACATGGTTACGCTCACTCACTCGACTTTGAAGAGCAGCAGTTGAAGACCCCTCGACATTCATCGTGCCCGCTTCCTCCGTCCCAGGTGTGCGCCTCGTCCGGCGACTTGTGGTGTTCAGCGTGTGCAAGCCCCCGCTCCGCCGGCCTCCGCCCGGCCCGATGTGCGGAGCGTGCCGATCGTCTTCAGCAGGCGGTCGGCCGGTTCTCTCAGCGCGGGGTGGGCCAGGACCGTGTTCCGCAGGCCGCGTACCGGTCTGCGCCACATCCGCAGTGCCGCCGCCACCGGGTGGGGGCGGGTCGCGAACCCCTCACCCACGCGTAGTTCGCGGGTCTTGAGCCAGTCCTTGTACTCCTTTTCGCCGCGCCCCAGGTCCATGACCCGCACCCCGTCCCGGCCCGCGGCCTCGGCCATCCGGAGGTGCATGATCAGCCCGGGCGAGTAGTAGCGGAGCCCGGGGTCGTACGCCGTGAACCAGGCCGCGAGGACGGTGCGCGATCTCGGCCCGAAGTGCGCGGCCACCGGGCGGTCGCCTGCGTACACCACGGACAGCACTCCGCTGAAGTGCTCCTCGCGCACCTGGAACAGATGGTCCACCAGGTCTACGATCCACGGACGCGCGAAGCGGTCCATCCGTCCCGTCCTGCGGTACTGGGCGGACTTCCACCGCATGAGCGTGTGGAGCACCCGCGGGTCGCGCTCGTCGAACACGAAGCGCATCTCGCCCAGGTCCCGCCCCAGGCGGCGCTCCTTCTTCAGCGTCGTCTTGGCCAGTCCCGGGTACGTGCCGCGCAGCCACTCCGCGTAACTGCCGTCGCCGCTGTCCTTCAGGTCGACCACCGGTGAGGCGAATGTTCCGGTCACGTGTCTGCCGAACGGTTTCTGCTCCTCGACGAGGTGGTCGAACTCGAAGACGGACAGACCGCAG
The DNA here is from genome assembly GCF_009377235.1 of Streptomyces acidicola. GTDB lineage: Bacteria > Actinomycetota > Actinomycetes > Streptomycetales > Streptomycetaceae > Streptomyces > Streptomyces acidicola. Next base: position 8,308 of record NZ_VMNX01000026.1, read on the forward strand.
GCCCGCAGCAGTTCCTCGGTGTCCCAGGTGACGCCCGGGCGGTGTACGAGGGCCTGGCAGTCGGAGAGGCCGAGGCCGATGGCCCGGCCCACGCCGAAGGCGTTGCGCTCGTACGGGAAGAAGCCCACGGGCTCCCCGCCCTCGTGCAGGACCGTCACGTGCGCCCCACTGCGGTACGTGCCGATCCCGGCCGCGAACTCCGGTCCCAGGAAGGGGTTGCCGTAGTCGGGCGACTCGTCCATCAACCGGTGCCAGGCCCGGCGCAGCGAGGCGTTCAGCTCCTCGGGCCGGTGGATGGTGAACTCCACGTCAGGCCAACCGCCCTTCCCTGCGCTCCGCGCGGGACCTGTCGGTCGCGGCGCGGGCTCTTAAGGCGCTTGGATCATTGCTCACAGAACACATGGCGACCCCCCGGTCTCCCCCGCGACGCGACGTCCCGCGTCCCACCCCTGCCTTGCCTGGACTGCCGAACTGTCCGGCGGCCTCAAACTTCGCGAAACAGTACGCACGCTGTCAAGGTGTCCGTGGCAATGAAAGAGAGTGAAAGAGAGGAAAGAGGACGGATCGAGGGCTCAGCCCAGAATGCCGCGATCGTAGGCCGCAGCCACCGCGGCCGCCCGGTCCTTCACCCCCAACTTGGCGTACAGATGGGTCAGATGGGTCTTGACCGTCGCCTCACTGATGAAGAGTTCCCGGGCGATCTCACGGTTCGACGTGCCTTTGGCGACCAGTTCGAGCACCTCCCGCTCGCGGGCCGACAGCACCCCGTCCGCGGGCACGGCGGGCTTGCGGACGGCGGAGACCAGGCGGGAGGCGATGGCGGGGGAGAGGACGGTGCGTCCTTCGGCGGCGGCCCGGACCGCCGTGAACAACTCCTCGCGGGGCGCGTCCTTGAGCAGATAGCCGGTGGCGCCCGCCTCGATCGCGGGGATCGTGTCGGAGTCCGTGTCGTACGTGGTGAGGACGAGGACCTTCGCGCGGGCACCGCGCCGGGTGAGTGCGGCAATGGCCTCGACCCCGCCGCCGGCGGGCATGCGCAGGTCCATGAGGACGACGTCCGGGTCGAGACGCAGGACGAGTTCGACCCCCTCGACCCCGCCGCCGGCCTCGCCGAGGACGTCGAAGCCGGGATCGGAGGCGAACATGCCGCGCAGACCGTCCCGTACGACGGGATGGTCGTCGACGATCAGCAGGGTGATGATCCGCTCAGTCATGGCGCACCAACGGTACGCGGGCACTGATCGCGGTGCCCTGGCCGGGCTCCGACTCGACGGCGACGGCGCCCGCGACGCGTTCGGCGCGGGCCCGCATCCCGTCGAGGCCGAAGCCGCCGGTGCCGTTGCGCGGCGCCAGGGCCAGCGGGTCGAAGCCGTGCCCGTCGTCCCGTACGTCCAAGGTGACTTCATCGCCCATGAAGGAGAGGGTGACGCCCGCACGGGTGGCGCGGGCGTGCTTGCCCGTGTTGGCGAGGGCTTCCTGGGCGATCCGCAGGAGCGTCGCGGCGACCTCTTCGTGCAGGGGCTCCTCGGTGCCGGTCACGGTGAACTGCACGGCGACACCGGTACGTTCGGACCACTCGGCGACCGTCGCCTTCAGCGCCTCGGGGAGCGTGTCCTCCTCCAGGGCGGCGGGGGAGAGGTTGTGCACGGAACGCCGGGCCTCGCCCAGGGACTGGCGGGCCAGCGCCTGGGCGCGGTCCAGGTGCTGGCGGGCAAGGTCCGGGTCGGTGGTGGAGACGACGACCTGGAGCTGGGCGATGATGCCGGTCAGGCCCTGGGCGATGGTGTCGTGGATCTCCGCGGCGAGCCGGCGGCGCTCGTCGGCGACGCCGGCCTCCCGTGCCTGGACCAGGAGTTGGGTGTGCAGAGCGGCGTTCTCGGCGAGGGCCCTTTCCAGAGCGGCGGTCTTCTCGGCCTTCTCGGCTGTCCTCTCGGCCTCCTTCTCCTCCAGGTGCACCATGGAGATCACACAGGCCACATTCACGGCGAGCAGCACGCCGAAGGCGACCCATTGAATCAGTGAGGTGGGCGGCAGTCCGCCGGACTGCGAGCCGGCCAGTGTGACCGCGGTGACCAGGAGCCCGGCCCGCGCGGCGCGCGGCGGCAGCAGCCGCCCGGCTTCGAAGTAGCCGATGGACGCGTAGATCGAGAAGAAGGGGTTCAGCCAGGTGAGGGCGAAGGCGAGGGCGGTACGCACCACGAAGTACACACGCCCCGCGGTGGTCCCCTCGGGCAGCACCCGGTCGCCGACGGCGCTACCGGCGCCGGCCGCATCGACGCAACTCCCGGCCTCGGAGCGGCCGTCGGCCGACTCCTTCGCCAGCAGCCGGGGAACCGCCCGGGTCCACCACACCTGGAGAGCCAGCGAGGCGAGGAACAGGACCCCAGCCGCGTACATCTCCCGCCGGGACATGAACAGGTGGGCGGTCACGGCCCCGATGAGCGTGGCGAGGCCCAGCATGGCGTACGGGCCGTACCGCAGGAACTGCGCCCAGCGCTCTTCGAGCGTCGTCGCCATATACGCGCTACTCCCACCTGAACCAGCGTCGGGCTGCGGCAACCAGCAGTCCCGACCACAGCGCCGTGACCCCGAGATGAGTCCAACTCGGCCAGTCTCCCGCGGCGGCCGCGTCGAGGGCCTGCGCGGCGGCGCCGAAGGGCGTGAGGTCCACGGTGCGCTGGAGGACGTCGGGCATGGTCGAGACCGGCAGATAGACACCGGCCGTGAACATCGCCGGGAAGAACACCACCGACCCTACCGCCTGGGTGATCTTCGTCGTACGGCTGACGGCGGAGATGGTGCTGCCGAGCGCCAGAGCGGCGAGGGCGGCGAGCGCGAAGGCCACCAGGTACCCGGGCAAGTGGCGCGGCAGGGCCACGTTGAACACGATCCGGCCCACGGCGAGGGCGAGCGTCGCCGAGACCGCGACGGCGGCGCCGTGCAGCGCGATCTGCGCACCGATGAGGGCGCCCGGCCGCATCGGGGTGGCGGACATACGGCGCAGGATGCCGCGCTCCCGGTAGCCGGTGAGGACGGGCGGCATGGCCTGGAGGCCGGACATGATCACGGCGAGCAGGACGACGACGGGGACGTAAAGGTCCACCACGCGCAGGCCGCCCAGGTCGGCCGAGGGCTCCCGGAAGGAGGGAATGGAGCCCAGGACGCACAGCAGGACCGTGGGGAAGGCGAGGATCCAGAAGAGGGCGCCGGGTTCACGCAGGAAGAGACGTGCCTCGGCCCTGAGGACGGCAGTGGCGCTGCCCTTGACGGCGGAGGAGGAGGGGCGGGTGTGGGCGATGGCGGTCATGTGTCCGTTCCCGTCAGGTCGAGGTACGCGTCGTCCAAGGTGGCCTCGGTGACGCGGAGTTGGTGCGCGGTGATGCCCTGGGAGGCGAGCAGCGAGAGCAGGGCGCCCGTGGTCTCGTCGGTGCCGTTGACGACGACCCGGCCGTCCTTGCGCACCACCGACTCGACCGACGGCAGGGCCGCCAACTGCTCCATGTCCGGCTCGGCGGATGGCCGGAACGAGATCTCCGTACCGCTCGCCGTGCGCTCGATCAGTCCGGACGGGGTGTCCAGTGCGGTGATCCGTCCCCGGTCGATCAGGGCGATCCGGTCGCACAGGCGCTGTGCCTCCTCCATGAAGTGTGTGACCAGCAGCACGGTGACACCGCTCGCGCGTATGTCCTCGACGATCCGCCAGGCATCGCGACGGGCGCGTGGATCGAGCCCGGTGGTCAGTTCGTCCAGGACGACGACGCGGGGGTTGCCGACCAGGGCGAGGGCGATGAACAGGCGCTGCTTCTGGCCGCCGGACAGCTTCGCGAACCGTTTGCCGAGCTGCGCGGTGAGCCCGAGGCGTTCGGCGAGGGCACGCCAGTCGGCGGGGTCCGGATAGCAGGCGGCGTACAGCTCCAGCGCCTCACGGACCGTGATCTTGGGCTGGAGTTCGCTCTCCTGGAGCTGTGCGCCGAGGACGCGGGTGACGGGGCCGCGGTCGGCGACCGGGTCGTGTCCGGCGACGCGGACGCGGCCGGCGTCGGGGCGCCGCAGCCCCTCCACGCACTCGACGGTGGTGGTCTTGCCTGCGCCGTTGGGGCCGAGGATCCCGAAGATCTCGCCCTCCTCGACGGCGAAGGACACACCGTCGACGGCCTTCCTGTCCCCATAGGCCTTGTGCAGGCCGCTGACTTCGATGACTGCCATGCGGACCAGCGTGCCGGGGCGGGGCAGGAGCGGACATCGGCCATCGCGCTCGAAGGAGCATCATCCGATCGGTTGATGGCCTGGTACGACCCGGCGACAGCGCGTGAGGTGATGTCGTGCCGTGTCGGCGTGAGCGAGGCCACGTTTTCACCGATACAGCGTGACTTGACATTAGCTCGACTTATGGGCGATAAAGAATGTGCTTTGGGCATTAATTCACGCAGCGTGACCTTCGTGGCGTGACAGCCGATGAACGTCCTACCTGAGTGAGTGCAGCGTGTCCCACATCGCCGTCCCGGACCAGCAGGCTCCGGACCCCGCAGACGCCTGGCAGGCGTGGCGAGCCGAGCGGCACAGGTCGGTCACCTCACCCACCGGGAACCTCGCCCTCGTCGAAACCCGCTGGCTTCCCGCCGGTGAGCGCCCCGACCTCGCCGCGGCCCGTGCCGGACAACCGGAGACCGTGAGCGTCACCAGGGTCGAGCGCACGGACCTCGTCACCGGCGAGCCCGAGTACGGCCTGCGGTTCTGGGACGCCCGGTCGCCGGCGATCCGGCACTTCGAACGTACGGATGCCTTCCCGTACGACCCGGCGTGGGTCCTTCAGGCCGCGTACACCCCGGTGACGGACGCCCGACGCGTCGCCTTCGAGCACATCAGGGACAACGGCGGCACCCGCGACCTCGTCGTGCCCGGCGACATCGCGCTCACCGTGGACGGCCGCGCCTACACGCTGAGTGCCTTCGACGACGACGGAACCCTGCTGCTCGTCTTCGGTGACCCCACCAATGGCGAGTCCACCTACGGCGCCGGGCGCTTCCTCTTCGTCGAGCGGACCGCCGACGAGGGCCGCGTCGTCCTCGACTTCAACCGCGCCTTCGTTCCGCCCTGCGGCTTCTCCGACCAGTACAACTGTCCCATGCCGCCGCGGCAGAACCGTTTCCACCTGCCCGTCGAGGCAGGCGAGACGCGCCCCGTCTTCCGCGACGGCTTCCCCGCGCAGCACTGATCCATCGGGCTAGGCCCCGACCGATCACGCGCTCACCCCCCGCTCTTCACCTCCCCCTGGGCCTCCCGCAGCCTTCCGGCACGGCAGCACGAAAGCGTGTATCCCCATGAGCATCAAGAAGACTTCCCTGTTCGGTACCGCCACGACGGCCGTCCTGGCCGTGACCCTCACCGCCTGCGGCGGGGGCTCGGGCGGCACCGGCGCCTCCGGGGGCTCGTACGACAAGGACGCCACGGTCAACATCGGCTCGCTCTACGAGCCCCAGAACCTCGACAACACCGCGGGGGGCGGCCAGGGCGTCACCGAGGCCCTCAACGGCAATGTCTACGAAGGGCTGTTCAGGCTCACGGACGACGGCAAGATCGAGAAGCTGCTCGCCCAGGACTACAAGGTCAGCGGCGACGGCCTCACGTACACCTTCACCCTGCGCGACGGCGTGAAGTTCCACAGCGGTAAGACGCTGACCAGCGAGGACGTCAAGTACAGCCTGGAGAAGGTGCTGGCCGAGGACTCGCAGTCCGCGCGTAAGAGCAACCTCGAGGTCGTCAAGGACATCGCCACCCCCGACGCCAGGACCGTGAAGGTCACGCTGTCGCAGAAGTCGATCTCGTTCGTCTACAACCTCTCCTACGTCTGGATCATCAACTCCGAGGCGAAGAACCTGAAGACGACCGAGGACGGCACCGGCCCGTACGAACTGAACAAGTGGACCCGCGGCTCCGCCCTCAGCCTCGACCGGTTCTCCGGTTACTGGGGCGACGCGGCGGCCAACAAGCAGGTCGTCTTCCACTACTACAAGGACGCCACGGCGCTGAACAACGCGCTGCTGACCAACGCCGTCGACGTCGTCACCAGCGAGCAGTCGCCCGACGCCCTCGACCAGTTCAAGAACAACCAGAACTACAAGGTCAACGACGGCAACTCGACGACCAAGCTGCTGCTCGCCTTCAACGACAGGGCCAAGCCCTTCACGGACGTCAAGGTCCGCCAGGCCGTGTCCTCCGCCATCGACGACAAGAAGCTCCTCGAGTCCGTCTGGGGCGGCTACGGCAAGCTCATCGGCTCCATGGTGCCGCCCACCGACCCCTGGTACGAGGACCTCACGGGCGTCAACGCGTACGACGTCGCGCGCGCCAAGAAGCTGCTGAAGGAGGCCGGTTACGAGGACGGCTTCACCTTCACCCTCGACACCCCGAACTACGACCCGCACCCGACCGCGGCGACCTTCATCAAGTCGCAGCTCGCGAAGGTCGGCATCACCGTCAAGATCAACACGATCACGGCGGACGAGTGGTACACGAAGGTCTACAAGAACCGCGACTTCACGGCCACGCTCCAGGAGCACGTCAACGACCGCGACCTGGTCTGGTACGGCAACCCCGACTTCTACTGGGGCTACGACAACAAGCAGGTCACGAAGTGGGTCGAGCAGGCCGAGCAGGCATCCAGCACGGCCGAGCAGACCGAACTGCTGAAGAAGGTCAACCGGAAGACGGCGGAGGACGCGGCCAGTGACTGGCTGTACCTGTACCCGCAGATCGTCGTCGCGAACAGCAAGCTGTCCGGCTACCCGCTCAACGGCCTGAACTCGCAGTTCTTCGCCTACGACATCAAGAAGGAGGGCTGATGGCGCCCTACCTCCTGCGCCGCTTCGCCTTCCTGCTGGTGTCGCTGGTGCTCGCGAGCGTGGTGCTGTTCGTGCTGCTGCGCATGCTGCCCGGCGACCCCGCCAACGCGCTCACCTCGGTGGGCGCGAGTCCCGAGCAGATCGCGGCGGCACGGCACTCCATCGGCTCCGACAGGCCGCTGCCCGAGCAGTTCACGCACTGGATCGGCCAGTTGGCGACCGGCGACCTCGGCACCTCGTTCGTCAGCTCGCTGCCGGTCGGGCCCGAGGTCGGCTCGCGGCTGAACGTGACGGTCCCCCTCACGCTCGCCGCGTTCCTGCTGGCGGTCCTCATCGCCGTGCCAGCCGGGTTCGTCGCCGCGTACAAGCGGCACACCTGGTACGGCGCGCTGCTCAGCGGGGCGTCCCAGCTGGGCATCGCCGTACCGGTGTTCTGGCTGGGGATGATCCTCGTCGCCGTGTTCGCACTGAACGCGGGCTGGCTCCCTGCCGGCGGTTTCCCGCCGGACGGATGGGACCAGCCGGGTGAGGCCGTCCGCTCCCTGGTCCTGCCGGTCGTGACGATCGCGCTGGTCATGAGCGCATCGCTGATCCGGTACGTCCGGTCCGCGACGCTCGACGTCCTGGGCAGCGACTATCTGCGCACGGCGCGGGCCCTGGGCTCGTCGTTCGGGCGGGCCATGTGGCGGCACGGACTGCGCAACGCCTCCGTGCCGGTGGTGTCCGTCCTCGGTATCGAGCTCGCCTCGACGCTGCTCGGTGCCGTCGTCGTGGAGTCGGTGTACGCGCTGCCGGGTCTCGGCTCGATGCTCGCGACCGGCATCGCCCAGCACGACTACCCCGTCATCCAGGGCGTGTTGTTCGTGTCCACGCTCGCCGTCCTGCTGATCGGCTTCGCCGCCGACCTGGTGCAGCGGATCATCGACCCGCGGCTGCGCGGCAGGCTCTCGGGAGGCGCCCCATGACGCAGACCCTTAGGACCTCGTCCGAAGCACCGCAGGCAGCGCCCGCCAAGCGGCGGGGCCGACGGTCGGCCACGCTGATCACCGGGTGCGTCCTGTCGGGCCTGATCTTCCTGTTGGCGCTGGTCTCGCTCGTCTGGACCCCGTACGCCTCCGACGACACCTCCGGCGGTCGGCTCACCGGGCCCGGCGCGGGCCATCTCCTCGGCACGGACAAGCTGGGCCGCGACCTGTTCACACAGCTGATGACCGGCTCCCGGATCGCCGTCGAGGCCGGCCTGGGGTCGGTACTCATCGCGGCCGTCGCCGGGGTCACGCTGGGCGTGCTCGCCGCGTTCGCACAGGGCTGGCTCGACGACACGCTCTCCGCGTTCCTCGACATCCTGATCGCCTTTCCGACGCTGCTGCTCGCGATGCTGATCGTCGCCGCACGCTCGGCCACCCTGGGATCCGCGGTGCTCGCCATCGGCCTCGCCCAGAGCGCCGTGGTGGCACGGGTCGTCCGCATCCTCGTCAAGCGTGTGCTGGCGCAGGACTACATCACGGCCGCCCGTACGTCGGGCACCTCCTGGCCGTGGATCGTGGCCGGTCACGTCCTGCCCAACATCTGGCCCACCCTCGTGGTGAACCTCGCGCTCCAGTTCGGGCTCGCGGTGCTCGCCGAGGCGGGTCTGTCCTATCTGGGTCTGGGCGCACCGCCGCCCAACGCCTCGTGGGGCCGCATGCTCCAGGAGGCCCAGGCCACCTTCACCACGGCTCCCGCGGGCGCACTCGCCCCCGGCGTGCTGCTCGTCCTGCTCGTGATCGGCGTGAACCTCGTCGCCGACGGCCTGCGCGACACCCTCGACCCGGCGACCAGGCGGAGGCGGTCATGACCCTCCTCGACATACACGGCCTGACCATCCGCACGGCGGACGGGCACACCCTCGTCGACGACCTCTCGCTGACCGTCGCGGGCGGCGAACGGCTCGGACTGATCGGCGAGTCGGGCTCCGGCAAGTCGCTGACCACCCTCGCCGTGCTCGGACTGCTCCCCGACGGCATGACCGTCACCGGCAGCATCGGACTCGCGGGCACCCAGATCGTGGGCGCCCGCGAGAAACACCTCACGCGGGTGCGTGGCCGGGATGCCGCCATCGTCTTCCAGGAGCCGCTGACCGCGCTCGACCCGCTGATGCGCGTGGGCCGGCAGATCGCGGAACCCCTCGCCCGGCGGCAGGGCCTGAAGGGCACCGAGCTCCAGCGGGCGGTCACCCGGGCACTGGAGCAGGTACGGCTGCCCGAGCCCGACCGCATCGCCCGCGCCTACCCGCACGAGATCTCCGGCGGTCAGCGCCAGCGCGTCGCGCTCGCCATGGCGCTGGCCTGCGAGCCGAAGCTGCTCATCGCCGACGAGCCGACCACCGCGCTCGACGTGTCCGTGCAGGCGGAGATGCTCGACCTGATCGACACGCTCGTACGCGAACGGGACATGGCCGTCCTCTTCGTCAGCCATGACCTCGCGGTCGTCGCCCGGGTCACCGACCGCGTCCTGGTCATGAAGGACGGCCGGGCGGTCGAGGAGGGCGACGTCCGCGAGATCGTGCGGCGACCGCGCGAGGAGTACACCAGAGCACTGGTGGGAAGCGCCCGGCGGCTGGAGTCCGCCCTGGACGCGAGGCGCGCCCGATGACATCCGTAGCAGGACCTGAGGAGCCCGCGGTGACGCCCGAAGTGCAGACGCCCGTGCTGGAGCTGAGCGACACCTCGCTGCGGTACCGGGGGAGTGGCGCCCCGGTCGTCCAGGACGTCTCGCTCGCCGTCGAGTCCGGCCGGAGCCTCGCCCTCGTCGGCGAGTCGGGCGCGGGCAAGACGACGCTGCTGCGGCTGCTGCTCGGCCTGGCCCGGCCCACCTCCGGCACCGTGCGCTTCGACGGTGACGCGCTGAGCCTGCGGGACCGCGAGCAGATGCGTCGCTTCCGGCGCAGCGTGCAGTGTGTCTTCCAGGACCCGTACTCCTCGCTCGACCCGCGCCGGCGCGTGGGCGGCATCGTCGCCGAGCCGCTTCGCTCGCTCGGTCTCGACACACGGCGTACAGCGGCGCCCAAGGTGGCCGAGGCGCTCGAGCGGGTCGGGTTGCCGGCCGATGCCGCCGAACGCTATCCGCACGAGTTCTCCGGCGGTCAGCGCCAGCGCATCGCGATCGCCCGCGCCACCGTGTGCCACCCGAGGGTGCTGCTCGCCGACGAGCCCGTCAGCGCGCTCGACGTCACCACCCGGATCAAGGTGGTCGACCTGCTGGCCGAGCTGAAGCAGGAGCGCGGCCTCACCCTCGTCATGGTCTCCCACGACCTGTCGGTCGTCGCCTCCCTGTGCGAACGGACCGCCGTCCTCGAACGCGGTGTCGTCGTCGAACAGGGCGACACCGCCCGGGTGCTGGGCGACCCCGCGCACCCTTACACGCGCCGCCTGATCGACAGCGTGCCGCGGCTGCCCGCCTGAAGCGGCGTGGGGCAGTGATGCGCCCCGCCCCACGGCCTCCGGTCCGCCTCCCCGCCCGGGTCCTGTTGGTCGCGTCGCGGGCAGACGGCCAGGGATGCCCCCTTCCACAGCCAGGTATCCCTAGGCTGTAGGCGAGGAGGACCTGCCATGTCTGCTGCCGGCTCCGCCGCCCACCACGAAACCGTCTACGACCGCCGCAGGCTGCGTCAGTGGCTCGCCGGGGAGGCCAGAGCGGACGGGGTCACGCGCCGCGGGTTGCTCACCCTGCTCGCCGCGACCGCTGCCACCGCCACCACGCTCTGTACGACACCTGCGGCCGGCGCCGCCGACTCACCGATCGTCAAGCCGTTGCCTCCCGAGTGGTTCATTCGGCGCGGCACCAACGCCGAGACCCGCTGGGAGGCGCTGCGCGGAACCGGCCACCGCACTCCCAACGAGCTGTTCTTCGTCCGCAACCACACGGCGACGCCCGTCCTGGACGCCGACGACTGGCGGCTGAGGCTCTGGGGTGACGGACTGCGCGGCGCGCCCGGCGAGGACACACCGGTCGAGTTCGGGTACGACGACCTGCGAGCCCTGCCCTCCGTCACCCGTACCGTGTTCGTCGAGTGCGCCGGAAACGGACGCAGCTTCTACACGACGCAGCAGGGCGAGGCGGTCACCGGCACCGCCTGGACGCTGGGGGCGGTCGGCGTGGCCCGCTGGCGCGGGGTGCGCCTGGCCGACGTGCTGCGCAAGGCCGGGCTGTCCCCGCACGCCGTGGACGTGCAGCCGCGCGGCCTGGACGCCGAGTTCGTCAGCGAGGGCGAGAACCTCGGCCGGGTGCGGCGGCCGCTGCCGCTGGCCAAGGCGTTGGACGACGTGCTGCTCGCGTACGAGATGAACGGCGAGCCGCTGCCGTACGACCACGGGTATCCGGTGCGGGTGCTGGTGCCGTCGTGGGTGGGGATCGCGTCGATCAAGTGGGTCGGCGACATCGAGGTGTCCGCCCAGCCGCTGTACTCGCCGTGGAACACCACGTTCTACCGGCTGTTCGGCTCCGCGTACCCGGAGGAGGGCAGCGCACCGCTCACCCGGCAGACCCCCAAGAGCGCCTTCGAGCTGGCGAGCGGCGCGCGGTTCACGGTGGGCGACGGGCAGGTGCTGCACGGCCGGTCCTGGTCGGGCACGGGAGCCGTCGCGCGCGTCGACGTCAGCACCGACGACGGGGCGAGCTGGCGGCCCGCCCGCCTCCACGACCGGCCGCGTGCCGGCACCTGGACGCGCTGGTCCCTCCCGTGGACGCCCGAAACGCCCGGCGCGACGCACCTGCTGGCCCGCGCCACCGACACGGCGGGCCGCACCCAGCCGGTCACCGCGGCGCCCAACACACAGGGCTATCTGTTCGACGCGGTGGTGCGGCATCCGGTGACGGTGACATAGGGCCTGTGTGAGGTTGTGATCTGGGCTCGCGGGGCGTGGCACACACTCCCCCACTGCCAAAGGGCGTGGGGGGACCCCCAGCCGCGTTGCCGAAACGCCCACGTGGCTCCTCCCCCACGCTCGGCTTCGCTCACGCGGGGGCACCCCCATCGAGGGCGCTCCGGCGCCTTGCGATCGCACGCACCACGCCCCGCTCCCTGATCCAGATCACAACCCCACACAGGCCCTGACGCCGTCGCGCCGTGTGCGCCGTGCCCGGCGAGGGCGGGTCGGTCACACCGGAGTGGTCGGTCACACCGGAGTGACGGAGTGCCACTGCGGTTCGGTCACGACCGTGATCACACCCCGGGCACGCAACGCCTCCAGAACGCCCGGTTCGGCGTCCACGTCGGTCACCAGGGTCCAGCCCTCGCCCAACGGCGTCCAGGTGTGGAAGGGCCGGCGCCCCAACTTCGCCGAATGCGCGAGGACATACACATGGTCGGCACGCGCGGCCATCAGCTCCTTGAGGCGTGTCTGCCGCAGATCCGCCTCGCAGATGCCGAGTTCGGGTGAGATGCCGTCCGTGCCGAGGAACACCCGGTCGAACGTCATCCGCTCCAGGGCCGCCTCCGTCAGCGGACCCACGAAGCCCTGGCTGAGTGGGCGGAGTGTACCGCCAAGGCACTCGACGTGGACGGTCTCCACATCGGCGAGCGCCTGCAGCGCGGTCAGCCCGGTCGTCGCCACCGTGACGTCCTCCGCGGTGCGCAACTCGTGCGCGAGCGCACCGACCGTCGAGCCCGCGTCCAGCAGCAGCGTCTCACCGGGCCGCACCTGCTCGGCGGCCCACCGTGCGATGGCCTGCTTCGCCTCGAACGCCTCACCGGTCCGCTGCCGCAGCGACGCCTCGGGGTGGGCGGACAGCGCCATCGCACCTCCGTAGGTCCGGGCGAGCCGCCCGTCGGTGGTGAGTTTCGCCAGGTCACGGCGGATGGTGGAGGCCGTCACCCCGAACAGCTGCGAGAGCTCGTCGACGCTCGCCAGACCGGTGGTGGTGGCGAGGTGGACGATCTGGTCGCGCCGCGCCTTCGATCCGATCGCAGACATCAGTCCTTACGTCCTCTGGTGCCTCGTGGTGCCACGGATTGAGTGGACGACCGGGTGGTCAGCGGGCAGCCGGAGCGGTCGACATCTCGGCGGCCTGGCGCAGGGCCTCGACCATGCTACCGGCGTCGGCACGCCCCGTCCCCGCGATGTCGAACGCCGTGCCGTGGTCAACGGACGTCCGGATCACGGGCAGTCCGACCGTCAGGTTGACCCCGGCCTCGATGCCGAGCACCTTGACCGGACCGTGGCCCTGGTCGTGGTACATCGCCACGATCAGGTCGTAGTCCCCGCGGGAGGCGAGGAAGAACGCGGTGTCGGCCGGGAGCGGCCCCCGGGCGTCGATGCCGTCGGCGCGCAGTACCTCCAGCGCCGGGACGATCTTCTCGTCCTCCTCGCCGTACCCGAACAGCCCGTTCTCGCCCGCGTGCGGGTTGATACCGCAGACACCGATCCGGGGCTGCGGAACTCCTGCGCGCACCATCGCCTCGTGGCCCCGCCGCACCGTGCGCTCGACGAGTCCGGGCTCGATGCGGTTGACGGCGTCGATCAGACCGATGTGGGTGGTGACGTGGATGACCTTCACCTTCGGGGTGGACAGCATCATCGACACCTCCTCCACGCCGGTGAGGTGGGCGAGGAGTTCGGTGTGCCCGGGGTAGAGGTGGCCCGCCGCGTGCAGCGCCTCCTTGTTGAGGGGCGCCGTGCAGATGCCCTGCACGTCACCGCGCATCGCCAACTCGGCGGCGACTCGCACATAGTGGTACGCGGCGTCGCCGGCCTTCGGGGACAGCTTTCCCCACGGCAGGTCGGCCGGGAGCAGGGCGAGGTCGATGACATTGACGCGGCCCGGTGTGAACTCGGCCTGTGCCGGGCTCTCCACGGGCACGATCGTGCAGTCGACGCCGACGAGGCGGGCGGCCTGGCGCAGCCGTTCGGCGTCGCCGACGACCACCGGACGGCAGTCGCGGAGCGTGTTGGGGTGCAGCAGCGCCGGGACCACGACCTCCGGTCCGATACCGGCGCCGTCGCCCATGGTCACCGCGATGACCGGGAGCGCACGTGGGGTGGCGCCGGTCCGGTCGGTGGTGGCGGCGGTGGGAGCTGCGTTCACGGGGCTTCTCCTTGAAGGCTGGATGGTACGAGGTGCACGGGGGCGGGGTGCGGGGGTTCGGGGCGCAGGGCCCGAGCGATGCGTGACAGCGAGTCGGCCTCGCCGAAGCTGCCGGGGCGGGTGACGACGGAACGGCCGTCCGGGGCGTGGGAGTGGACGGCGCCGTGGTGGATCTGGGCGACGGGTCGCAGCTGTGTGATGCGCAGGGCGTCCAGGACGCGGCGGGCGGTCTCGCCCCCGGTGAGAACGAGGTCGCTGTCGCCCGCCACGCCGGCGACGGCCGAGGCGAGCGCGGTGACGAGCTCGCGGGAGGAGGCGGGGGAAACGGGTCCGGTGAGGCTGACGACGGTGATGCCATTCGGTGTGATGTCCGGACGGCGGGTCGGGGAGCCCGTGAGCTCGCCGGGGGAGAGGGGCACGTGCCGGGCACCCACGGCGGTGAGCCGTGCGATCTGCTCGGCGGCGGTGGGCTCGGCGGTACCGACCACGACCAAAAGCGGCCGCTCCGCTGTGCCGTTGGGGTGGGGCGTCGTTGTCTCCGCGGTCGGCGCGAGCTGTCGGCCCAGCGCGGCGGCGAGCCCGCCTGTGCCCAACATTCTTACGTCCGGCCCGAGTTCGTGGGCCGCCCCGGCGATCAGGTTCAGGTCCTCGTCCGTCTCCGCGTCGCACACCGGGTGCTGTCCCTGCGCGAAACACGCACGCAGATGATCGGCGAGCGCACCACCGCGTACGACGGACAGCGGGACGAGTGCCGTCGGTACGCCGTCCAGCGCGTGGGAGACGGACCGGGGCGGGGGACGGCCCTCGGCCCGCCAGGCGTCCGTGGTGTGCAGCGGGACTCCCCGCAGGTGCACGACCCCCGCGCGCACGGTACGGCCCGCGACCGGCAGCGCGGGCGCGATCACCACACCCCGGGCCCCGGCCGCGTACGCGGCGGTCTCGGCGGCGAGATTGCCGCGCAGCAGCGAGTCCACCTTCTTGAACAGCACTCCGTCAGGGGAGGCGCCCGCGGCGACGGCGGCCTGCACCGAGCGCGCGGCACGGTCGGCGGGCAGCTGCCGGCTGTCGAGGTCGAGCACGACGCACTCACCCGCGGTGGGGAGTACGGCGGACCCGTCCTCGGCACGGGGGCCACCGGCGGGCGCCCCCAGCACGATCCGGCTCGGCAGACGCAGCGCCATCGCGGTCTCCGCGGCACCCGACAGATCGTCGGCGAGCGCGAGCACACGATGAAGGGACACGGGAACCTCCTCGGACGACCGGGACGGCCTCTCGGGCACCGATGATGACATGAGTTGCGTGATTCGCGCGAGACCCCTTGCGCACTTCGCGCAGCCGTGCCACCTTTTCCGGCGCGACACCTGTTGGTCGCCCGCCGGACCGGAGCAGCCCGGCCGGCCCGGCACACCACGTGCCGGGCCGGGTGGGAACAGCCGGAGCCGGTCGCCCACGGAAAGCAAGAAGGTCGACGATGACCCCATCTCCCCAGAGCGCACCCCCCGAGCACGAGCCGCCGAGCCGCCGCACCCTGTTGCGCTGGGGCGCCCTCGGCGGAACCGGGCTCGCCCTAGGCCCCCTCACCGCGTGCGCCGGACCCACCGGAGCCCCCGGCCCCGGCACCCTCACCCTCGGCCTGAACCGCTCACTGGTGAGCCTGGACAACAAGCTCAACCAGTTCGACGCGGCCGTCACCGTGCAGCGCGCCGTCCGCCAGGCCCTCACCCGCATCGGCCCCCGCATGAAGGTCCAGCACGTCCTCGCCGACCGCTTCGAGATGACGGAGCCCACCGCGTGGACGGTCCGTCTGCGCGAGGGCGTCCGCTACTCCGACGGCAGCCCCGTCACCGTCGAGGACGTCGCGACAGCCCTGCGCATGTACGCCAAGGTCAACGGCTCCTTCCTCCTCGGGCTGTTCCCTGAACTGCCCACCGTCGAGCCGACCGGCGAGCGCACCTTCCGGCTGCGCACCGAACGCCCTGTGCCCATCCTCGACCGCCTGATGGCCAACATCCACATCACCCCGGCCGCCGCCAACCGCCCCGAGGAACTCCAGAGCGGCCTCGGCTCCGGCCCGTACCGGGTGGTGAAGGCCAACAGCGGCGCGGGCGAGTACACCCTCGCTCGCAACACCAAGTACTGGGGACCCCGGCCGCACATCGACACCGTCCGCGTCCGCTTCGTACCCGAGGAGGCCAGCCGGGTCATCGCCCTGCGCAGCGGCGAGCTGGACGTCGTCGACACCCTCACGCCCGACTCGGCCGAACAGCTCACCGGCCTGCCCGGCGTCACCGTCCAGGAGACCTCCGGCGTCCGCATCTGCCAGCTCTTCTTCAACTTCCGCAAACCCAAGGGGCATCCGCTCGCCGACCCCCGCGTCCGCCGCGCCCTGACATACGCCATCGACGGCGAGTCCCTCATCCGCGACGTCCTCACCGACTCCGTCGAACAGGTCGACGGCGTGGTCCCCCTCGCCCTCGTAGGCGCGGCCCGTACCGGCTCGTACGCCTACGACCCCGCGAAGGCGAAGTCCTTGCTGAAGTCGCTGGGCGCGGACGACATACGGATCACAATCATCTGGGAATCGGGTGAGTTCGCCGCCGACACCTCCGTTATGGAGGCCGTGGTCAATATGTTCCAGGACATCGGCGTCCGTGCCCGGCTCCAGCAGTTCCAGCCGGGCGGCGACATCCTGAAGTGGCGTCAGGGACGCGCCGGCGACTGGGACGTCATCGGCAACGGCTTCGGCAGCCCCACCGGCCAGGCCCTCACCACCCTCCAGGGCATGTACGCCGGCACGGCCGAGAAGGAACGCACTCGCGACACCTACATGGGCTACGTCGTCCCGCGCATCGAGCAGCAGCTCTCCGACGCGGCCACCGAGGTCGACGCCCCGGAGCGGAACAAGAAGCTTGCCGCCGTGCAGCAGGCCATCTGGGACACCTGGCCCTGCCTGTGGGCGTTCGCGCCGAAGACCCTCCTCGCACGCCGCGACCGCGTGCGCGACCTGAGCCTGCTGACGCTCAACTCGTACGACCTGTCCGCCGTACGGCTGGAGGGCTGACCCGTGCCGATCTACCTCGCCAGACGCCTCGGCCAGAGCCTGCTGACCGTCTTCCTCACCCTGACCACCGTGTTCCTGCTGGTGCGGCTCGCCCCCGGCGACCCGGCCGCCGCGTACGCGCCCCCCTTCGCGTCGAGCGCCGATCTGGCCCGTATCCGGGCGGAGTTCGGCCTGGACGACCCGCTGTTCACCCAGTACGGGATCTTCCTGCGCGACCTGTTCACCGGGAACCTGGGTACGAGCTACTCCTTCCACGCCCCCGCCTTCGACGTGGTCATGGACCGCATGCCCTACACGGTCACCCTCGCCGTCGCGGCCCTCGCGGTCACGACCCTTGTCGCCGTCCCGCTGGGTGTGTGGATGGCGCGCCGCGCCGACACGAAGCGGGAGCTGGGCGCCAACGTGATGACGATCGCGGGGCAGTCGATGCCGGACTTCTGGACCGGAGTGATGCTGCTGACGGTGTTCGCCGTACTGTTCCCGGTGCTGCCCGCCTCCGGCTTCACCACCTGGAGCGGACTCGTCCTGCCCACCATCACCGTCGCCGTGCTCCAGCTCGCCCTGGTCTCACGGCTGGTGCGGCGCGAGATGGTCTCCGCACTGACCTCCCCGTACGTCACCGTCGCCCGCTCGCGCGGAGTTTCCGAGCGCGCACTGACCTGGCGCTACGCCCTCGGGAACTCCGGGGTGCCCCTGCTCACCGCGCTCGGTACGCGCTTCGCGGCGCTCCTCAACGGTGTCGTGGTCGTCGAGGTCGTCTTCGGCTGGCCCGGCGTCGGCTCCCTCGTGGTGCGCGCCCTGGAGACCCGCGACTACCCGCTGATCCAGGCGACCGTGCTGGTCACGGCCACCCTCGCGATCCTCGTCCAACTCCTCGTCGACCTCGCCTACCCGCTGCTCGACCCGCGGGTACGCCTCGGAAAGGCGGCCTGAGCCATGAGCAGTACGGCCATAGGAACCGAACGGCCGAGCGCCGTCACCGCACGCGACCTCGCCCGCGCCACCGCCACGCGCACCCGGCGCAGCGCTCATGTGAAGCTGTGGGCCGGAGCGGTCTGCACCGCACTCGTCGTGGTGCCCGTGGCGCTGGCGAACGTGCTGCCCCTGCCGGGCGCCAACGCCCAGGACCTGTCCCGGCGCCGGCTGCCTCCGCTGAGCGAGGGCCATCTGTTCGGCACGGACCAGCTCGGCCGCGACCTGCTGTCCCGCATCCTGCACGGTGGCCAGGTGTCCCTGACGGTCGGCGTGCTCGCCGTGCTCGTCTCCGGGCTCATCGGCATCGCGGCCGGGGCGGCGGCCGGGTTCTTCGGCGGCTGGGTCGACGCGCTCGTCTCCCGCTTCCTGGAGGCCCAGCTCGCACTGCCGCTGCTGATGATGCTGCTCCTGGTCGTCGCGCTGTTCGGGCCGTCCGTCACCGTCATCACGTGTGTGATCGCCGTGGCCCAGTGGCCGGAGGTCGCCCGTCTGACCCGGTCGCTCGTCCTGGTCGAGCGGGAGAAACCGTACGTCGCCGCCGCCCGCGTCCTCGGCCTGCGCGCCTGGCAGGTACTGCTGCGCCACGTCATCCCCAACGTCGTGCGGCCCGCCAGCCTCGTCGTACTGCTCCTGCTGGCGCAGGCCGTGCTGCTGGAGAGCGCGCTCAGTTTCCTCGGCGCGGGACCGCAGCGGCCCTTCGCGACCTGGGGGCGGATCATCTCCGACGGCCAGGCGTACATCACCACCTCGTGGTGGCTCGTCACACTGCCAGGACTGGTGATCGCACTGCTGGTCGTCGGGGTGAACCTGCTGGGCGACGGGCTGCGCGACCGCACACGACGGAGGAAGGGAGCCGGAGCATGACACAGACAACGACCGTTCGGCACGACGACCAGCCGCTGCTGGACGTCACCGACCTTCAGATCGAGCTCGTCACCGCGAACGGGGTCGTCCGAGCCGTCGACGGCGTGAGCTTCACCGTCGGCCACGGTGAGACCGTCACCCTCATCGGAGAGTCGGGGTCGGGGAAGTCCACCACCGCGATGGGTGTCCTGCGGCTGCTGCCCGAAGGGCTCGCTGTACTGTCGGGCAGCGTGCGGATCGCAGGGCGGGACGTCCTCGCCGACCCGGACGCCGCCCGTGCCGTACGCGGGCGCACGGTGTCGCTGATCCCGCAGGACCCGATGACGGCGCTCAGCCCGGTGCACACCGTCGGCCGCCAGCTCGGCGACGCGATCCGGCTGCGCCACCCCGAGCTCACCCGCGCCCAGGTCCGCGACAAGGGCACTGAACTGCTCGGCCGGGTGCACATCACCAAGCCGGAGACCCGCTGGAAGGCGTACCCGCACCAGTTCTCCGGCGGCATGCTCCAGCGCATCCTCATCGCGATCGCACTGGCCGGGGAGCCCGACCTGCTGGTCGCCGACGAGCCGACGTCCGCGCTGGACGCCACCGTGCAGGCAGGGGTCCTCGACCTGCTGATGGAACTGCAGGAGCGCACCGGCATCGGCATGCTGATGATCACCCACGACCTGGGCGTGGCCCGGCTCGTCTCCGACCGCATCCACGTCATGAAGGACGGTCGCTTCGTCGAGTCCGGCCCGGCCGAGCAGATCGTGGCACGGCCCGCCGCCCCCTATACCCGCGACCTCCTCGCCGCCGTGCCCCGCCTGGGCGCCTGGGACGAGGACGAACCCCTCGTGGAGGGAGCAGCCTCATGACCGACACCCTGCTCGCCGTGGAGGATCTCGTCATCGAGTATCCGACCCGGCAAGGCCCCTTCCGCGCCGTGGACCAGGTCGGGTTCCGGCTGGCGCGCGGCGGTTCCCTCGCCGTCGTCGGCGAGTCCGGCTGCGGCAAGTCGACGCTCGCACGGGCGCTGGTCCGGCTGCTGAAGCCGACGGCCGGCCGCATCGTGCTCGACGGCACGGACATCGCGACCCTGCCCGAACGGCGGCTGCGCCCGCTGCGCCGACGCGTCCAGATGGTGTTCCAGGACCCGTACGGCTCCCTCGACCCGCACCTCACCGCCCAGCAGATCGTCGCCGAGCCGCTGCGCCTGGCGGGCGTGTCCGACCGGACCGAACGGGCCCGGCGCGCCGCCGAGCTGCTCGACCAGGTCGGCCTGCCGAAGTCCGCGCTCGACCGCCGGCCCGCCGACTTCTCCGGCGGACAGCGCCAGCGCATCGGCATCGCCCGCGCCCTGGCCTCCCGCCCCGACCTGCTCGTGTGCGACGAGGCGACCTCCGCGCTCGACGTCTCCGTACAGGCCCAGGTCCTCGGTCTGCTGCAGGAACTGCAGGAGGAGACCGGCATCGCCTACCTCGTCATCGCGCACAACCTGGGCGTCGTGCGCGAGATCAGCACCGACGTGGTGGTGATGCGCTCCGGCCGCGTCGTCGAGACCGGCCCCACCGCGGACGTCCTCGCCTCGCCCACCGACCCCTACACCCGGGCCCTGCGGCGCGCCGCTCTCGACCCGACCGCGATCCACGGCGTGAAACCGCGCCGCGTACTGGAAGGAAACCGCACGTGACCACCGGCGTCCCCATCGCCATCTCTCTGCCGGACCGACCCGTCCCGCTCTCCCGCCTGGTCCTCGGCACCATGACCTTCGGCGACACGGTCGACCGCGCGGGCGCCGCCGCCATGCTGGACGCGGCCCTCGACGCGGGCATCAACGGCGTCGACACCGCCAACGGCTACGCGGGCGGCGAGAGCGAGCGCCTCCTCGGCGAGCTGCTGCCGGGCCGCCGCGACCGGATCGTCCTCGCCACCAAGGCGGGCATCCCGCACCCCGACCAGGGCGACCACGCCCCGCTGTCGCCCGCCGGACTGCGTGCCGCCCTGGAAGGCAGCCTCAAGCGCCTCGGCACCGACCACGTCGACCTCTTCTACCTCCACCAGCCGGACCGCAGGACCCCGATCTCCGACACCCTCGCCACCGTCGCCGAGTTCGCCGCCGAGGGCAAGATCCGCGCGCTCGGCGTCTCCAACTACGCGGCCTGGCAGATCTCCCTGCTGGTGCGCACCGCCGACGAGGTCGGCGCCCCGCGCCCCGTCGTCGCCCAGCAGCTGCACAACCTCCTCGCGCGCCGCATCGAGGAGGAGTACGTGGAGTACGCGGCCGTCACCGGCCTCGCCACCATGGTCTACAACCCGCTCGGTGGCGGCCTGCTGACGGGGCGTCACCAGTTCGACAGCGCGCCCGGGGCGGGCCGCTTCGGCGACTCCCGGCTCGCCGGGATGTACCGGGAACGGTACTGGGACGAGCGCCTCTTCACCGCCGTCGCGCAGCTCACCGAGATCGCCGAGGGGGCCGGCATCCCGCTCACCGAGCTCGCCCTGCGCTGGCTCCTCGACCGCCCCTCCACGGACGCGCTGCTCCTCGGCGGCTCCCGGACCGAACACCTCCTCGCCAACGTCGCCGCCGCCCAGGCCGGCCCCCTGCCGGCCGATGTGACGGCCGCCTGCGACGAGGTCGGCGCGCGGCTGAGAGGCCCGATGCCGGCCTACAACCGCTGACACCTCGCCGGGTTCGCCGACCGGTTCGCCGAGCGGCCCGCCGACCGGTTCGTCAGCCGGTCGGCGTCGCGAGCACCCCGACCTTCCACCGTCCCACCGCCCTGTCGCCTCTTCGTTCCAAGGAGCCTGCACTTCATGAACGCCGTCCCCGGCACCCCCGCCCCGGGCACCGCCGCCGCCTTCGCCGCCCTCCTGCGGGCCCGTGAACCGCTCGTCGGCTACTGGTGCGTGCTCGACTCCCCGGTCTCGACCGAACGCATCGCCCGCCTCGGCTACGACTACGTCGCCCTCGACGCCCAGCACGGCCTTATCGAGTACTCGGGCGTGCTGGCCTCGCTGACGGCGATCGACACCAAGGGCTCCAGCGCCGTCGGCCTGGTCCGCGTCGAGGCCAACGACCCCATGCCGATCGGCAAGGCCCTCGACGCCGGCGCCGCCGGTGTGATCGTTCCGCTGATCGACAACGCCCAGGACGCCTTCGCGGCAGTGGCCGCCGTGCGCTACCCCCCGCTGGGAATCCGTTCGTACGGGCCGATGCGCTCGGGGCTCCGTATCGGCCCCAATCCGGCCGACGCCCACCGGGAGACCGTCGTCCTCGCGATGATCGAGACGGCGGAAGGGCTCGCCAACGTCGAGGAGATCTGCGCCACCGACGGCCTCGACGGCGTCTACGTCGGCCCCTCCGACCTGCGCATCGCGCTCGGCGGGGCGACCTCCACAGACCCCGCGGTCGCCGCCGAGTTCGAGGCCGCACTCGTCAGGGTGCGGACGGCGGCGGCCGCGGCCGGTATCGCGGCGGGCATCCACAACCCGGACGGCGCCGCCGCGGCCAAGCGACTCGCCGAGGGCTTCACCTTCGCCACGGTCGCCTGCGACCTGGTGCATCTGGAGCAGGTGGCCGCCGGGCATCTGGAGGCGGCGCGCGCGAAGGGGGAAGCACGATGACGGGCACGGAAGCGGTCACCGGGGCGGGCACGGGGTCCGGCAAGGAGGCGAGCACGGAGACGGACGCGCCCGCACCCGTCGTCGCCGACGGAGTCCTCCGCCCCCACCCCGGCCGGCCCGGCCGCGCCGAAGCCCACCTCGCCGCCCCCGCCGTGCAGAACCACGCCGCCAACCTCACCGTGCTGCCCGGCGGCGCTCTGGGGTGCGTCTGGTTCGCGGGGACCCTGGAGGGGGTCTCCGACATCTCGGTGTGGTTCTCCCGGCTGGCCCCGGGCGCGGACGCCTGGTCCGACCCGGTCCAGCTCTCCGAGGACCCGGGCCGCTCGGAACAGAACCCGCTCCTCTTCCCCGCCCCCTCCGGCGACCTGTGGCTCCTGCACACCGCCCAGCTCGGCGGCCGGCAGGAGACCGCGGAGGTACGGCTGCGTGTCAGCGCCGACGGGGGCGTCACCTGGGGACCCACGCGCACCCTCATCGAGGGAGGCGTCTTCGTCCGTCAACCCGTCACCGAACTCCCTGAGACCGGAAGGCTGTTGCTGCCCGTCTTCCGCTGTGTCGCACCACCCGACGCCCCCTGGACGGGCGATCGCGACACCAGCTCGGTGATGATCAGCGACGACGGCGGCACCACCTGGCAGGAGCACCCGGTGCCCGGTTCCACCGGACTCGTCCACATGAACATCCGCCCCCTGCCCGACGGTTCACTCCTCGCCCTCTTCCGCAGCCGCCGCGCCGACGCGGTGCACCGCAGCGTGTCGTACGACGACGGGGAGACCTGGAGCGAGCCCGAGCCGCTGGCCCTGCCGAACAACAACTCCTCGATCCAGTACGCCGTCCTCTCCGACGGCCGCCTCGCCCTCACGTACAACCACAGCAGCGCGGCGGACGCAGTGGCGCGCAGGGTGTCGCTGTACGACGACATCGAGGACGAGGGAACGGATGAGCAGCAGGGCGAGCAGAAGGGCGAGCAGAAGGCGGCGGCCGAGCCTTCCGGTGACGCCTTCTGGGGCGCCCCGCGCGCCCCGCTCAGCCTCGCCGTCTCCTCCGACGGCGGCCGGACCTGGCCCCAGCGCCACGATCTGGAGACCGGCGACGGCCACTGCCTCACCAACAACTCCCGCGACGGCCTGAACCGCGAGCTGTCGTACCCGTCGATCACCCAGACACCGGACGGCACCCTGCACATCGCGTACACACACCACCGCCGCACCATCCAGTACGTCCGACTGAGCCCGCAGTGGACGGACAGGGAGTTCCCCGCATGACCGACACGGCCTCCATGGCCTCCACCGGCTCCTCGACCACCCTCATCACCACCCCCACCTTCGCCCGCCACTCGCCCGACCCCTGGGAGATCCTCGCGTCGGCGGGCGCGGGACCGCTTCGCCCGTACGAGGACAGCGCACTGCCTCATGTCGAACTCCTCGCGCACATCGGCACGGTGGACGCCCTCATCGTCGGCATGGACTCCATCACGGCGGAGGTCATCGAGGCGGCCGACCGCCTCAAGGTCATCGCCAAGCACGGTGTCGGCGTCGACACCATCGACCTCGCCGCGGCCCGGGCCCGGGGCATCCGCGTGGTGTGCGCGCCCGGCAGCAACTCCCGCGCGGTGGCCGAGTACACCTTCGGACTCCTCCTGTCCGCGTCCCGTGGCATCACGGCCTCCCACGACGGGGTCGTGGCGGGGGAGTGGCCCAAGCTGTTCGGCCCCGAACTCGCCGGGCGCACCCTGGGCGTCGTCGGCTTCGGCCGCATCGGACGGCTTCTCGCCGGTTACGGAGCCGCGTTCGGCATGACCGTCCTCGCGCACGACCCGTTCGTGACGGAGACCCCGGGCGCGGAGAGCGTCGGTCTGGACGAGCTGCTCGCCCGCGCCGACGTGGTGAGCCTCCACCTGCCCGCCGACCCCGAGGCAGGCCCCCTGCTCTCCCGTGAGCGCCTCGCCGCCATGAAGCCGGGCGCCCTGCTCGTCAACGCGGCGCGCGGCGGACTCGTCGACGAGGAGGCGCTCGCCGCGCTGCTGAACGACGGGCACCTGGGCGGCGCCGCACTCGACGCCTTCGCCCATGAACCGCTGCCCGCGGACAGCCCGTTGCGCACCGCGCCGGGCGTCCTGCTGACCTCGCACATGGCGGCCTGCACCCCCGAGGCCAACCGCGCCATGGGCGTCCTGGTCGCCGAGGACGTCGTACGCGTCCTCGCGGGCGAACCCCCGCTCCGCCCAGCCACCTGACCGACCGGCCCGAACGCAGCCACCCCCCACTACGGAAGCGTTCCCCTGTGCCCGGCGATGACGCCGGGCCGATCCCGAGGACCAGTCATGTCTAAGACAACGCCGTCGACGTCCCGGACGACACCCGGCTCCACGGCACCTCCCGGCGTCCCCGACGACCCGTACGCCCTGCGCGCCGAGGACGTCCGCGAGGCACCCACCACCTTCACCGGGCGGCTGCGCCACCTGGGCCCCGGCTTCGTGCTGTCGGCGGCGGTGGTGGGCTCCGGCGAGCTCATCGTCACCACTTCGCTCGGCGCCCGAGCGGGATTCGCCCTCCTCTGGCTGGTGATCGTCAGCACCGCCGTGAAGGTCTGGGTGCAGATGGAGCTGGCCCGCTGGACCATCCTCAACGGCCGTACCGCACTGGAGGGTTACAGCGAGGTATCTCCCCGCATCGGCCGCATCGGCTGGATCAACTGGCTCTGGATCGGCATGGACTTCGCCAAGATGTTCCAGCGCGGCGGCATCATCGGCGGCACCGCGGCAGCCTGCTCCATCCTGTGGCCGATCACCGGTGAGGCACTGAGCTTCCGCTCCCTCGCCGTATGGACCGTCATCGTCACGGCCTCGGCCGTCCTCATGCTGCGCACCGGCAAGTACGGCGTGGTCGAGAAGATCTGCGTCGCCTGCGTCATCGTCTTCACCATCGCCACGGTCGGCCTCGCCCTCGGCCTGCCGGCCACCGAATTCGGCTACGGGGGAAGCGAGTTGGGTGAGGGCCTCAGCTTCCTCATCCCGGCCGGCACCGTCGGTATCGCGCTCGCCATGTTCGGTATCACCGGCGTGGGTGCCGACGAGATGACGACGTACACCTACTGGTGCATCGAGAAGGGCTACGCCCGCTGGACCGGCCCCGACGACGGCACCGAGGCGCGGGCGCGGCGTGCCGAGGGCTGGCTCAAGGTGATGCGTCTGGACGTCGCCGCCGGCTGGCTGATCTGCACCCTGTGCACGCTCTCGTTCTACGTCATCGGCGCCGCAGTGCTGCACCCGCAGAACCTGGTGCCCGAGGGCAACTCGATGATCACCACCCTGTCCCGCATCTACACCGACACGATGGGCCCCTGGGCCGAGTACCTGTTCCTGGCGGGCGCCATCGCCGTCCTCTTCTCCACCCTCATCGGCTCGACCGCCAGCGTTCCCCGGCTGTGGACCAACACGCTGGGCCTGCTCCGCGTCATCGACTGGCAGAACGTCCAGGTCCGCCGCCGCACCATCCAGATCCTCACCTACTGCCTGCCGCCCGTGTGGGCCGCCTCCTTCCTGTACGTCCAGTCACCCGTCCTCATGGTCCAGATCGGTGGCATCGGCGGCGGTATCTTCCTGCTGGCCGTGGTCGTCGCCGTCTGGCGGCTGCGCGCCACGGGTGTCGAACGCCGCTTCCGCGCCAACGCCTGGCTCACCGCGGCCCTCGTCCTCAGCAGCGCGGCCATCGTGTTCCTCGGCGTCTACGGCGTCCTGGACGTGCTGGGGATCAGCCTGACGAGCGACTGAGTCACGCCGGTTCCAGCGTGCTCGCCGTGGTGGTGAGCACGGCGTTCTTCGTCGGACGTTGTGGCGAGCGCGGTGACGCCGCGCTCGCCGTCCTTCGTCGACCACTTCCGCGGCGGGTGCCGTCGTGAAGGCTTCCGGCCAGGATCGGCGGAACGAGCACCGCCGGACCGGTCCTGGGCGAGGATCACAGGTATGACGAACGAGATCGTGCTGATGTCGGACCCCAGGGTCGCGGCGATACCTGTGGCCGACTGCGGAGAACCACTCGTCGACCTCCGGCTCCAGGAGTCCCTCGCCGTCGACACCCGGAGAGAGGAACCCTCGGGCGCCTTCGCACACCTGCGGGAGCAGGTCCTGACGCGTCTGCTCAAAGCCCAGGACATGGTCCCGGACGGCATGCGGCTGCTGTTCGTCGAGGGATATCGCCCGCCGGCACTCCAGCGCCGCTACTTCGAGGACTACGCCGGCGAACTGCGTGCCGCCAACCCGGACTGGACCCCGACACGGGTGCACCACGCCACGAGCCGTTACGTATCACCGCCGGAGATCGCCCCGCACAGCGCCGGCGCCGCCGTCGACCTCACCCTCGTCTCCGCCGACGGGCGGGAACTCGACATGGGCACCCCCGTGAACGCGAGCCCCGAGGAGAGCGACGGCGCCTGCTACACGCACGCCGCCAACATCGGCGAGGACGCCCGCGTCAACCGCCGCGTCCTCAGTGAGGCCCTCACCGCCGCAGGCCTCGTCAACTACCCCACGGAGTGGTGGCACTGGTCCTACGGCGACCGCTACTGGGCCCTCGCCACCGGAGCCGACAGCGCGCTGTACGGACCACGGGAACTCGACCAGGCGTGAACGCCGTCAGCCGCCGAACAACTGCGTCCAGTACGTGCCCGCCGTGCCACCCCCGGCGAAACCGATGCCTATGTGGGTGAAGCCCGGCTTGAGGATGTTGGCGCGATGGCCCGGGCTGTCCATCCAGCCGCGGACGACCTCGGCGGGTGAGCGCTGCCCGCAGGCGATGTTCTCGCCGATCGTGCGTCGTGTGGAGCCTGCGGCGGCGGCCCGGTGCCAGGGCTCGCCGCCGTCGGGGGAGGTGTGCGAGTAGAAGGCGCGCGCCACCATGTCGGCGCTGTGCCCCTGGGCGGCGGTGGCGAGCAGCGGATCGTCGGCCAGTGGCTGCAGCCCGGCCGACGCCCGCTCGGCGTTGGTGAGCGCGATGACCTCGGCCGCCGTCTGCGTGAGCCCGGCCGGAGTGAAGGGCCGCGCCCACAGTGCCGTCCAGTACACGTCGCCGGAGCGCCCGTCGGAGACGCAGGCCAGACCGGCCTCGCTGAACGACGGCTCGCACAGCGTGTCACGGGTCCGCTCGCCGGACAGGCAGTACTCCACGAACTCGGCCGGTGTGCGCGGGCCGGACACCAGATGCTCGCCGACCGTGAGATACGTGTAGCCGCTCGCCGTGACCCGCTGGAACACGGACCGTCCGTCCGGCCCCTCGGAGGCGAGGCGCCCCTGCGCCGCCATCCCCGCAGCGTGCTCCCGAGCCGCCGCCACGAGTCGCGCGTCCAGCACCACGGCGGGCGAACCCACCCTCGCCCGCGCCGAGTTCACCAGAGGCAGGAAACCGTCCGGGTCGGGGGCACTTCCGTGCGAGGCGGACGATACGCCCGGCATCAGGAATCCATCACTCCGGCCGATCCCGGATCCCGGCATCCGGAACCCACCGTCCCGGCCGCTGCCGATCCCCGGTGTCCGGAGGCCTCCAGGCTGCGGGCCGGCGCCCGGGCGCGGCGGTGCACCGGCAGTGCCACCGCTACCGCTCCTGCTACCGCTCCCGGCACTGGCCACGACTCCCGCCGCCGGAGTCGCGTCCTCGGCGACATCGACCCCGAAGTCCCGTGCGACACCGGCCAGTCCCTCCGCGTACCCCTGCCCCAGGGCCCGCAGCTTCCACACGGGGCCACGCCGGTAGATCTCGGCGAGCAGGAGCACCGTCTCGCGCTGCGGGCGCGGCGGGGTGAAGCGGGCGATGACGCGTCCGCCGGGACCGGTGACGTGCAGGGAGGGCGCGGGCAGCTGCCCGAGGGATGTTCCGGGATCGGTGGGGCTGATGACCACCGTGACGCGGCTCGCCCCTGCCCGCAGTGTCGCCGGATCGACGGTGAGCTCCTCGCCCGTGAGGCGGACTCCGGGCGCCGTCCGCTGGTTGTAGAACACGAAGTCGGCGTCCCCGCGCACCTTCCCGCCGTCGTCGGTGACGAGCGCGGACACGTCGAAGGGGCCCGGCACCCGGAGAACCAGGGTGCCGCCGGGGAGGGGCACGTTGCCCCCGGGAACCAGCTCGCTCATTGCCGCCGCCTGTCGGAGTGACCTTCAGCGGGGCAACGTCTCACTTGCGCAGGGGAGTTCCCGTCTCGCTCTCCGGTGCCTGCGCGCCCGCCGTCCGCAGGGACCTGAGCGCCAGCAGCAGGACCCCGACGTCGTCCAGGTAGACAGGATCGGGCAGCAGATCGGCCGGCAGGACGAGATACAGCACCGCACCCCAGAAGACCCAGCGCGGCCCGGTCGGCAGTCCGGCACGAGTGAGGTCACGCCGTGCCCGCACGAGCCGGACCAACAGCGCCACCGCCGCCGCTAGTACGGCGACCGCGAGCACCGCGGCGACCACGATCACCCACGTCCAGGTATCCATGAGCCCTGCCCCTCGCTCGCCATGCCGGTCTGCTCCTGCTGTTCCTCTTCCCGCAACGGCGGGTCGTATCGCCGTTGCGCCCGCGAGGAGGAATCACCAGGGAAGCACATGGGAGGCACATGGGAGGCACAGAGGGCAACAGGAGGCGGACCGGGAGAGGGCCGGAGAGGACCGGTCAGTGGGAGGCGCGCGCCAGGCTGCTGTCCGCGAGGGCCTGGCTGACGGCACGGATGCTGCGGGCCATGTGGTTCAGCTGTGTGACCTCGGCGGCGTACATCTTGATCGTGTGCTCGATGACCGACTCGGTGAGCCCGAGGCGGGGCAGTTCGGTCCGCGCGGTCTGCAGGGCGGTGCGCGCGACCCGTATCTCGTGCTGCACCTGGATCTGGGCGTGGCGGGCCAGCAGGACCGGGTGGCGGAGCATCGTCGGGTAGCTGCCGTAGCGGGCCGGCACCAGCTCGCGCAGCCACCTGGCGGCCGAGCGCTCCCAGTCGTAACTGCCCGGTGTCTTCACCTGACACGGCCAGTCCGAGCTGATCGGCGAGTAGGCGAGGGCCATGATCATCGCTCCGGTCTTACGTCGACGCCAGAAGTTGGGAACGCTCGGCGGCCCCGGCTAGGGGATGACCGGGGCCGCCGCACCCGGGCACCGTGGCGGGTACGAGCGGACGGTCCCGGGCGGAGGACGTGGCCCGGCGTCCCGGCCGGATCACGATCCGCGAGCAGTATTTATATATACCG
The DNA here is from genome assembly GCF_009377235.1 of Streptomyces acidicola. GTDB lineage: Bacteria > Actinomycetota > Actinomycetes > Streptomycetales > Streptomycetaceae > Streptomyces > Streptomyces acidicola. The sequence continues at coordinate 37,929 of NZ_VMNX01000026.1, forward strand.
ATGAGTTTGCAAGGGCATGAAAAAATTCATACCAGGATGTGGCTGAATAGTCCCATGTGGTGAAAGTGGCGGGAGATGTGCGGAACGGCCCCCTGTGGGCCTGGGCACGCTCAGTCCTTGAGGAAGAACTGGTGCTGTTCCGCGATCTGTTCGTACTCCTCCAGCCGGGCCTGCGTCCGCTCGGGATCCGCGTCGGTCATGGCCTGCAGCAGTGCCGCGGACATCAGCACGGGGGCCGCGTACGAGTCGAAGACCAGGCGTGATCCCGTCCCCGTGGTGAACACGGCGTCGGCCTCGTCGGCCACCGGCCCCAGCGCCAGGTCGGTGATCAGGGCAACCTTCAGACCGGCGCTGTGCGCGACCCGCAGGGCGGTGAGCGTCTCCTGCCCGTGCCGCGGCATCGAGAACGCCAGCAGCCAGGACCCGCCGGCCTCGCGCGACTGCAGCAGCGCGTCGTACGCGACGCTGCCGCCCCGGGTCACCAGCCGTACGTCGGGGTGGATCCGGCGGGCCGCGTACGCGAAGTACTCGGCGAGCGACCCGGAGATCCTGAGGCCGAGGACCGTGAGCGGCGTCGACCGGGACAGGGCCCTGCCGACCGCGATCACCTGGTCCGGGTCGGCGAAGTCGCGCCGCATGTTCTCCAGGTTCGCGATCTCGGCGTCCACGGCGGCCTGGAGTTCGTTGCTGCGCTTCTCGGCGGTGGTGGCGGGAGTGCTGCCGAGCGCGCTGAGCGCGATGGCCTGGAGCTTCTCACGCAGCGCCGGGTACCCGCTGAAGCCCACGGCCGCCGCGAACCGGGTCACCGAGGGCTGGCTGACGCCGACGCGTTCCGCGAGGTCCGTGATCGACAGGAACGCGGCCTCGGTGATGTGCTCGATCAGGTACTGGGCGATGCGCCGCTGCCCGGGCGACAGACGGGGCCCGTCGAAGAGCTCCCGGAGCCGGACCGTGGGGGCGGCCGTCTCCGCCTCGGGAGCCGCCCGGCCCGAGGTGATCGCCGATGCCTGAGCCCGTGCCTGCTGCGGCGATGGCACCCGTGTGCCTCCTTCGTCTCCCACGAACACTCAACATAACCCAGCGAAATGGCCCACCGGATGTCCCGGCCAGGGTCCGACGACCGGAGGTACGGGGACCGCCGGGCCGTGTGACATGAGGGGATCCCGTTTCGGTCGCACGCTGGGGGTACTCGCTCGGTGCCCCGCCCACGCCAGGGAGGACCCTCGTGAACCTGACCCCCATGCCCGTGTCACAGGTCCAGGTGGTGCTCAGCGACTGCTCCGCGCACGACGCCGGCCTCCTGTTCGACACCCTGTGCACCTGTTTCTCCTCGGACCGCTGCGTCGGCGAGGAACCGCACGAGGCGGACCGCGACCGCCCGACCGTGTGGACGGGCACCTTCGATCTGCTCGACGACCCCGCGCACCCGACCGGCCACCCGCACGAGCCGCACCCCGTGCCGCTGTCCGGCCCCGTGCTCGCCGACGTCCAGGGCAGCCCGCTCGCGGTGCGGCATCTGCGGGAGGCCCTGGAGGAGTCGTTCACCGTCCAGGAGGTCGGCGCCATCCCCGGTGACCAGGAGGTCCAGGTGCAGCTCGTGCTGGAAGGCCGGGCCGCCCGTACGCCCTTCACGAGAACAACCGGCTGAGCGAGGCATTCGCGTACAGCTGATGCGGATCCAGCCGCTCCAGGATGGACGCCGCCTCGTCCCCGGCCGACCGCCCCTCACCGCCACCGCCACCGTCGCCTTCGTCGAAGGAGGCGGGCACGGACCTGGCCAGAACGTCCTCGTCGCTCCAGGCGGCCGCGTCCGTGTACCCCCAGCCCTTGGACCACTCGACACGTGCGAGGGCGTGCCCGCCGTCGTACGTGTCGAGCGCGAACCGCTCCAGCTCCGGCGCGGAGGGGCAGGCCCAGCCGTACCGTCAAAAGGCCTCACTCGTGTGAGTGAACTGATCCCTACACGCGCTTCACAACGCACACCCCGTCGCCATCCAACACAGGGAGACCGACGCAGCCGGGAGGGACACGGTGTCCGACAGCGCAGACGACATGGCCACGGGCAGGGCCAAGGGCAGGGGTAGGGGCCGGGCCCGGGGCCGCGATGAGACGCAGGACGAGCGGGCCGACCGCATGTGGAGCGAGCTCATCCAGGAGGTCCGCGTGGCCCAGACGGGCGTGCAGATCCTCTTCGGCTTCCTGCTCACCGTCGTCTTCACGGCCCGCTACCCGCAGCTGTCGCAGACGGACCGGACCATCTACATCGTGACGGTGGTTCTCGGGGCCTCCGCCACCGGTGCCCTGATCGGCCCGGTCTCCTTCCACCGGCTCGTCTCCGGACGGCGGATCAAGCCCCAGGCGGTGACCTGGGCCTCCCGGCTGACCCTGGCCGGCCTTCTGCTCCTGCTGGCCACGATGACTTCGGCGCTGCTGCTGATCCTGCGCGTGGCCACCCACGGCGACTACACACCGTGGGTGGTGGTGGGGGTTGTCGCCTGGTATCTGCTGTGCTGGTTCGTCCTGCCCCTGTGGGTGCGCCTGCGGCACACCACCATCGACTGACGCCTCGTCGGATGGCGTGAATAGCGCGGTTGCTCGTGGGCCGGGTGATGCGCCAGCGTGCACTGTCATGGACCGTGATCGGAGCACCGCCGCCTTCCGTCCGACGCGCCGTCAACTCCTCGCCGCCGCAGGTGCCGTCCCCCTCGTGGGCGCGGCCCCCGCCCCGGCGGCGGCACGACCGCGCACCGGCCTCTCCCTGACCTTCACCCGCGCCACCAACGGCTCGGCGACCCTCTCACCCGCCGGCGACCACCTGGTCGCCGAGGCCCAGAGCGCCCTGTGGTCCCTGCCGCGCTCCGGCGGCACGGCCCGCCCCCTGACCCCCTCGGACCTCGAACCCAACCGGCCCACGCACGCCCCGGACGGCACGCTCATCGCGTTCTGCGCCTACCGGGACGGCGGATTCCACATCTGGACGGTCCGCCCCGACGGCTCCGCCTTGCGGCAGCGCACGGACGGCCCCTGGGACGACCGCGGCCCGGCCTGGTCACCCGACGGCACCCGGATCGCCTTCGCCTCCGAGCGCGGCGGCGACCCGGTGGACGGCAGCCCGTACCGCGTCCACGTCCTCGACCTGCGCACCGGCCGGATCACCCGCGTCACCGGACTGCCCGGCCAGGACGGGCCCCTGCAGGACGGCCCGTGGGAGGACTTCGATCCCACCTGGTCGCCCGACGGCACCCGCATCCTGTTCGTCCGCGCGAAGACGCTCACCACCGCCCAGGGCGTGAGCCTTCAGGCCCGTACGATCGCCGCCGTCCCCGCCGACGGCACCGGCCCGGTCACCGTCCGGCACACCGAGACCGAGGCCGCCCAGGTCATGACGCCCGCCCTCGCCTCCGACGGCCGTCTCGCCCACCTGCGCACCACGGCGTCCCCGGACGGCTCCTGCACCCTCGTCGTCGACGGCCGCCCCGTCCCGGTCGACGGGGACATCGCTCCGGTGCCCCCGCGCTGGACACCGAAGGGCGAACTGCTCCTCACGGTCGACGGCACCTTCACCCTCGTACGACCCGACAGACCCCGGGAGCCGGAGACCGTGCCCTTCGAGGGCGTGCTCCCCGTGCATCGGCCGCGGTACCGCACCAAGGAGTACGACCTGGGGGAGGGCCGGGTCCGTCCCGTGCGGGGCGTCCACCTGCCCGCGTTGTCGCCCGACGGCCGGCAGATCGCCTTCGCGGCCCTCAACTCGCTGTGGCTCGCGGGCAGTTCGGGCGGTCGTTCGCCCCGGCGGCTGCGGCGGTCGGCGCCCACACGGTATCTGCTCGCCCCGTCCTGGGCACCCGACGGGCAGTCGCTCGTCTATGCCGACGACCGTGACGGGCTCCTCGGCGTGTACCGGCACGATCTCGCCACCGGCGAGGAGACGGCCCTCGCGACCGGCGGTCGGGTGTTTCCGGCGCTGTCACCCGACGGGCAGCGCCTCGCCTGCCTCGACCTCACCGGGCAACTCGTCGTCCGCGACCTGGCGTCCGGCGAGGAACGCGTCCTGGCCGCACCCCTCGGCGGCGGGGGAGTGCCCGGCCGCCCCAGTTGGTCGCCCGACGGCCGCCACCTCGCCCTGTGCGACCGCAACCGGCTCAACGCCCGCTTCCGGGAGGGCTACAACGTCATCCGGCTCGTCGACAGCACCACCGGCACCGACCGCCTCCACGCGGTCGCGCCCCACACGTCCATCGCCGACCGGTACGACTCCGGGCCCGTCTGGTCGCCGGACGGCCGCTGGATGGCGGTGATCGTGGAGTCCGCGCTGTGCCTGCTGCCCGTCGGACCCGACGGCACCCCACGAGGCGACCTGCGCACCCTCACCACCGAACCGGCCGACCACCCCTCCTGGTCCGGCGACTCCCGCACCCTGCTGTACCTGTCCGGCACCCGACTGCGGCTCGTCGACGTCGACGGCGGCCCCGCCCGCACCGTCCGCGTGCCCCTGGACGGCTCCCGGCCCACTCCCGCCGACACGGTGGTGCACGCAGGACGCCTGTGGGACGGCACGGGCGAGGACGTCCGGGACGACGTCGACATCGTCGTACGCGGTGGACGCATCGCCGCGGTGGAGCCCCATCGCGCGAGCCGGCGCGCCGCCCTCCGGCGGATCGACGCCTCGACACGCACCGTCGTCCCCGGACTGTGGGACACGCACACCCACCCCTGGCAGACGACCTACGGCGGACGCCAGAGCGCCGGCCAGCTCACCTACGGCATCACCACCGCCGTCTCCCTCGGCGGCTTCGCCCACGAACAGGCCCGCATCCGCGAGGCCGTGGCCGCCGGACAGCTCGCCGGACCCCGGCTGCTGACCACGGGCGAACTCCTCGACGGGGCACGCGTCGCCTACAGCATGGGCCGCGCCCACCGGACCCGGGAGGGACTGCGCCGCTCACTGGAGCGGGCCGCCGCGCTGGACTGGGACTTCGTCAAGACTTATGTGCGGGCGCCCACGTGGGTCATGGAGGAGGCCGCCCGCTTCGCACACGAGCGCCTCGGCGTGCGGAGCGGAGGCCATATGCTCTCGCCGGGCGTCCAGGTCGGCCAGGATGTGACGACCCATCTGCAGGCCACCCAGCGTGGCGAGTTCGGCCGAGCCATCACTGCCACGGGCCGCGCCTACCAGGACGTCGTCGAGGTCTACAGCGCACGCGGGATCGGATTCTCCCTGATCGCCACCCCCTTCACGTCCTCGCCGCTGCTCGGCGCGGACCCCGCCCTCGCCGACGACCCCCGCGTCACCGTCGTGATGCCTCCCTGGGACGCCGCCGCCGTCCAGCAGGGGGCCGGCGTCCCGCCAACCGACGCCCAACTCGCCACGCTGCGCACGGAGACCGACATCTACCGGCGGATCCTCGCCGCCGGCGGTCTTGTCGCCCTCGGCACGGACCAGCCGCTCGTCCCCGTCGGCCTGGCCCTCCACCTGGGCCTGCGCGCCCTCCACCGGGGCGGCATGTCCCCGGCCGAGGCCCTGCGCACCGCGACCGTGCTGCCCGCCCGCCTCTTCGGCGTCGACCGTGACCTGGGCACCGTCGAGGAGGGCCGGCTCGCCGACCTGACCGTCGTCGACGGCGACCCGTTCACGGACTTCGCCACCCTCGTCCGCACCGTCTCGGTCCTGCGGGGCGGAGTGCCGTACACCACCGACGAGTTGGTCACCGCCTTCGAACCGTCGGCCCGGCGGACCACGGCCGCTGAGGACGACTGGCTCAGGGTGGGGCAGCGGATGCGCAGGGACGGCTGCTGCGACCCCCACGGGTACTGACGGGCGTCTAGCCGGCCTCCGCCTCCCGTCGGCCCGGGGAGCGTCTGCGGGTGCGTGGGCGTTCGAGGCGGACCAGCAGCGGACGGCTGCCGAACAGGCTCAGTTGCTGCACGTGGACGGGTGCCAGGCCGAGCGCCAGGGCCTGGCCCAGTCCGCGTGCCTCGGGCAGCAGCACGACCGCGCGCCCCTCGTCGGTGAGGACACGGGCGAGTTCGCGCCACCACCGCTCCGGGTGCCCGGCGAGGCGTCCGCCCGCGTCGACCTGGTCTCCCCAGGGCGGGTTGCACAGGACGCGGTCGACGCTGCGATCGGGAAGGGGAAGCGCCCCGGCGTCGCCGCGCTGGACGGTGACCGGGAGCGGCCCGGCGTTCCGTCGTGCCGCACGGCGCGCGTCCCGATCGAGATCGAACCCGAGCAGTGTGGTCCCCGGCACCGTGTGGTGGGCCTCGATGAGCAGCGTCCCCGCCCCACAGCACGGATCCAGCACCCGCAGGCCCGGACGCAGCTCGGCCGCCTGGGCCATGGCTGCGGCGACCGGCGGGTGCAGCGTGCCCGGAACGGTCGCGTTCTTGTAGGCGCGACGGTGTGCCGGGCGCCGCCCCAGGCGGAGCAGCAGGGTGGCATGGGTGCCGTCCAGTGTGAGCCGCCACCCGCTGTGGCCGGGCGGCGGAGGCTCCCCCTGCCGGCGCGCGTGGTACGGCACACCGGCGCGCTCGGCCGGCACCCGGCCGACGGCGTCCTCGATGTCGTACCGGTTGTAGGTCCTGCGCCCGAGGAAGGACGCCGAGATCTCGATCCCGCCGAACCCGGCCGGGCCGCCGCGTGCCCGGCGTTCCCGGGCCAGACCCGCCAGATCGACCGCACGGGCCAGGTCCGCCAGGGCGGCCAGGTCGCTCTTGTGCGGTCCGGCATCGTCCTGGCGCAGGGCCAGCAGGAAGACGTCGTCGGCGGTCCGCAGCCGCCCCTCGTCGTCGGTGCCCGGCTCTGCCCGGAAGCCCACCTCACGGTGGCCGACCCAGTCGATGGTCGCGGAACCGCTTCGCGGAATCTCCGCGCCGAGTGCGGGCTCCAGCCCGCGTACACATCGCGCCACCAGGCGCGCCGCCGTCACGAGACGGCCGGCGTGCCGGGACGCGGATGCTGAACGAACACGCGCCGTACGCGCATGATGCTGTCTTCTCCCACGTCGCAGCCCGGGACGGTGAACGACCGTCCCGCATCGTCGGCGCCGGGTGGATCCGCGTCGTGCCGACGGAGCGGCTAGCGGAGGAAGCAGAACGTCATGATCGGGAAACCGTACCAGCGCGTCAGCTTCCGTGAGAGCCTTCGGCATGGCCGTCATTCACCGCACCACACTCAAGCCGACCAAGCTGGAACTGCTCACCGCCTGGCTGCCCTCCCGCCCGTGGTACGGCGGCGCCGGCGCACCCGAACCGGCCAGGGCCGGCGGCTTCCGGCTGGACGACCCGGACGGAGAGGTCGGGATCGAGTTCATGGTGGTCACCGACGCCGCCGTCCCCCGGCCGGCCGGCTATCTGGTGCCGCTGACCTATCGCGGTGCCCCGCTCGACGGGGCGGAGCACGCCCTCATCGGCACCGCGGAGCACGGGGTACTGGGGCTGCGCTGGGTCTACGACGGCTGTCACGACCCGGTGCTGGTCGCCCAGTTGCTTGCCCTGATCGACGGGCGGGTCCAGGCCCAGGCACAGAGCACCAGCGACACCCCCGACCTGGAGGTCACCCGTTCCTACGCCGGTGCGGGCCTCACCTCCCCGGATGTCACGACCACCGCCATCGACGACCAGGAGGGCACCGAGCTGCCCGCACCGCAGGGCACGACCCTGCGCCTGCACCGGGTCCTGCGGCCCGCTCCGGACGGCTCACCGCTCCTTCCCGAAGGAGCCACGGGTCACGTCGGCGGCACCTGGCAGCTGCCGGACGGCACCCGCGCCCGCGGGCTGTTCGCCGTCCTGCACACCAGTTCACGCAGCTAGTGATCCGTGCCCTTGCCCAGGTACAGCTCCGCGAAGCTGGTCGCGGCGGCGGGGGAGCCGAGGATCCGGCGCATGCGTGCGGTTGCCGCGCCCGCGCGGAAGGGGTCGCCCGAGGACGGCCCGTGCAGCAGCTCGGACAGCCACTGCGAGAACTCCTGGTAGTGCCACACCCGGCGCAGGCAGGCCGCCGAGTAGTCGCGCAGCCCGCTGTCGTCCCCCTTGCCGCAGTACGCGGCGAGCGCGTAGGCCAGGAGCAGCGCGTCGTGCAGTGCGAGGTTCATGCCCTTCGCCGCGATCGGCGCCACCAGGTGGGCGGCGTCACCCGCGAGGTACAGCCGTCCGTACGCCATGGGTTCGGTGACGTAGCCGTGCATGTCGAGCACGCGCTTCTCGATGAGCCGGCCCTCGGTGAGCGGCGGCGCGCCGTCCACCGCCAGGCGGGTGTGCAGCTCGGACCACACCGTGTCGTCCGACCAGTTCTCCGGGACGTCGCCGGGCGGGCACTCCAGGTAGTAGCGGGTGATCTCGGGGCTGCGTGCCATGTGGCCGGCGAAGCCCCGCGGATGCATGCCGAGGATCACGCAGTTGGAGGACGGCGGTGCCTCGGCGAGCAGCGCCAGCCAGCCCACGCCGTGGTCGTGCCGGGCGACGGTCGTGGACGCGTCCGGCATCGCGGTGCGTGTCACCCCGCGCGCACCGTCGCAGCCCGCGACGAACTCGCAGCGCAGCAGCAGCCGTTCACCGGTATCGGGGTCGGTGTACGACACGGCGGGCTCGTCGCCGTCGATGCCGTGGAGCTCGACGTCGCGTACGCCGAACCTGATGTCGCCGCCCCGCACGTCGGCGTACTCGCGGACCAGATCGGTCACCAGCAGCGGCTGCGGATAGACGTAGTGGCGGTGGCCGGTGAGCTCCGTGTACGGGAAGCGCTGCCGCGTGCGCTCGAAGCGGAACTCGAACTCGGTGTGTGTGGGCGCCCGTTCCACGATCCGGTCGGCCAGGCCGCGCTGTTCCAGGGCGCGCACCGCCCACTCCTCCAGGAAGCCCGCGCGTGGTCGCTGCTCGATGAACTCCCGGCTCTCGATCTCCAGGACGACACAGTCGACGGAGGCGGCCCGCAGGAGGTTGGCGACGGTCAGCCCGGCAGGCCCGGCACCGACGATCACGACCGGAACATGCTGCACCGGCACGGAGGAGGGGGTCGTCACCCGGCCATTATGCGGGCGTCCCTCGGACCACGACCTCAAGTCCCGTGACTATCAGGGCCGTTGCGCCAAACAGGCCGGAATGCGACCCCCGTAGTGCCCGGCGTGCCTCCGCGCGCCTGGTTGACCGCGCGCCGTGCGGTCCTAGAGTGAACGAGTGCCGACTGATTGAAAACCAAACTGCCTGTGTTGAGGAGTTTCACGTGGAACCTGCGGACCTCGCGGCGATCGAGGCGGAACGCGCCCGCATCCGGGACCGCCACCTGACGGCGGACCGGCCGGCGAGCAGCGCCCGCGGAGTGCACCACGTGGCGCTGCTCTCCTCCGACGTGGAGCGGACGGTGCGGTTCTACCAGGACCTGCTGGAGTTCCCCCTCACCGAGATGATCGAGAACCGCGACTACAAGGGCTCCACGCACTTCTTCTTCGACCTCGGCAACGGCAACCTGCTCGCCTTCTTCGACTTCCCCGGCCTCGACCTCGGCCCCTACGCGGAGGTCCTCGGCGGACTCCACCACGTCGCCATCTCCGTCGAACCCGCCACCTGGCACCGCCTGCGCGACAAGATCGTCGCGGCGGGCGTGGACCACCAGGAGGAGAGCGGTACGTCGATCTACTTCCGCGACCCCGACGGCGCCCGCCTCGAACTGATCGCCGACCCGCTCGGCGAGATGTACGGCACGTCGGTGGTCTGATCCCGTACGTCGCGGTCACGGGAGGGCCGAAGGGCGGTACGGGCACGGCGGAAATCCGGTGGCCCGTCCGCTCCCCGCCCGCCTACCATCCCGCCCGTGACACAGCTCGACGACGTCCTGCACCTGGTGCGCCGCGTACTCGGCGACGACCTCACCGGCGCCTATCTGCACGGTTCCGCCGTGCTGGACGGTCTGCGCCCGAGCAGCGACCTGGACGTGCTGGTCGTGGCGCGCCGCCGGACGACGGAGGACGAGCGACGGGCCCTGACCGCCGGACTCATGCGCCTCTCCGGCTCCCAGGCGGTGAACGGCCCGGCCCGTCCCGTGGAGCTGAGCGTCGTCGCCCGGGACGACATCAGCCCGTGGCGCTACCCACCGCGCTGTGAGTTCCTGTACGGGGAATGGCTGCGCGAGGACTTCGAGCGGGGCGTGGTGCCGGGTCCCGCCGCCACCCCCGATCTCGCGCCGCTCATCACGATGACGCTGAACGGCGACACGGCACTCCTCGGCCCGCCGGCGGCCGAGGTCCTCGCGCCCGTCCCGCACGAGGACCTGCGCCGTGCGATCGTCGCGGGCGTCCCGGACCTCCTGGCCGACCTGGAGTCCGACACCCGCAACGTCCTCCTGACCCTCGCCCGAATCTGGACGACCCTCGAGACCGGCACCATCAAGTCCAAGGACGCGGCGGCCGCTTGGGCGCTCGGCCTCCTCCCGCCCGAACACCGCCCGGCTCTGATCCTCGCCCAGGCGGCCTACCGCGGTGAGCAGCCGGACGACTGGCACGCCCTCATGCCCCGGGCCCACGCGCTCGCCGCTCACCTGGCCGCCGAGATCCGCGACAGCGCTGACGGGGCCATGCCCTGAACGTTCCAGTGGCCCGGTACCGCGGTACTCCGGTCGGGTGGCCTGTCGCGGCGGGTGTGCGGGCATGCCCGGGGCGGGCGCCGGGTCTGCTTACCGTGCGTGTGTGGTGGCTCATCGAAGCCGGCGGGCCCGCTGGCACGACTCGGCCGCCGGACGGCTCTGGCAGCACGGCAGCGACCTGGAACTCCTGCACCGGTCCATGGGTTTCGCGGCGCTCGGCCTGGTCACCCTGGCTCCGCTGCTGATCGTCGTCGCGGCGGCCGCCCCCTTCCAGGAACGGGGATTCGCCCTGTGGGTGATCGACGGCATGAGCCTGTCGGGGCGCCCGGCGGAGGCCGTGCGGGAGGTGTTCTCCGCTCCGCGGATCGTCCTGAGCGCCACCAGCGCGTTCAGTGTGCTGGTCCTGGCGCTGTTCGGCGTGGCCTTCGCGGCCAGCGTCCAGAACGGCTACGAGAGGATCTGGGAAGTCGCCGCCGGCCCGTGGCACGCCGTGTGGCGCCAGGTGGTGTGGCTCGCCGCGCTGACGGGATACCTGTTCGCCGAGGCGCAGAGCGGCGCGTTGCTGCGAGCGGGACTGGTGGGGTCCGCTCTCCGTATCACGCTCACCTTGTTCTTCGGCCTGCTGTTCTTCTGGTGGGGGCAGCATTTCCTTCTCGGTGAGCGGAAGTCGTGGTGGGCGCTGCTGCCGGGCGCCCTGGCGACCGTGGTGGGCCTGGTGGGTTTGCGCTGGTTCTCGTACCTGGTGTTCTCGCCGCTGATCGTGAACAACGCGGTCACCTACGGCGCCGTCGGCACCGTTCTGGTCGTGCAGTCCTGGCTCATCGGCGTCGGGTTCGTGGTGTTCGGCGGCGCCTTGCTGGGGCGCCATGTCCACGATGCCTGGGAACGGCGGGAGCGGTGACCTCCCGGCGCCCCGGTCACCGATTCAGCGACTCCAGCCAGTTCGGCGGCACGCGCCCCTCCGGTCCCGGTACCGGCTGGTCGGCGGGGTGGGCCAGCGGGGGAGCGAGGTCGGGGCCGGACTCGTACATCTGTGAGGTGTCGTAGTTCCAGAACCAGGCCTCGCCGGGCTCGTAGCTGCGGATGAACGGATGGTGGGCGTCGCGGGCATGGGCGCTCGCGTGCTGGGCGGGCGAGCTGTCGCAGCAGCCGACGTGCCCGCACTGGGCACAGCGCCGCAGATGGAACCACCATCCGCCTGCTGCGTCGCACTCCGTACAGCCCGGTCCGCTCGGCGGGACGCTCGGGTCGATTCCGGCGGGCAGGGTCATGACGCCTCCTCGGGGGCCGTGGATGGCTCGGGTGTTCCGGGTGTCCCGGGCGTGTCGGACTCCGTCGCCGTCAGCGGAAGCCGCACCTGGAACCGCGTGTCGCCCGGCACGGACTGCACCTCGAGGCTCCCGTGGTGCTTGTTGACGACGATGCGCCACGAGATGTCCAGCCCGAGCCCCGTCCCCTGTCCGACCGGCTTGGTGGTGAAGAACGGGTCGAAGATGCGACCGCGGATGTCCGGCGGAATCCCGGGCCCCGTGTCGCGGAACTCGACCAGCAACTGGTCCCGGTCGAGCGCCGTGCGCACAGTCAGCTTGCCCTCCCCGCCCGCGTTGTTGATGGCCCCGACGGCGTTGTCGATCAGGTTGGTCCACACCTGGTTCAGCTCGCCCGGGTAGGCCGGGACGCGCGGCAGGGAGCGGTCGTAGTCCTTGACCACCTCGATCCGCGAGCCGATCTTCCCCGACAGCATCAGCAGCGTGCTGTCGAGGAGTTCGTGCACGTCCGCGACCTGGTACGGAGCCCGGTCGAGCTGCGAGTACTGCTTGGCCGCGTCGACGAGGGTGGAGACCCGGGTGGTGGAGTCCTCGATCTCGTTCATCAGGAGTTCGGTCTCCACCGTGTAGTTGAGCCACCGCACGGCGCCTTCGAGGGTCTGCTCGTCCACGGCCGCCGCGACCCGGTCCAGCCAGTCGGTGTCGAGGCCGGCCTGCACGAACGTCGGCGCGAGCTGCCAGCCGCCCGCGATGCCGTGGTCGTCGAACCACTCCTCCAGCGCGTCCTCCCGGTCGGACGCCTCCAGCGGGCTGAGCGGCGTCGCCTTGGACACCTGCTCGGCCGTACGCTCCTGGATCTCGACGAGCGTCGCCAGCGTCTCGCGCCGGTACGACCCCGAGGCGATGACCCCGAGCTTGTTCCGCATCCCCGCCACGCGTTCCCGCAGCGCCGAGGTGGCCCGGACCGCCGCCGCGGCCGGGTTGTTCAGCTCGTGCGTGAGTCCCGCCGACAGCGAACCGAGCGCCAGCAGCCGTTCACGCTCCCCGATCGTCCGCTGCGTGGTCTGGGTGCCGAAGAAGAGGCCTTCCAGCAGGTGCACGGCCATGGGGAACCACTCGCGCAGGACCGCGGAGAACGTCTCGGCCGGCAGCACGAAGAACCGTGAGGGTTCGGTGACGCGCACGGACCCCTTGTAGCGGGTGCTCTTGCCCGGACCGGTCACATACGCCTGCATGGCACCTGCGTACACCCCGCGCTGAGAGGTGCGGTTGGTCTCCACGTCGTCGTTCCCGACGCGCCGCGACATCACGAGGGTGCCTTCGAGGAGGACGTAGAAACAGGTGGCAGGCTCACCCTCCCGATAGACATAGCCGGGGGCGAACCTCTCCACGCGGCCCTCCCGGCACAGCCGCGCGAGCTGCTCCTCGTCCAGCTTCTCGAACAGGAAGAGTGTGCCGAGCTCCGCCGCGTCACACGGCAGCGGCTGCCCGGTCATGACTGCTCCAGATACCGGTGCACGAGCATCACGGCCATCGCTCCCTCTCCGACCGCGGACGCGACCCGCTTGGCGGACTCCGCCCGCGCGTCCCCGGCGACGAACACGCCGGGCACATTGGTCTCCAGGTGGTACGGCGGCCGGTCCAGCTCCCAGCCCGGGGGCGGCCCGCCGTCATCGGTCAGATCGGGCCCGGCCAGGACGAACCCGCGCTCGTCCCGCAGCAGGGTGCCCTCCAGCCAGTCCGTCAGCGGCGCGGCGCCGATGAACACGAACAGCCACTGCGCGTCGGCGAGTTCGCTGCGCCCGCTCGCCAGGTCCCGCAGGGTGAGCTGCTCCAGGTGCTCCGTGCCGTGGGCGGAGTCCACGACGGTGCCCGTGCGCACGGAGATGTTGGGTATCGATTCGATCTGCTGGATCAGATAGTGCGACATGGACGCCTCCAGCGACTCCCCGCGCACCAGCAGCGTCACCGACTTGGCGTGGCGCGCCAGATACACCGCGGCCTGACCTGCCGAGTTCGCTCCGCCCACGATGTACACGTCGTGCCCCTGGCAGGCGGCGGCCTCGGTCAGCGCCGACCCGTAGAACACCCCGCACCCCGTCAGGTCCCCACAGCCCGGCGCCTCGAGCTGCCGGTACGACACGCCGGTCGCCAGGATCACGCTGTGCGCGGCGATCGAGGAACCGTCGGAGAACCGGACCGTGCGCGACGCCCCGCCCACCTCAAGACCGGTCACCTCGCGCGCGGTGAGGATCTCGGCACCGAACTTCGCGGCCTGCCGCCGCGCCCGCCCGGTGAGCTGCGAGCCGGACACGCCGTCGGGGAACCCCAGGTAGTTCTCGATCCGTGAGCTCTGCCCGGCCTGCCCACCGGTCGCGGACCGCTCCACGAGCACGGTCCTCAGCCCCTCCGAGGCCCCGTACACAGCGGCCCCGAGCCCGGCCGGCCCACCGCCGATGACGACCAGGTCGTAGAACTCGGCCTCCGGCGTCGTCGCGAGCCCGACCCGGTCCGCGAGCTCCGCGTCCTCGGGCGCCACCAGCGGCGTACCGTCCGGCGTGACCACCAGCGGCAGCCGCTCACCGTCGGCTCCGGCCGCCGCCAGCAGCCGGCGTCCCTCCGGCTCGTCGGACGAGAACCAGCGGTACGGCACCTGGTTGCGGGCGAGGAACTCGCGTACGCCCGACGATCTCGCCGACCAGCGGTGCCCGACCACCTTCGTCACGCCCACGCACGCCCGGTCGGCGGCCCGCCAGGCCTCCAGCAGGTCGTCCAGGACCGGGTACAGCTTCTCCTCGGGCGGGTCCCACGGCTTGAGCAGATAGTGGTCGAGGTCGATCACATTGATCGCATCGATCGCCGCGCTCGTGTCGGCGTACGCCGTCAGCAGCACCCGCCGGGCCCGGGGATAGATGTCGAGCGCCTGCTCAAGGAACTCGATCCCGTTCATCTCCGGCATCCGGTAGTCGGCCAGCAGCACCGCCACCTGGTCACCGCGCAGCTTCAGCTCCCGCAGCGCCTCCAGGGCACTCTCGCCGGACTCGGCCCGCACGACCCGGTACGACTCGCCGTACCGGCGGCGCAGATCGCGGGCCACGGCGCGCGAGACCCCCGGATCGTCGTCCACGGTCAGAATGACGTTCCGTGCCGGACCTGCGGCCTGTGCCATCTGTCTCCCACCCTGAGCGCTGAAGCTCCCCTTCCGCCATCGTAAGGTCGGTCGTCCCGTTTTCGCTTCGGAAGGGGGATGCGCCCAGGGTGCCGGGGAAGGAACGCCCCGTAGGAAGGCGCACGACAAGCGACCCGTCGAGGGAGAGACAGCCGAATGATCCGCCCGATCACCGTGGGAGTGGACGGAACACCCGAGAGCAGGGCCGCCGCGGCCTGGGCGGGACGGGAGGCCGTCCGCCGCGGCCTGCCCCTGAGGATCGTGCACGCCTGGCAGTGGCAGCCGACCGACGTCGCCATCGCCGCGGACCAGGACACCCAGGCGGGCTGGGCCCGCGACCTGGTGCGGGAGGCCGGGCGGACCGTCACCGAACGGCACCCGGGCCTGACCGTGACCGCCGAGATACTCGACGGGGGAGCGGTCGAGTCACTCGTGGCCGCGGCGGCGGAGGCCGAGAAGCTGGTGCTGGGCACGCGCGGGCACGGCGCGATCGTCGGCTTCCTGCTCGGGTCCGTCGGCCAGCAGGTCCTCGCCGAGGCCGAGCGGCCCGTCGTCCTCGTCCGCTCCGACGACCACCCCGAGGCCGAGGCGGGCGGCCGGGAGATCGTCGTCGGTCAGCACGGCGGCCCCGACGACAGCTCCGCCGCCCTCGGCTTCGCCTTCGAGACGGCCGCCGCCCGCGGCGCCGGACTACGCGCCGTACGGGCCTGGAACCTGCCCCCGGTGTTCGCCTACAGCCCCGGCTCGCTGAGACTCGCGGACCAGGCCGGGGGCCTGGAACCGTACGAGAAGGAGGCGCTCGGCGAGGCACTGCGGCCCTGGCGTGAACGGTTCCCCGATGTGCCCGTGACCGAGCACGTGGAGATCGGCAGCGCGGCCCAGGTCCTGCTGTCGGTGGCCGGGCGGGCCCAGCTGATGGTGGCCGGACGGCGTGCCCACCGCCGCGCGGTCGGCTCGCGCATCGGTTCGGTCGCCCACGCCCTCGTCCATCACGCGCCCTGCCCGGTGGCCGTCGTACCGCCCTCCTGAACCGCCCCGGCCACGGCGGCCTCGGGGAGCGTCGCACGGACCTTGGGGAGGACGTTCTCGATGTAGTCCTTCACGGCCGTGTCCAGACCTATGTCGTGCTGGGCCCGCTCCGACAGGTACCAGCGGTGTTCCAGCAACTCGTGGTACAGCTCGGCCGGGTCCATGGAACCGCGCAGCTCCAGCGGTATCACCCGCACGGTCGGCCGGAACACGTCGCGGACCCAGCGGTGGGCCAGCACCTCCGGGCGGGCCGCGAGGGGATCGCCGGGCGCATAGTCGTCCTGGGTGGCCATCCAGCTCTCCAGGTCCGTGAGCAGTCTGCGCGCCTGGTTCTCCTCGGTGTCGAGGCCGGTCAGCCGCAGCAGCTGCCGCTGGTGGTGACCGGCGTCGACGACCTTCGGCACGAACGTGACGCTGTCCCCGTTGGACGAGTGGGTGATCTGCATCTCGGCCACGTCGAAACCGAGCTCGTTGAGACGGCGTATGCGGTGCTCGATGTAGTGGTGCTTGCCCGCCGGGTACACCGTCGTGCGGGTCAGCTCACCCCACAGGCCCTGGTACCGCGCGCAGATCTCCGTACCGAACTCGATGGGGTCGACGGACGGGTGCAGCGCCCCCGACGCCTCCAGGTCGAGCAGTTCCCCGCTGATGTTCACCCGCGCCAGGTCGAGGTCGTAGTCGCGCTGCCCGTCGCTCAGCCTCGGATGCAGCTCGCCGGTCTCGGCGTCGACCAGGTACGCGGCGTAGGCACCGGCGTCCCGCCGGAACAGGGTGTTGGACAGCGAACAGTCCCCCCAGGCGAACCCGGCCAGGTGCAGCCGCACCAGCAGCACGGCCAGCGCGTCCATGAGGCGGTGCATGGTCGCGGGCCGCATCGTCGTCTCGAACAGCGACCGGTACGGCATCGAGCCGCGCAGGTGACGCGTGATCAGTACGGGCTCCAGGTAGTCACCGTCCGCGTCGGTGCGGCCCGTGACGACGGCCAGCGCGTCCACCGCGGGGATGCCCAGCCGGTCCAGGTCCCGCAGCAGCTCGAACTCCCGCACCGCGGGCCGCTCGGCGAGCTCCTTCACGGCGACGACCTCCGAGCCGGCGCGGGCGTAGCGCACCACGTGCCGCGAGATACCGCGCGGCAACGGCACGAGACGGTTCTCGGGCCACTCCTCCAGGGGCAGGTGCCACGGCAGGTCCAGCAGCAGCGCGGGGTGCTCCGGGTTCGTGGCGCTGATCTGCAATGCCATCGGTGTCCTGCCCTCGCCTCACGGTCGTGTGCCGGCCGGGCACGGCGCGGTGCCGTGTCCCAGAGCATCTCCGCACTTCGACGGCCGTCCCGTCAACCTGGGGGTGGACTTCACCCGCCGTAGAAGCCCCCTAGGGGTGCCGCTCGTCGTCCTGATGGAGCGTCGCGAGCAGGAGCGCGATGTCGTCGGGGCGGTCGGTGGTGTGGCGCGCCTCGTCGGTGAGCTCGTCGGCGACTCCGCCCAGGGAGGCACCGTCCGGTTTCTCGGCGGGCACGGCCGCGAGCGACAGCGCCGTACGGAGCGCCTCGATGCCCTCGTCGATGTCCCCGCCCGGCCGCTCGACGAGGCCGTCGGTGTACAGCGCCAGGACGGCGCCCGGTTCCAGACACAGCTCCGTCACCGGGTAACGGGCCTCCGGGTCCACGCCGAGCACCACACCGCCGGGCAGGTCCAGCACGTCGGTACGGCCACCGGGGTGCCGCAGGAGGGGCTGCGGGTGTCCGGCGCGCGCGGCCCGGACGACTCCGGTGACCGGATCGAGCCGGATGTAGCAACAGCTGGCGAACTGACCCGGATCGAGATCGATGAGCAGCCGGTTCGTCCCGCTCATCACCTCGTCCGGCGGATGGTCTCCGACTGCGAAGGCCCTTACCGCACTGCGCAGCTGGCCCATCGTGGCCGCGGCCTGCACCCCGCGGCCCTGCACATCGCCGATGACCAGGGCCAGCCCGTTGCCGGTCTCCACCACGTCGTACCAGTCACCACCGACATCGATGCCCTGCGTACCCGGCAGATAGCACCCGGCCGTCTCCAACCGCGGATGCGCCGACAGCCGGCGCGGCAGCAGCGCCTCCTGCAGCGCTCGCGCGATCGTGGCCTCGGTGTCGTAGCGCCGCGCCCTCTCCAGCGCCTGGGCGATCAGCCCGGCCAGCGCCGTGAGCACCGTGCGCTCCTGCCCGCTGAAGCCACGCGGCCGGTCGAAGCCGAGGATGCAGGAGCCCACCGGCCGCCCGGACGCGATCAGCGGCAGGAACGCCCGGGCGCCCTCGGTGCCGTCCAGCGGGATGCCCGGATAGACGGCCTCCAGCTGCCCCAGCGACTCGAAGAACAGGGGCTTGCCGGTGGTGAGCGCATCCACGGCCGGCAGCCGCGTGTCCAGCCCCATCCCCTCGAACTCGGAGAGGAACCCCTGCGCGTAGCCCGTCTCCCACGCCAGGTACAGGTGCCGTTCGTGCAGCAGGTGGATGGCCAGCCGGCGGCCGCCGAACGCGGGCAGCAGCTCGCGCATCACGACCTCGGAGACCTGCTGGGCGGTCACGGCCTCGGTCAGCGCGATGGCCAGGAAGATCGGCCGGTACACCGGTGCCATCGAGGCGACCCCCGCCGTCGTCGGTGGTGCCTCGTCCACCGGGGCGGCCTCGGCGGTGTCCGCGATCTGCCCCAGTGGAACCAGCCGGCACGTCATGAGGTCCGGGCCGGGATGCACCGACAGCGTCAGCCAGTCACCGTCGTGCCCGTGCCACCCCCGCCCCGGACCGACCGGGTGGGGACGCCGGACGTGGAAGTTCACCGGGTCCGGCGACAGCAGCGCCCCGCGCAGATGGTCCTCGTACGAAGGCTGCCGCAGCCAGGGCACCGCCTGCGGCAGGGGCCGGCCGACGAGTTCCGTCCTCGGCCGGCCGAGGAGCTCGGCACCCCGCGGATTGACGTACGTGATCAGGCCGAGCCGGTCGAACGCGAACACACCGTCCGGGAGCAGATCGGCCGCACCGTCCGCCGCGGGCCCCGGCCCAGGGTCGACGACGAGCCCCCGCACCACGGGCGGCGCCTGGGGCATCCAGCACTCCAACAGGCGCAGAGCCCCGTCCGCGGACCGCACCGTCAGCGGCCCACCCGCCGGATGGCCGGCGGCCACGGCGTGCAGGGCGTCCAGCACCAGCGGCGCATCGTCGGACGCCACCGCCTCCGCGAACACCTCAGGGGTCCCGGGGAGATCATCAGGAGCGCAGCCCGCCAGCACCCGCAGGGCGTCGTCCATCGTGACGGTTCCGGCAGCCGGGTCCCAGGTGAAGTGGCCGACACGGCCGACCGGCGAACCGGTGGCCGGGGGCCGCACACACAGCGGATCCCCGTCCCAGACGATCTCCGCCCCCTCCACCTCCAGCGCCCGCAGCCCGGCGCCCAGCTGGTCCGCGATCCCGGTGACCACGTCGTCGTCGGACAGCACGGCCGCGGTGTCCGGGGCCGCCGGCCGCAGCACCGTCAGCACCCCGTACGTCGTCGAGCCCGCCACCACGGGTACGTAGACCGACCCGAACCGGAACGGCAGGCCCGCCGCGAACTGGGGGTAACGGCGCATCGTCTCGGTGGCGTCGGGCAGCACCACATGAGCGCCGTGCCTGAAGGCGTCGGCGGCGGGGAACTGCCGGTCCACGTGCAACTGCCACCACGGGCGGAACAGCGGGCCGGGCACTCCGGCGAGCAGGGCGAGCCGCAGCAGTCCGGGCGTGCCCGACCGCAGGTAGACGCCGCCCGCACAGCCGCTCAGCGCACGCATCGCCTCCGCCACGGCAGCGATGAGCACGGCCTGCGGCCTTCCGGGCGCCGGTGCGTCACGCTCCGAGCTCCCATGCATCGCTCTGCCTTCGTCCCCGTGCAGTCGGCCCACCCACAC
>NZ_VMNX01000270.1 GCF_009377235.1 Streptomyces acidicola
CGGATAGGGGCCACAGGCGCCGATCGGCAGCAACGGCTCGACCAACGCCCACTCGTCGTCGCTGAGTTCACGCCTCGCCACACGAGAGTTGTACCAGCAGGTGATCACGACTCCGTACAGGCCCTAGCGGGCGCACCGGACGAACCGAAACCAGGGTGCGTCGGGCATGCCGGAGCCAGAGCCACCAGGTGCGCCAGTGTCGGGGTGTAGCCGGCGTCCCGGCATATTCCGGGCCCCGGCTTGGGGTTACGCTCCGCGCGCGGCAGACCGGCTCTGTTGGGCCCAGGGGTGCGTGCGATGGCGTGCGCCCGAGGGTGCGCCCTGCGTATCCCGGCAATCGAGTGCCGCAGGTCCCTCTGTCCCCGGCAGGGCATGTGCCTCACGGACTTGCGGGAAGCATGAGGCTCATGGCGTGTGCGCCTCCTACGCTGTTCGTGCCACAGTGCGCCCCTGTGCGCGGTAGGTGGTATCCGATATCGGGTATGTGCCCATTAACCCCAAGAAACCGGACACCCTCCGCTTCTGGCCCGGGAAGTGATCGGCGTGATCGACACCGAAGGCGACTGCGCCGAGTGGACCTTCCCCGCTGAGCCCGGTGCCGTGCGGGCCGCTCGCGCCGCCGTCAGGGACCGGCTGCGCGGCTGGGGCCTCGATTCCCTCGCCGATGTGACGGCCCTGCTGGTGAGCGAGCTGGTGACCAACGCGCTGCGACACGCCACCGGACCCATTGGCGTGCGCCTCAGCCGCCCCACCGCCCCCTTGGGTGTCCTGCTCGTGGAGGTCTCCGACTCCCTCCCGGACCCGCCCCACGCGCTCGCACCTCACCCCGACGACGAGGGCGGCCGGGGTCTCCAGCTCGTGGCCTCGTCCTCCCGGGCCTGGGGCACCCGGCCCGGAACGGGCGGGAAAACCGTATGGTTCGAACTGGCCGTGCCCGGATGACGCACGTTCCGCGGGGGGAGGCTCCCCGGGGCGCACGGCCGCAGAGCGGTTCAAACCAGTGGTGCCGCCCGGACTCCTTGGTTCGAGGTGCCGCCGCAGGGTTAGAAGACTGGGAGTATGGCCGGGCCGGTCCAAAAGGCATCGGGACCGTGCTGTGATCGTGAACACCGTGTCGTGCGGCGCCGTAGTGCTGGATACTGCGGGCAGCCGCCCCCGGTGACCGAAGCCGGACGCGGTGAGCTGGAGGGGACGGTTCGCGTGAGCGAGATACCAGCGAAGGCCACGGAGTCGGAGGACCCGTCGGACGGCGCGAGGGGTGAGGCCGCGAGCCGTTCCGCCGCGGGCGGCACGCCACGCGGGGCCGTACGCCGCACAACGGGCCGCGCGACGGCCCGTACTGCCGACGGCACCACCCACGGCACAACCATCGGCACCGCCGGCGTAAACAGCGTGCCCGGCGGGACCACCGGAGACGCGGCCGGTGACGCGGGCCGCCGCGCGCCCGCCGCCCGCGGAGCCCACCGTGTGTCCGCCGCCACGAGTAACGGAACGACCGGCGCGTCGGCCGGTGACGGGCGTGAGACGCCGGGCGCGGGCGTCCCGGACCAACGGTCCGGCGACCGCTCGGGCGCGGGCGCGGGCGCGGCAGCCGGCGCCCGGCCTGGCGAAGGCCTCGGCGCGGGCGTGTCGGCCGGTCGGCCCGGTGACAGCCGCAGCGCCAGTGCGGGCACACCGGGTGCAGGAGTCGGTGACCGCTTGGGTGCGGGCGCGTCCGGCGCGCGGCTCGGCGACGGCCGCGGCGCAGGCAAGTCGGCGGACCGGCCCGGCGAGGATCTCGGCACTGGCACCCCGGGTGCGGGAGTCGGTGACCGCTGCCCGGGCGCGTCCGGTGCGCGATCTGGTGATGGCATCGCTGCGGGTGCGTCGGCCGCCCGGCCCGGTGACGGACGTGGCGCGGGCGTGTCGGCCGACCGGCCTGGTGACGGACGTGGCGCGGGTGTGTCGGCCGACCGGCCTGGTGACGGACGTGGCGCGGGTGTGTCGGCCGACCGGCCTGGTGACGGACGTGGCGCGGGTGTGTCGGCCGCCCGGCCCGGTGACGGACGTGGCGCGGGTGTGTCGGCCGCCCGGCCTCGTGACGGTCGCGGTGCGGGCGTGTCGGTCGGCCGGCCCAGTGAAGGTCTCGGCGCGGCCGCGTCCGTAGATGGGCCCGGTGACTCCATGTGGCAGAGCAGTCCGCCCGGCTCCCTCTATGACTACGTCAAGGTCGCCTCGTTCTCGATCGGCCCCGACGGTCTCGTCGACCAGTGGAGCCTGCGCGCCGAGACCATCTTCGGCATCCCCGCCGAACGGGCCCTCGGTATGGACCCCATCGCCGCTTTCGTGACTCCCGATCTGCGCGAACGCGGTCAGCGCAAGATGGCCGAGATCCTCGACGGCCGTGAGTGGACCGGAGTCATCCCGGTTCGGATGCCCGACGCCGAGGGTACCGAGGGGCTCGCCGAGGTCTATGTGATGCCCACGACCACTGAGGACGGCGAACGGGCCGCCGTGTGCATCGTGGTGGACGTCCGCACCCTGCGCTCGATCGAGACCGACGTCGCCGCTTCTCAGTCGATTTTCGGCCAATCTCCGTTTGCGTTTCTGCTGATTGACACCGACATGCGGGTACGGCGCGCCAACCAGCGGTTCGCCTCCACCTTCGGCGGGGCTCCCGACGAGCACCGCGGGCGCGGCGTCCACGACTACCTGCCGCCATCCGAGGCCGAGCGTGTCTCCGCGACCCTGCGCCGGGTCCTGGAGACCGGCGAGTCCATCACGGACATGAACGTCACCGGCTTCGTGCCGGGCTCCGACGAGCGCCGCCACTGGTCCATCAACCTCTACCGCGTACACAGCGGCACCGGCCGGCCCATCGGCATCGCCTGGCTCGGAACGGACGTCACGGCCCGGCGCGCCGCAGCCCGCGAGGCCGCCGCCGCGCGACGCAATCTCGCTCTCCTGAACGACGCCGGCGCCCGCATCGGCAACTCCCTCGACCTGGAGACCACCGCCCGCGAACTCCTCGACGTCGTCGTCCCCGGCTTCTGCGACCTCGCCACCGTCGACCTCTACCAGGGGCTCCTCGTGGGCGACGAGACCCCGCCCGGACTCGCCGACGGCAGCGCCGAACTGCGCCGGGTGGCCTTCGCCAGCGCGGTCTCCGACGCGCCCTTCGTGGGCGGTCCGGCCCCCGTCGCCCTCGGCGCGGTCCACCACTACCCCTTCAACTCGCCCTGCGCGGACGCCCTGCGCATGGCCCGGCCGCAGCACATCCCCGCCGAGGACGGCGGACTCATACAGTCCACTCTCGCCGTCCCGATGGTCGCGCACGACACGGTCGTCGGGCTCGTCCAGTTCTCGCGCACCAAGGGCAGCGAGCCGTTCGGGGAACGCGACCGCGCCCTCGCCATGGAGCTGGCCTCGCGCGCCGCGGTCTGCATCGACAACGCCCGCCTGTACCGCCGCGAGCACGAACGGGCGCTGATACTGCAGCGGTCCCTGCTCCCGCCGGGCGACCCGGAGGCGTCCGGACTGGACATCGCCTGCCGCTATCTGCCGGGGAACGCGGCCACCGAGGTCGGCGGCGACTGGTTCGACGTCATAGAACTCCCCGGTCACCGCACCGCGCTGGTCGTCGGCGACGTCATGGGCCGGGGCCTGCGCGCCGCCGTCGCCATGGGTGAACTCCGCACCGCCGTCCGTACGCTGGCCCTGCTCGACCTCGAACCCGCCGAGGTCCTCTCGGCGTTGGACGAGATCGCCCGCGGCCTCGGCACCCAGGGCGGCATCCAGCAGGCCTCGCGCACGGCCGCCCGCCAGCCCCGCGACAAGGACCTCTCCGAGGTGTACCTCGCGACCTGCGTGTACGTGGTCTACGACTCGGTGACGAGAAGGTGCACCTTCGCCAACGCCGGCCACCTCCCACCCGTGCTGGTCGAGCCCGGCGAGAGCGCGCTCATGCTGGACGTGCCGCCGGGCATGCCGCTCGGCGTGGGCGGTGAGCCGTTCGAAGAGGTGGAGGTCGACCTGCCCGAAGG
This sequence comes from Streptomyces acidicola, assembly GCF_009377235.1. Classification (GTDB taxonomy): domain Bacteria; phylum Actinomycetota; class Actinomycetes; order Streptomycetales; family Streptomycetaceae; genus Streptomyces; species Streptomyces acidicola. The sequence continues at coordinate 4,023 of NZ_VMNX01000270.1, forward strand.
TGCTCTGCTGGCGCTCTACACCGACGGACTGGTCGAGAGCCGCGACCATCCGCTGGACGAGGGCCTCCAGGCGTTCGTCGGCGCCCTCACCGACCCTTCCCAGCCCTTGGAGGATGTCTGCGACCACGTCCTCAACACCCTCGACACCCACCACGGCGAGGACGACATCGCCCTGCTGATGGCCCGTGTACAAGGGCTGCCCGCCGACTCCGTGGGCGACTGGACCCTGGCCCGCGAACCCCGCAGCGTGGGCCGCGCCCGCGAGTACGCGCGCGGACAGCTCCAGGCGTGGGACCTGGAACCACTGGTCGACACGACCGAGCTGCTGGTCAGCGAACTCGTCACCAACGCCCTGCGGTACGGCGAGGGCGAGATCCGGCTGCGGCTGCTGCTGGACCGGACGCTGGTGTGCGAGGTGTGGGACGCGGGCCTGGTGCAACCGCGCCGACGCCGGGCGCGGGACACCGACGAGGGCGGCCGGGGCCTCCAGCTGGTCGGCCTGCTCTCCGCGGCCTGGGGCTCGCGCCGGACACCGCGCGGCAAGACGGTCTGGTTCGAACTCCCGCTCCCGGACGGCGAGTCCGGACTGACGGACCCGGCGGAGGCGTTGCTCAGCCTGTTCTAGTGAGCCCGCCGCTCCATCGAGGGGGGGGCGGCTGCTCAGAACGGGCGGCCCGTACTCCTCCGCCTTCGGGTCGCGGGCCCGCCGAAACAGGCCGGCCCTCGTGGCGCGCCCCGGTCGCCGGGCGCCTCCCCGAGGAGCACGCCGCCCAGCAGAGCCCCGGCGAGTCCGCCGCCGAAAGGGCCGCCGTACGGATTGCCGTACGACCGCACGTCCCGCCGGGCCAGTCGCTGGGCCTCGTGAGCCTGGAGGTCGGCGCGCCGGGCCTCGGTGAAGGAGGAGTTCTCCTGGGCCAGCGCGAAGTGCCGTTCCGCGTCCGCCAGCAGGATGCGTGCCTCGCTGCCGACGGCCGCCCGGTGCGTCGTGACGAAGCCGATCGCCGCGGTCACCGCACTCCGGGCCGTCAGCAGGGCCCCGTCGAGCAGGTCGGCGGCGTACCGGCCGGGCAGCGAGCTCCCCGGCGCGGCAGCGGCCCCGGAGAGGCGGCGCAGCGCGTCGAGAGGGTCGTACGGCCCGGCGGCGGCCTTCCGGCGTACCTGCGTCACGGTCGCCGCGGTGACACGGTCCTGGGGGAGACCGCTCCCGACGAGGGCCGACTCCAGCTCCGTGAGCACCGCCGGCAGTCGCGCCTCGGCCGCTGCCAGCCCGGTGGCGAGTCGGTCCACGCCGGTCACGAAGACGTCCGCCTGGTGGACGGCCCCCTCCGCCGCCCGCAGGTGGACCGCCGCCGTCCCGTGGTCGCCCCGGTCCGCGGCCTTCCGGGCCCCGTCCAGCTGCTCCGTGGCGAACACCAGCCGGTCCTCGGCCTGTTCGACGTGGCCCGCGACGGGCAGGCAGGCGGCGGGGCCGTACCGCTCGCGCAGCTCGCCCAGGGTCGCCTTCGCGCCCGTCGCCCGGCCGGTCAGCTGCCGGAAGCGTGCTTCCGCGAACTCCAGGGCCCCGGTCGGTTCCCGTTCCAGCGCCCGCAGCTGGTCGAACGCGGGCGCCTGAGCGTCCAGCCGCCGCCCGGCCTCCACGCACCGCGCCACGGTCTGCCTCAGGACCTCCCGCCTCTCGTCGGCGGGCACCCGCTCGGCGGTGTCGTCGAGCCGCTGCCGCAGCCGGAACGCCGCCGCCAGCTCGGCCCGCGCGTCCTGAAGCGCCTGAGTGAAGGGCCGCGCGTCCTCCTCACCCAGCCACCCCACGACGAACCCGAGCTCCTCGGTGCTCGTCCGCACGCAGTCGTCGGCCTCGACGAGGAACCGCCGCGCCTGCCGGTCGAGTTCCGCCGACGCCACGACCGGCTCGCCGCCGCCCGGTGTCGTACGCGTCCCGGCCCGCCGCGTCCGCCGTACGAACGAGTACGCGGCGAGCACCGCCGCGGTCACCAGCGCGACCAACGGCGGTACCAGGTCCCCGGTGGACGTCACATCTGGGAGCGTATGGCCCCTTTCGGGGGCTCGCTACCGGGGTCCTCCGGGGGTGTGGCCGGGTGCGTCTCGTCTGCCGGGTTCCTGTGTGTGGGCGGCTGCGGGTTCAATGTGGCTGGTCGCGCAGTTCCCCGCGCCCCTTAAAAGCATGGGCGCGCCCGGCACTGCAACGCACCGTTACCACCACCCTTGGCCCACAGGCGCCCCCGCTCACGACGGCGTTACGTCGACCGCCTCCGGATCTTCGAGCCCAGCCACACCAACGGGTCGTACTTGCGGTCCACCGCGCGCTCCTTCAGGGGGATCAGCGCGTTGTCGGTGATCTTGATGCCCTCCGGGCAGACCTCCGTGCAGCACTTGGTGATGTTGCAGTAGCCGAGGCCGTGCTCGTCCTGGGCGGTGCGCTTGCGGTCCAGGCCCGACTCTGCGGCCGCGTCGAGCGGGTGCATGTCCAGTTCGGCGACGCGCATGAGGAAGCGCGGGCCCGCGAACGCCGGTTTGTTCTCCTCGTGGTCGCGCACCACGTGGCACGTGTCCTGGCACAGGAAGCACTCGATGCACTTGCGGAACTCCTGCGAGCGGTCCACGTCCTCCTGCATCATCCGGTACTCGCCCGGACCGACACCCTCCGGAGGGACGAAGGACGGCACCTCGCGCGCCTTGGTGTAGTTGAAGCCGACATCCGTCACCAGGTCGCGGACCACCGGGAACGCGCGCAGCGGTGTGACCGTGATCGTCTCCTCCCGGTCGAAGACCGACATCCGCGTCATGCACATCAGCCGCGGCCGTCCGTTGATCTCCGCCGAGCAGGAACCGCACTTGCCGGCCTTGCAGTTCCAGCGGACGGCCAGGTCGGGGGCCTGGGTCGCCTGGAGGCGGTGGATGATGTCGAGGACCACCTCGCCGTCGTTCACCTCGACCTTGAAGTCCTCAAGGCCGCCGCCTTCCGCGTCCCCGCGCCACACCTTGAAGCGGGCCTCATAGCTGGTCACTCGAACAGCTCCTCTTCAGCGAGGTACTTGACCAGCTCCTCCTTGTCGAAGAGGGCGAGCAGGTCGGGACGGATGGGATCGGTGGTCTCACGGGTGAGGGCGATCTGGCCGCGGACCGGGTCGGTGGCCGCCAGCCCGCCCGTCGGGTCGGTCAGCGCGCACAGAAGGTTGATGTTGCGCCACCCGCGGTCCATCGTCGGGTGGTCCTCCCGGGTGTGGCCGCCGCGCGACTCCGTGCGCTCCAGTGCCGCCCGCGCCACGCACTCGCTGACCAGCAGCATGTTCCGCAGGTCCAGGGCGAGGTGCCAGCCCGGGTTGTACTGGCGGTGCCCCTCGACCCCGGCCCGCCGCGCTCGTACCCGTAGGTCGGCGAGCTTCTTCAGGGCCTGCTCCATCTCGGTCTCGCGGCGGATGATGCCGACGAGGTCGTTCATCGTCTGCTGGAGCTCCTGGTGGAGGGTGTACGGGTTCTCCGGCGGTCGCCCCGCCTCCTCGCCGGGTTCCGGGCCCTCGGCCGAGAACGGCCGCAGCGCCTCCGCGGCCGCCGTGTCGACCTGGACGTCGTCCAGCGGTGGCCGTGCGTCCGCCGTCCCGGCCGCGTACTCGGCCGCGTGCCAGCCCGCCCGACGCCCGAACACCAGCAGGTCGGACAGCGAGTTGCCGCCCAGCCGGTTGGAGCCGTGCATGCCGCCCGCGACCTCGCCGGCCGCGTACAGGCCGGGCACGCCCCGTGCCGCCGCCGTGTCCGAGTCGACCGCGATGCCGCCCATCACGTAGTGGCAGGTCGGGCCGACCTCCATCGGCTCGGCGGTGATGTCGACGTCGGCGAGCTCCTTGAACTGGTGGTACATGGAGGGCAGCCGGCGGCGGATGACCTCCGCGGGCATACGGGTCGAGACGTCCAGGAAGACTCCGCCGTGCGGGGAGCCGCGGCCCGCCTTCACCTCGGCGTTGATCGCCCGCGCCACCTCGTCACGGGGGAGCAGCTCCGGGGGCCGCCGGTTGTGGTCCGGGTCGTCGTACCAGCGGTCGCCCTCCTCCTCCGACTCGGCGTACTTCTCCTTGAACACGTCGGGGATGTAGTCGAACATGAACCGCTTGTCCTCGGAGTTGCGCAGCACCCCGCCGTCGCCGCGCACCGACTCCGTGACGAGGATGCCCTTCACCGACGGCGGCCAGACCATGCCCGTCGGGTGGAACTGCACGAACTCCATGTTCAGCAGCGGCGCGCCCGCGAGCAGCGCCAGCGCGTGCCCGTCACCCGTGTACTCCCACGAGTTCGACGTCACCTTGAAGGACTTGCCGATACCGCCCGTCGCGATCACGACAGACGATGCCTTGAGGACGAAGAAGCGTCCCGACTCGCGGTCGTACGCGAAGACGCCCGAGACACGGCGGCCCGCGGCGGAGCCGCTGTCAGGCCCAGTCTTCAGGATCCGGGTGACCGTGCACTCCTGGTACACCTTCAGCCGTGACTCGTAGTCGCCGGTCTCCCGGTGGTCCTCCTGCTGGAGCGACACGATCTTCTGCTGGAGGGTGCGGATCAGCTCCAGGCCGGTGCGGTCGCCGACGTGGGCCAGGCGCGGGTACTCGTGCCCGCCGAAGTTGCGCTGGGAGATCCGGCCGTCCTTCGTACGGTCGAAGAGGGCGCCCCACGTCTCCAGCTCCCACACCCGGTCGGGGGCCTCCTGCGCGTGCAGCTCGGCCATGCGCCACTGGTTGAGGAACTTGCCGCCGCGCATGGTGTCGCGGAAGTGGACCTGCCAGTTGTCGTGCTCGTTGACGTTGGCCATCGCCGCCGCGATGCCGCCCTCGGCCATCACCGTGTGCGCCTTGCCGAACAGGGACTTGCAGATCACGGCCGTACGGGCGCCCCGCTCGCGTGCCTCGATGGCCGCGCGCAGCCCGGCGCCGCCCGCGCCCACCACGACGACGTCCCACTCCTGCCGGTCGACCACGGACATCACAAGGCCCCACTCATTAGAAGAATCGCGGATCGTCGAAGGCGCCGGACGCGACCAGGTAGACGTAGAAGTCGGCGACCGCCACGCTCACCAGCGACGCCCAGGCGAGCTGCATGTGCCGGGCGTTGAGCTTGCCGACCCAGGTCCACATCCGGTAGCGCACGGGATGCTTGGAGAAGTGCTTGAGCCTGCCGCCGACGATGTGCCGGCACGAGTGGCAGGAGATGGTGTACGCCCAGATCAGCGCGATGTTGACGAGGAACACGACGGTGCCGAGGCCCATGTGGCCCCACTCGTGGTGCTCGTTGCGGAAGGCGAGCACGGTGTCGTACGTCAGGATCCCGGCGACGAGGATCGCGGCGTAGAAGAAGTACCGGTGGATGTTCTGCAGGATCAGCGGGAAACGGGTCTCGCCGGTGTACTTCTTGTGCGGCTCCGCGACCGCGCAGGCCGGCGGTGACGCCCAGAACCCGCGGTAGTAGGCCTTGCGGTAGTAGTAGCAGGTCAGCCGGAAGCCCAGCGGGAAGATCAGGATGATGATGGCGGGGGAGATGCCCCACCAGCTGCCGAAGATCTCCCAGTTGGGCCCGCCGGGCATGGGCTCGCACCGCTCGGCCAGACAGGGCGAGTAGAAGGGCGAGACATAGGGCGAGGCGTAGTAGTGCGCGTCGGCGAAGGCCCGCCACGTCGAGTAGACGATGAACGCGAGCAGCCCCGCCGCGGTGGCGGCGGGTGCCAGCCACCAGCGGTCGGTCCGCAGGTGCGGGGCGGTGATCGCGGCGCGTGTGCCGGTGCGTACACCGCCGCTGTTCAGATGAGGTTCCGTTCCAGTGGCCAACTTAGGACGCACCTTCTTGTCGGGGCTCGGGTGAAACCCTTTTTCAGGGCTCGGGTTCGCCTCCGGGGCGCCTGAGCCTGTGTCGCGCCCCTTCGGCTCACTCGCGGTCGGGGGTCAGGGCGCGTGGCGGTCGCGGGCGCCGAGTCCCTCGTCGTCCGAGTCCGTCCACAGGGTGCTGTCGTACGGGGTGTCGGGGATGGTGACGAGCTCGGGACGGCGGGTCTGCCCGATCCCGGGCGCGGCGTCGCGCAGCAGGGCGACGCTTTCGCGCAGGTGGTCGGCGTCGGCGCGGACCCGGCGCATCTCCAGCCCGCCGCTGCCGACATGCTGTTCCAGGCGGCCCAGGGACCGGAACAGGTCGTCGAGACAGCGCTGGACCGATGTCAGTTCATCGTGCACGGACATGACGTGACCTCGCTTCCGCGGGCTCTCGGGCCCTGGGTGGCAACGTTCATGCGCCTGAGAGTGTTGCGCGTCACACAAGCCCCTGTGAAGGCATGTGCACGGATTGGCGAATCGCAGCCCGGTGAACGCGCCGTCGCGCGCTCCGGGCGTGCCCCGGCGGACACGGGGCCGTTGCGCCGCCTGGGTGGGCTTGTCTCCGCCTCTCGTCGTGTCGCCGCGTTCACTCGCGCTCTCTCGCCTTCAGTGGGGCCCATCCGTCTGATCGATGTGATCAGCGCCATATCGCCCAATATACCCCGAATATGATCAAAACGACCTTACTCTCCGTGGCGACAGCGACGGAGCGTTACGGCGACACCCGGAGGTTGCAGTGAAAGCCGACGACCGAGTCGGACCGCGCGCGGTGCTGCGCTCGGTCGCGTTCCTAGCCGCGGGCGTGCTCGTGGCGCCGGTGCTCACCGCGTGCGGCGAGGAGGACCCGGCCGGCAAACCCCTCGCCGGGCAGGACATCGCGCCCGCCGAACGCAAACAGATCGCCGACGGGGGCACCCTGCGGTGGGCCGTGGACGCCGTGCCCGAGACGCTCAACGTCTTCCAGGCGGACGCCGACGCCGCCACCACGCGGGTCGCCGGCGCCGTCCTGCCGTCGATGTACCGGCTGGACGCGAACGGCCGGCCGGAGCGGAACGCCGACTACCTGGAGTCCGCCGAGATCGTCAAGCGCGAGCCGAAGCAGGTCGTGCTCTACAAGCTCCACCAGCAGGCCGTCTGGAGCGACGGCCGCGAGATCGGCGCCGCCGACTTCGCCTCCCAGTGGCGCGCCCTGTCCGGCAAGAACTCCACGTACTGGACGGCCCGCAACGCCGGGTACGACCGCATCGAGAAGATCGAGCGCGGGGCCAACGACCTGGAGGTGCGCGTCACCTTCAAAAAGCCGTACGCCGACTGGAAGTCGCTGTTCACACCGCTGTACCCGAAGGAGATCACAAGCAGCCCGGACGCCTTCAACGACGGCACCCGGCGCAAGCTGAAGCTCACCGCAGGACCCTTCGCCCTCAAGTCCGTCGACCGCAAGGACGGCGAGGTCACCCTCGCCCGCAACCCGCTCTGGTGGGGCCGCCCCGCGAAGCTGAAGGAGCTGGTGCTGCGTGCCGTGCCGCGCGACGAGCGGGCGGAGGCGCTGGCCGACGGCAAGGTCGACATCGCGGAGGTCGACGCGGAGGACGCCCGGCGGATCGACCGCGTCGGACGGAAGGGCAGCAGCAAGGAGACCGAGGGCCGCAAGGGCGCGTCCGTCGCCCACGGTCCCGCCACCGGGCTCACCTCCGCCAGGGCCCTGCACTCCTGGGCGGTGGCGCACGGCTCCGACGACAAGGCCGCCGAGGAGGAGGCCGGCGCCCGCCGGAAGCGGGGCAGGGCGATCTCCGAGTACGCCCTGCAGCAGTCCGCCCTGCGCGGCTTCGAGGTCCGCAAGTCACTGGAGCCCGCGTACACCCAGCTCGCCCTCAACGGCGCCGAGGGCCCCCTCACCGACGAGCGGGTCCGCCGTGCCGTGGCCCGTGCCCTGAACCGCAAGCAGCTCGCCGACGTCGTCCTGAAGCCGCTCGGGCTGCCCCCCGTCCCCGTCGGCAGCCACGTCGCCCTCGCCGGCCAGGCGGCCTACGCCGACAACAGCGGCGCCCTCGGCGGCGAGGACACCAAGGAGGCGAAGGCCCTGCTCGCCGACGCCGGGTGGGTGCCGGGC
>NZ_VMNX01000271.1 GCF_009377235.1 Streptomyces acidicola
GGGCGAGGAGCGAGTCGTATGTGTCGATCGGGTCCAGGGTCGGGTCCACGACCGTGAGGATTCCGGCGTACGACGACGGGAAGCGGTCCGCGAGCAGGCGGGCCCCGCGCACGGCCGCGGGCCAGGACGGGCGCCCGGCGTGGTCGACGCGCCGTGCGTTGTGGGCGGGCAGGCCGCCGTCGAGGCTGATGCCGACGCGGATACCGTGGTCGGCCAGAACCGCCACCCGCTGCTCGGTGAGGAGCGTGGCGTTGGTCTGGACGGTGGCGTGCACCGCGCAGTCGGGCGGGACCCGGTCGCGTACGAGACCGGTGAAGCGGGCGAGCGTGTCCGCGCCCGCCAGCAGGGGTTCGCCGCCGTGCAACACGAGCGACAGCGCCTTCAGGGCGTGGGCCCGGGCGTGTTCGGCGATACGGGTCGCCGTGCGGTCCAGGACGGCCGGCGAGGCGGCCGCGGGGCGGGTGCGCCAGGAGTGGTCGGGGCCCTCGTAGAGGTAGCAGTAGCGGCAGGCGAGGTTGCAGCGGCCGTGCATCTTGACGATGAACTGCCGGAACGGGGTGGGGTTTTGGGATGCCGGGTGGGGAGCGACCTGTGCAGACACTCCGGCACCCCCATGCTGTACGGCCCGCACCAGCGCGCCACGGCCCCCTACCCGTGCCCGGGCGTATTCCCTGACCGGGAACCGACAAACGCCGGCCGGCTCCCAGCTGGCCGGATGGGCGAGTATTTCGACCTGAAGTGACGCCCTGTGAGCTGCGCGGTCCCGGTCTCTCTCGCCCTCAGAACGCGTTGTTGAACCCCCACAGCATCTCGCTCGGCTGCGCCGCCCGCTCCCGCAGATCCTCCAGCACCTCACGCAGCACCGGATGCTGGATCGTCCTCAGCTCCGCCAGGTCCAGCTCCAGCAGGTCCGGGAGCGGAGCCTGCGGCCGGCCCGGGTCCGTGACCTCGGCGGACAGCTGCTTCTCCGGCTCGCGTGCGGGCTCGTCCCGTATGTCCATCCTCAGCCCCTCTTCCCTCTCCCCCGTCACTCCAGCTCCGCCAGCCGCTGTGCCGTCTGCCGTGCTGTCGGCTCGCTGGTGCTCACCATGTCGTCCGGCAGTCGCGCCCACTCCGCACGGGCGGACCGATAGGCATCCTTGGCCGCGCGTGGGCGGGCGGCCGCCTCGAAGGACATACCCCGCCAGTGGTGTGCCTGCGCACCCAGCTCCACGGCGTCCTGGCGCCGCCGGTCGATCTCGGCCACCTCCTCCGCCTCACGGGCCGACTCCGCGGCGCTGCGGAACGCGTCCACCGCCTCGTCGAGGCGGGCCGGACGGTCCAGGCTCTGGTACGCCTCGAACTGGGCCTGGCCCAGTTCGAGCCAGCAGCGGGCCGCCAGCAGGGCATCGTCCGCGTCGGCCGCCGCGAGCCCGAAAAGGTACTCGGCCTCGCGCAGGTCGACACGGTCGCCCCGGCCGCGGTACCGGAGCATCAGGGCGCGGCCGAGCTGGAGGATGCGGTGGGCCAGCCGGTCACTGCCCGCCGGGGTCTCCCTGCGGCAGTCGCGCAGGACGCGGATCGCGCGGGACAGGTGGTCCGGGGAGCGGGCGCCGGTCTCCAGCTGCGCCCGGCGCAGCAGCACGTCGCCCCATTCGGCGAGCACGTCGGCGTGGGCGGAGGCGTCCCGTGGCATGCGGTGGGCGGCATCGCCGAAGCGGGCGGCCGCGTCCTGGAGTTCGAGCGGGTCGCCCGAGTCGGCGTACCGGGCCACGTGGATGCGCCCGGCGCGCACCAGGAGCGCGGCGCGCAGGCCCTGTTCACGGGTGACGGCGAGCGCCTCGTCGACGCGGGACCCGACGTCGTTCAGGTCGCCGCCCGCCCTGAGGAGCGCGTCGACCAGGTCGAGGAGGATACGGACGCGTTCGCGTGCCGTCTCCGGGCCGGCCGTTCCGTCCTCCGAGGCTGCCTCCAGCGCCGCGCGCAGCGACTGGGCACCCTGTTCCGCGTACCCGCGGGCCTGCTCGGGGTCGGCCGTGGCGTCGGACAGGCGGAGCAGGATCCGGCCGTGAGCGAGCGGGAGTTCGGGCGGACGCTCACCGCGGTCGGGCCAGGCGTCGGCGAACGCCTCCAGCATGCCGACCGCGCTCTGGAGCAGCGCGCTGTCCCCGCCGAGGCACGCCTGGGTCTCCAGGGCGCCGACTCGTTCGAGAGTGAGCCGCAGCGCCTCCTTGTCGTCGTCCAGGTGGGGATCGGCGCAGGCCACCGCGTACTCCCGGTCGGCGCGCCGCAGCAGGTCGAGCGCGCCCCGCCGGTCGCCGTGACGCCTGCGGTCGGTGGCGGCCGAGCGCAGCACCCTGGCCAGGACGGCTCGTTCGCGTACGGCGCCGGGGTGCGCCACGGCCCGTTCGGCTGCCGACTCCGCCTCGCGCAGCAGGTCGGCGCCGCCCTGTACCTCCCACAGCCGCAGCAGGCAGTGGGCGTACTCGGCCCACAGTTCGGGATCCCGGTCCGTGGGCTGCTCATGTTCGGTGGCGCCGCGCAGGAACTGCACCGCGTCGATCAGGTCCTGCACCATGCCCTCGCGGTCGAAGCGGGCGAGCAGATCGCGGGCCCGGTTCACCGCCTGGTGTGTGAGCCGCTCCTCGGCCGGTCCGGTGCGCTCCCGGCTGCCGTAGAGCGCCAGTTGCCGGGGCAGCGGCATGAACCGCTCCAGGACCCGTACGGCCACCTCCGCGAAGGGCTGAGGGACCAGGTTCGCCGCGCCGTTGAATCCGTTCTCGCCGGTCCCGCCGGGGTAGCCGGCACCGGGCCCGTACGGGCGTCCGGCGGCCTCGCTCCGGTCGCCGCCACCGTCGCCGCCGTCGCCGCCTCCGCCGAGCTGGGCGAGAGCGAGGGCCGGGAAGTTGGGCCCGCCCTTGCCGAAGCGCTGTTCGATGTACTCCGAGCAGTGCTTGAGGACCAGCATGGCCTCGTCCCGGCCCAATGGGGACAGCAGCGACTCCTGCACGCCCGGCGCGAACTCGTACCACTGGGCGCCGTCCGTGCCGTACTCCTGCCTGGCGCGGGTGAGCAGGCCGCTGAGCAGGACCTCGGCGAGTTCGGACGGGCCCGAGTCGGGCAGCATCGTCCGCTGCACGAGCTGCATCACCGGCAGACAGAGCGGGGCAGCCGCCAGGTAGACGGCGAGGCGGCCCGCGGCCGGGGAGGCGGTGGCGCGGAACCGGCTGACCAGTTCGAGTGGGGAGGGGCGGCGCCCGGCGCGCGCCGCCGGGGAGGGTGGCTGGTCCGCGCGCACCCAGCCGACCGCACCGGCCACCGGACCCGCGCCGGCCCCGGACAACAGCCGCGCCCATGCGCCGAGCGCCACCGGCTCGGGCGGCAGCACGGGCACGGGGAGCGCGCCCTTGCGGTTCTCCGGAGTCCGTCCGGTGGCCGTGCGCACGCGCAGCGCGGCGGCGCCGCCGAGCGCCTCACCCCGGGTCAGCTCGCCGTAGGTGACGGGCAGCCGGGTGCGGTTCCACATGCGTTGCGGCAGCGGCTGGAGTACGGCGGCGGGGGCCTGCCGGGAAAGCTGGTGCAGCAGCCGGTGGGCCTGGCCGGTGTGCCAGAGCGGGCCCGCGCAGTCGCTGACGAGGAGGGTGATCCGGCGTCCGGTGGGATCGCTCAGCCGGTCCGTGGAGTGCAGCGGCGCCGCGTACGCCTCCGGGCTGCGGCTGACGGCCGGCGCGCCGTCCGGGACCTGGTGGAGATGACTGACCTGGATGTCCCAGAAGGCGCCCAACTGGCCGAACAACTGCTCCAGTTCGGCGAACATTCGGCCCCATACACGCATCGACGACGAGGCGTCCATGACCAGTTGCAGCCGTGCGTCGGCGCGGGTCACCGCCCGGTGGACCGGCAGGATCAGCCCTCCGGCCCGCGCGCTCAGCTCGGCCGTCGCGGTCTCGTCGAGCACCTTGCGCAGGGGCGGCGCGGCACTCCGGTAACCCTGCAAGGGCCGTAGTGCGCGCTGGAGTTCGAGTGGGGCGGGGAAGGCGGGGGCCGCCGGCACCCCCACCGGCAGCGCCGTCGCCCGGCCCTGCCCGCCGGTGCGGGGCGCACCGTGCTGCGGCACCGGGTCCGCCATGAACAGCGCCACGCGCCGGTCGCCCTCACCGTCGTACGGCTGGGGCCGCACGGGCGTGGGAGGGGGCGGGATGTCCGGTTCGCCGGGGGTCGTGACGGGGCCGCCGGGTGTCGGCGTACCGCGCGACACGGGCCCCACGCCCGGGTGGGTAGGCGGCTCGGTCTGCTCGTCGCTGTTCGCAGGCCGCGTCCAGCGGGCGAGCCACACGGCGTCGCACAGCGCCTCGGCGTCGGGGTCGAGGCCGATCTCCCTGAGCCGGGCGATGAGTTCGGCGATCGGGTCGCCACCGGGCATGTCGGAGGCTCCCCCGTTCCCGGGCACGTCGGATGCTCCGTCACCACCGGGCACGTCGGACGCTCCATCGCCACCAGGCACCTCGGACGCTCCATCGCCACCAGGCACGACGGAGTGTCCGGCATCGGGGCCCTCGCCAGGTGTCCCGGCGGAGGAACCCGGGCCGTGGGGCGCCGCAGCGTCGGGCATCAGCGCCTCACCTCGGGCGGTCGAGTCGCTGGATGAGCAGGTCAGCGAGTCGGTCGCGGCTGGTCGGGGCGGCCGCGTCGGTGAGGTAGATCGCGTTCAGCAGCTGGTCGGTGGCGAGGAGTTCGCTGCGGGAACGTTCCAGGAAATGGGTGATCAGATCGTCGCCGCGGCGTGCGGCCTCGTCGCCCAGGTGGGCGCGTACGAAGGTGGCGAGCCGTTTGTGGTCCGGCCGGCCGAGCTCCAGGTGGATGCAGCGGCGCATCAGAGGGGCCGGGAAGTCGCGCTCCCCGTTGCTGGTGAGGACCACGAAGGGGAAGGCGCGGCAGCGCACCCGGCCGTCACGCACCCGCACCTTGGCGCCGTCGGCGGTGAGCACCTCGGCCTCCCCGTCCGGCAGTCGGTCGGCGACGCGTTCCAGTTCGGGGATGGCGAACTCGCCTTCCTCCAGCACGTTGAGCAGGTCGTTCGGCAGGTCGATGTCGCTCTTGTCGAGCTCGTCGATGAGCAGTACGCGCGGTGTGTCGGACGGCAGCAGGGCGGTACCGAGGGGCCCGAGGCGGATGTAGCTGCCGATTCCCTCAACGGCTCCCGGGCTGCCGGGCGCGCTTCCGAACCCTCCCTGCGCGGCGATCTGCACGTCCTGGAGCCGGGCGATGGCGTCGTAGTGGTAGAGGCCGTCCTGAAGCGTGGAGCGGCTGACGACGGACCACTTGAGGACATTGCCCAGGCCGAGTTCGTACGCGACGGAGTGGGCCAGCGTGCTCTTGCCGGCTCCAGGGCTGCCGGTGACCAGGAGGGGGCGGCGCAGATAGAGCGCCGCGTTGATCATCTCCAGTTCCTCGGCGCCGGGGCGGTGCAGTTCGGCGAGGTGCCGGTGCGCGCCGAGACGGCGGTTCTGGGAGCCGTCCGCACCGGGTCCGGCGGTCTCCCGGCTCGCGAAGTCACGCCACGGCGGGGGTGGGGGCAGCCGGTCCATGCCGTCGTGGGGTTCCCCGGCGCCTCGGTAGATGAGCCACTCGCTGGATTCGGTCCTGGATTCGGTCATGGTCCGGTCCTCGTCGTCACTCGTCCGCCCCTGGCAGCCGTCGAACATGCATTGCGGTCCGTAGAACGTGCATCACCGTATCGATACACAGGAAGCCTGGTAAGTGCCCGGCGGACTCCGGGACTTGGCCGGATCATGGGGCCTCCAGCAGGTCACCACCAGTACCGGGCAGGGGCTGGTGCGGATCGTCGTAGAGCAGCGCAATACCGTCCGCCCAGAACGTCTCCGGGCGCCCCGCGCGTACTCCGGCGCGCAGCGTGCGCACCAGCTCCGGGAGCCGGTCGGCTCCGCCCGCGACCGCGACGGTGTCGCCCGCTCTCCGGTGGAACTCACCGCACACGGCGTCCCGTCCGCCACTCCAGCGCCGCCACAGAGCCACGCCGAAGCCGCCGTGCACGATCCGGGCGAGGGCCATCGTGTCGTCCTCGAAGCGCTGGTCGCCGTGGCGGCACAGCACCGGCACGGCGCCGGGATGCAGACCACGTAGTCGGTTCACAGTCGGTACGGGTATCCGTAATCCGTCGTCGCAGTCCAGGACTTCCCCCTTGGCGGCGTGGGCGTGCACCCAGTACCAGCGGGACTCGCGCTCGTCGTGGGCGTGAGGGGGGTGAAGGGTGTGAGGCGGGTCGTGGGGGGCAAGCGCGTCGTGCGCAGTATGTGCGGCATGTGAGGCATATGGGGCATGCATGCTGCGCGCAGCGTATGCGTCGTGTGCGGTATGTGTGCCAGGCGCATCACGTGGGTCGTACGCATCGCCTGCGCCGTAGGCCCGGTCGCGCTCGAAGGGCCAGAACTCTCCCTCGTCGAACGGCTGATCGCGGTCGGCACTGCGGACCACGACGGGACGGTACGTGCCCAGCGGGGGCTCGCCGGGTGCCAACTGCCACTCGTCCACGGCGACTCCGAGCAGCGCGTGTGGCAGCGCCACCTGGAGGACGGCGGGCCGTTCGCCCTCGTCGCACTGGCGGAACGCCTCGTCCAGAGCTCCGGCGAGGTGTTCGGGGAGCCTGTCCAAGGGGGCCTGTTCGGCCTCGTCGAGGCGCTCGATCTCCCCGCCCGGGTGCACCACGGAGACCCTCCAGTCGCAGTGGTCACGCTGCCAGCCGCGCTCCAGGAGTTCGAGCAGCGCGGTCCGGCGCAGCGCACCGCCGGCGGGCGCCTCCTCGTGCTCCATGCGCGCCGGGTCGGGAACCTCTGCCGGTTGCCCGGGCTGCCCGTGCCCCTTTCCTGGGGACGGCGGCACGGGAGCCTGCGATCGCTGCCGCATCCAATCCGTCCGCAGCCGCGCGAACCTGTTCCGGTGCTTCGAGGAGAGGCCCAGCGCGGCCTGGTGCACCCATTCCCACAGAGCACGCTCGGCGTCCTGGGTACCGGGCGTGGAGAACGGGCGCTCGGCGAACAGGACCCCCACCACGTAGTCGAGGAGGAGCTTCAACGCACCGTCCTGGCGCGCATTCGCGTACAGCGCGCCGAGACCGTCACGCCAGCCGCGCGGCGCCGGTGCCGGAACCGCGGCCTCGTGGTCCGGAAGGGAGTCGAGGAGGTCAAGCAGGCTGCGGGTGCTGACCGGAGGCGGGAGTTCCGCGAGCCGGCCGAGCAGCTCGACGCGCTCGACCGGGCTGAGAGTGCGCCCGGGGCGCGCGTGGAGCCGGCTCTGCGCGTCGGCCCAGGTGGGGCGGACGGAGTCGGCGTGCCGCTGCCTGTCCCGGTGGTAGCGGTCATGGGCGTGCAGGACCGCCTGGTACAGGTCGTCGTGCTCGGCGCGCATCTCGCCCCGTGGCACCGGCAGCGTCCGTAACTGCTCGACCCCCATGGAGGTGCCCCCGCTGCCACGGTCCGACCGCGACTTCAGGATGCCGACGACCTCGCCGCGCTCGGGATCGACCACCGGTCCTCCGGAGACGCCGAGGGGCAGGTCGTTGTCACCCAGCCGCATCTGCACCCCCGCCGACGCTCCGCGCACGCCGCCGTGCACCGAGAGCGGCCCGTCCAGGAGCACCAGCTGCCCGCCCAGCACGGTCCAGCCGGCGTAGAACACCTTGCTCTCGCTGTAATAGGCGGCGGGCCGCTCCGAGAGGTACACGCACTCGTGGTCGACGGGCTCGCGGAGCCGTACGAGGGCGAGGTCCGGAGCCGGCCAGGCGCCCTGTACGGGAAGCCCGGCGTACTCCGGGAGGGTGGCCGCCACTTCCCCGGCGACAGCGGTCGCACCGCGGCCCGGATCGGTCTCATAGACCACGGTGACCTCGCCCCCCTTCTCGCTCCTCGGCACGTGCGCGCAGGTCAGAACCCAGTTCGGCGCGACGAAGAAGCCGCTTCCAAGGAACGTCCCGGGCTCGTCGAGGGCATACCCGACCCCCGCCCGATGGATGCGCACTGTCGCGGCCATGACGAGTTCACGGAGCGCACTGTGGGCGTCACCGAGCCCGTCCGATGCGCCCGGGGCGTACCCGCCCATCACGCCCCGCTCCTGGTGACCGGGTCGCCCGCGCCTCCATGCACCGAAGCGCCGGGAGACGCGCCCGCGCGCGCATCACCGGGCCGACCGCCCTGGCCCGAGCGGGGAGCGGCTGGATCATGAGGAGACAAGCCGTGAGCAGACGAACCTTGAACGGACGAGCCTCGAATGGATGAGTCGCGAATGGATGAGTCGTGAATGGATGAGTCGCGATCGGGCAAGCCGGACGCGGACGAGTCGAGACCGGACGAGTCAACTGCGGGCGAGTCCGGATCAGGCGGCCCGCCGTTCCAGGTCAGCGTGACCTTGATACCCGCCTTGGCCTCGCCGTCCGCGAGGAGACCGACGACCTTGCCCGCCTTCGCCGTCAGCTCAATCCCGAACTCGACGCTGACCTCGTCCGGGCGGACCGTGCGCAGCGGTGCGGCCAGCGAGCGCGCGACGCTCGTGACGACCGACTGCAAGCTCTCGACCTGCGCCTCCACCCGGTCGGCGAACCCGGTGTCCGTGTACGACAACTCCCCGGACGGCACGGCCAGCTCCTCGGCCCCCGATATCCGGGCCCACACAGGCGTCCCGTCCGGCATCTCGATGCGCGCGACGCGCGTCACGTCCCCCATGGCATCCCCGTTCCCCCGTTCCCCTGAACCCCCCATGATCCCGCCTGCCCGGTGCGCAGGCCAGTGGCACGGGGCCGGCCCGCGAGGGCCCTCAAGCGCCCCACTGAGCCGCCTATCCTTTTCCTTGGCTTCCCTCCCAGGAAGTCCTCGCCCTTTCTTCCCGTAAGGGAAGAGTTCTTCCCGCGAGGGAGGACTCCCACCCCTCACAGAACCAACGGAGCACCATCCATGTACTTCACCGACCGCGGTATCGAGGAGCTGGAGAAGCGGCGCGGCGAGGAAGAGGTCACCTTCGAGTGGCTCGCCGAGCAACTGCGGACGTTCGTCGACCTGAACCCGGACTTCGAGGTGCCGGTGGAACGCCTCGCCACGTGGCTGGCCCGGCTGGACGACGAAGACGACGAGGAGTAGAACGGCGCCTTCTGCGCGCCGACAGCAGGGCGCTTTGTCGTTCGCCCCCCTTAACAGGCGGTGTGGCCACAGCGCGGGCAGCGCTGCGAGGCGCTGACAGCACTCACCTCAAGGAAGCCCCCGCCGGCCCGCCACGGGCGACGGGCTCACCCTCCGCCCGGCAGAGCAAGAACGCGCGGGGAGCAGAGAGGGATCGACAGCGGAGAGAGACCGAGAGCCTCAACCTCCAGGAGCTTGCCCTGACGCACCCCCACATCAGGGCATTTTGTCCGCATACATCCCCACGGGGTCACCAGAACGAGTGCCTTGACTTTCCATGACCGCGATATATCGTGAATAACGGAAGACGCGATATGGCGCGTCGCGCCCGGTCGAGGAGGTCAACACCATGTCCGAGTGGTCCGTCACCGAGCCGCGGAACCTCACATTCGACGACCCCGTGACGACGCTCCATGTGCGCATCGTCAATGGAACGGTGAACGTCGTGGGCACGGACGAGGGTTCCCCGCGCCTGGAGGTGTCCGACATCGAGGGGCCGCCTCTGACGGTGACGCAGGAGGGCGGCACGCTGACTGTGGCGTACGACGACCTCCCCTGGAAGGGCTTCCTGAAGTGGCTCGACCGCAAGGGATGGCGCCGAAATGCGCTGATCTCCCTGACGGTTCCGGCCCGCACACGCGTCGAGGTGGGCGTCGTGGGCGCGACGGCCGTCGTCTCCGGGCTCGACGGACGTACGGAGGTGAAGGGCGTCTCGGGCGACGCGACCCTGGTCGGCCTGTCGGGCCCGGTGCGCGCGACGACAGTCTCCGGGAACGTGGAGGCCCAAGCCGTCACCGGCAACCTGCGGTTGAGCTCCGTCTCCGGTGACCTGACGGTCATCGAGGGCTCCTGCCCGACCGTGAAGGCCGACTCGGTGAGCGGCTCGATCATCCTCGACCTCGACCCCACGAGCAGCCCCACGGACGTCGGCCTCACCAGTGTCTCCGGCGAGATCGCGATCCGGCTCCCCCACCCCGCGGACGCGGAGGTCGAGGCAAACACGGCGAGCGGCACGATCGCCAATGCCTTCGACGACCTCCGGGTCAGCGGCCCGTGGGGCGCCCACAAGATCACGGGCCGCCTGGGCGAGGGCAAGGGCAAGCTGAGGGCGACCACGATCTCGGGCTCGATCGCCCTGCTCCGCAGACCTCCATCGGAGGACGATTCGCCGACCACCCCGGCCTCCGCAACCTCCGCGACCACCCCGGCCTCCCCAACCTTCCAGGCCGCATCGAATTCCCCGACCCCTTCGCCCTCTTCAACCTCTTCGACCCCTTCGACCCCTTCGAACTCGTCGAACTCGTCGAACCTCTCGGAAGCGGAGGATCCGAAACCGGCCGGCACCGGATCCGGCGAGAATGCGTCCGACGGCACGACTGACAAGAAGGTTCTCTGACATGCCCCCGGTCTTCGCTCACGGACGCCTACGCCTCTACCTGCTGAAGCTGCTGGACGAGGCCCCGCGCCACGGCTACGAGGTGATCCGCCTCCTGGAGGAGCGCTTCCAGGGCCTCTACGCGCCTTCGGCGGGCACGGTCTACCCGCGCCTGGCCAAGCTGGAGGCCGAGGGCCTGGTCACGCACACCACCGAGGGCGGCCGCAAGGTGTACGCGATCACGGACGCGGGCCGTGCCGAACTGGCCGACCGCAGAGGCGAGTTGGCCGACCTGGAGCTGGAGATCCGCGAGTCGGTGGCGGAGCTGGCCGCGGAGATCCGTGCCGACGTCCGGGGCGCGGCCGGCGACCTGCGCCGCGAGATGCGCGCGGCGGCCTCCGAGGCGCGCAAGGGCACCAGGAGCGGGGCTCGAGAACAGGTCCCGCTCGGCGACTTCGGCGACTACACCGACAAGGAGGCCTGGCGCGCCGCGAAGGAGGAGATGCGTCGCGTCAAGCAGGAGTGGAAGGAGCAGGCCCGCCGCGCGAAGGACGAGAGCCGCCGGGCCCGTGAGGAGGCCCAGCGAGCCCGTCGCCAAGCCAAGGAGGCCCAGGAGCACGCCCATACGCAAGCGCAGGAGGAGTTCCAGCGCCTCGCCAAGCGCGTTCAGGAACAGGTCCAGGACCACTTCGCGCGGGGCGACTGGCCGACCGGGGTACGTGAGGGACTCTCCGAACTGGCAAAGGAATTCGGCGATTTCGGAAAGGACTGGGGCAAGGACTTCGGCTTCGGCCGCCCGGGAGCGACGTCCGACAAGGGCACGGACACGGGGACGGGGACAGGCACGGACACGGGCACGGCGGGGACATCCAAAACCGCCACACCCTCCCCGGACTACACGACCACTCCAGACGACTTCCCCGCCGAGTACGAGCCCGTCTGGGCCCACGAGGCCTCCACGGGCAATGCCGCCCGTGACCTCGACCGCCTCCTCGACCGCTTCCGTGACGACATCCGCGACGCGGCCCGCGACCACGGCGTCACAGAGGACCAACTCCGCGAGGCCCGCCGCCACTTGTCCACGGCAGCGGCCCACATCGGAGCGGCGTTGCGGACGCCCAAGGAGTGAGGTGAAGCGAGTGGCGTGCCGGGTGATATGCGGACGGTGACGTGTTGCGAGTGCCGACGAGGCGGCGAGCCTCAGGCCCTCAGCCGGCCCTCGCCTGCCCCTCGCCACCCCACAGCACACGTTCCACCGCCGCATAAGTCACCCCGTGATCCGCAAGGACTTCGGCGGCGACCCCGGGGCGGGCCGTGAGGGCCAGGAGGAAGTGCTCGTCTCCGATGTGACGGTCGCGATGGGCCAGGGCGACGCGGAGGGACTGGGTCAGCAGTTCCTTGGCACCAGAGGCGAAGGGACGATGACCGGCCCACCGGCCACCCCTCCCCTTCTTCCC
>NZ_VMNX01000272.1 GCF_009377235.1 Streptomyces acidicola
CATCCCCGACGGATCCTGCGGCCCCCGCCCCGAAAGAACCTCCCCATACGCCTGCATCAGATCCGGCAACCGCAGCGTCGACAAGTCGTCCCGCGTCGGCGTGCTCGGATACCCCGACAGACGCAGATCACGGTACGCACAGCTCTTCTCGTAGAGCGTGCGCAAAAAGCGGCCGTTGCCGAGCTCGTCGATCCAGCCCTGCTCCACCACGTGCATGCTGATGGAGCGGAGCTCGTCGAGCGCTTCCTCGTCCCAGACGTCACCGTTCTCCGCGGCGAGCACCTCACCGATGGACGTGAGCTCCATGGGCCGGTACGAGGGGAAGTCGACGCGGGTCGTGAAGCGGGACGACAGCCCGGGGTTGGCGGCGAGCAGACGGTCCATGCCCTCCGGATAGCCCGCGAGGATCACGACGAGGTGGTCGCGGTTGTCCTCCGCACGCTTCAGCAACACCTGCAGCGCCTCGTCCCCGTACGCGTCGCCCTTGCCGTACCCGGAGTTGGACAGCGAGTACGCCTCGTCCACGAACAGGACGCCACCGATCGCGGAGTCGATCAATTCGTTGGCCTTCACCGCGGTCTGGCCGAGGTACTCGCCCACCAGATCGGCGCGCTGGGCCTCCACCAGATGGTCGCCGCCGAGCAGACCGAGGGCGTAGAAGACCCGCCCCAGGATGCGGGCCACCGTCGTCTTGCCCGTGCCCGAGGGGCCGGAGAAGACGAAGTGGCGCTTGGGGGGCTGTACGGGTAAGCCCTGCCCCGCCCGCAGCCGTGCCATGTTCAGCTGTGCCGAGAGCGCCTTGACCTGGCGCTTCACCGGCTCCAGACCCACCATGCGCTCCAGCTCGGCGAGCGCCTCCTCCAGCAGCGCCGGATCGGTCGGCCCGGCCGGCAGCGGCTGCCCGGAGGCCATGGACTTCTCCCGCACCACCGTGTCGACCGTCTCGGGCGGCAGCCCACCCGGCGGCAGATCCGGCTCCGAGAGCTTCACCTCCCGGCCCTCGGCACCGAACAGCGGGTCCACCCCGTCCGGCCCGTCCATCACGTCCCCGACCCCGGACAGCGCCATCGCCGCGAAGTCCGCCGCGTCGTCGTAGCCGTCCCCCTCGGCGATCGCCGCGAGCCGCGCGGAGGTGTCCATGAAGGCGGGGTCCACCCGGTGCACGGCCCGGTACAGGGGGAGCGCGGCGGCCGACCGGCCCGTCCCCTCGTGCGCCCGCGCCAGCCAGTACCGCAGCTCCTTGCGCTGCGGCTGTTCGCTGCGACAGCGCATGAGGGCCGTGGACAGCAGCGGCTCCGCCTGGCCGTACATCTCCAGGCGGACCCGGGCCATGCCGCCGAAGAGGCCCGCCTCGATGCCCAGCATGGGGTCGTTGATCAAGGGGTCGGTGTGCCGCACCAGTTGCTCCCAGTCCTTGACCAGATAGGCGCGGCACCCGTGCAGAAAGCGGACCTGGGGGTCGGCGTCGACGGGCGGCAGCCCGGCCAGCGCCCGGTCCAGCTCCGGGACATGGCGGCCGTCCAGCCAGTGCGAGGCGTGGGCCAGCAGCAGATCGCGCGGGCTTTCCAGGACCGGCTGCACCCACCAGCCCAGCCAGTACCAGGAGTTGAGGGTACGCCGGTGGCGGGCGCGCTGCTCCCCGAAGCGCTCCCGGTGCCGGAACATCCTGAGCAGCGCGGTCGTCGTGTCCACCCGCAGCGCGTGCAGCCCGAGCCAGCCGTCGGCCATCCCGGGATCCATTCGCACCGCGGTGCGGAACTCCTCCTCCGCCTGCGGATAGGCGCCCATCGTGTAGGCGTCCACGCCTCGCAGCCAGGCGAGGTCGGCCGGGGCCTCGGGGCCCCGCGTGCCGAAATCCATCACGTCCCCCACAAACCGTGCCCCCGTCGGTATGCTGCCGAGCTGGTGCCCGTGGCAGCCTTCGTCGAACCGTCGTGCCGCGGACGGGAGTTGCAACGGTGCGTTTCTGCAGCCGTCCGAAGGTCGCACCGAGGGCATCGTACCCGCGGGTCGGTCGCCCACCGAAGGGTGCCGCACGGCCCGTCTTGCGAGGTGGGAGCAGACGGCGCACACTGCGCTCGGTGACCGAGGGTGAACGACTTGTGTCCCCGAAGCGCCCCGAGAGAAGGGTGCGGGCAGAACGAAGCCCCCGATCACGGGGGAACAACCGGGGGCTTCGCGTCTGAGGCGGTCTCCGACGACCGCACATTGAGAACGTAAGTCCTGTACGGCCCCCGGGTCAAGCGGAGTTGAAGCACTGAGGGAAGTTCCTGCGCAAGGGGCTTCACAAGTTCAGCACACTGCGGATGGTCCGTTACCGTGCGTGAGGAACAGGGTCGATCCTGAAGTCCCCGCAGGTCCCGGCAGCACCTCGTACCCCTCTGACCTCTGCCGAACCAGAAGATCGGCACAGGGGCGCGAGGGGTCCTCGGCGAAGTGCCGGCGCTCCGCGGCGACCCACCCCGCCCAGAACTCCCGCTGCTCTTCCCCGTCCCGCGAGCGCCCTCGTGCCCATGCCTCCTCGTTCGGTACCTCCAGCCACAGCAGCCGCGCCAGATACGGGCGGAGTGCGCGGCGGCCCGCGCCGACCCCCTCGACCAGGACGACCGGTGCGGGGGGCAGCGGGCGGGGCGCGCCGAAGCTTCGCGCGCGCCAGTCGTAGGGGAGATAGTGCGCCGTCTCGCCGCGGCCGAACGGTTCGATCACCTGGGTCAGGAGCCGTCCGGTCCAGTCGAACAGTTCCTCGTGCGTGGCGATGTCGTCCAGGTGCAGCACGGGCGCGTCGTCGAGCGCGACGGCCAACCGCTCTGCGAAGGTCGTCTTTCCGGAGCCCGCATGCCCGTCGATCCCGATCAGACGGACCGGTCCGCAGGAGGGTGGCAGTCGGCGCAGGCGGGCGGCGAGGGCGTGAATGGCGGTTCCCTGGTCTGGTGCGAAGGCGGCGCGACGCCGGCGCGCCGCGGTCGCCGACTCTACTGCGGACGGGCGACGGCACTCCTTGGTGACGCTCACCGCCGCTCGGGTGATGTCAGTGGTCCCTACCAATGGTGCGGGAGTCGGCGGGGCGCGTGGTGCTGGCAGAAGTCGGCTTCCG
This sequence comes from Streptomyces acidicola, assembly GCF_009377235.1. GTDB lineage: Bacteria > Actinomycetota > Actinomycetes > Streptomycetales > Streptomycetaceae > Streptomyces > Streptomyces acidicola. Next base: position 3,095 of record NZ_VMNX01000272.1, read on the forward strand.
GCGTCCATAGTTGGCCCACAGTCGTCGTCCCAACCGTGCTTCGGACCACTGGGGGTCACCCGCTCATGACCAGCGCTTCACAGCCGTCCCGCAGAACCGTCCTCGCCGCCGCGGTCGCCGCGGCCGCGATGGGAGCCGCCGACCCGGCCGCGGCCGCCACGGGGCACCGCCCCGAGCAGAGTGGCGCCCTTCCCGCGAAGGCACCCGACCTCCCCGCGAAAGCACCGTCATCCGTCGTGGACAACCGCGCGTGGACCTCGTACACCGACTGGCGCGGCGGCAGCGCCAAGGGCACGCGCGCGGTGGCGGGCAAGCGGCCCGGCCTGGTGATCGCCGCGCCGGCCGGCACCACCGACTACACCGATCCGCACACCGGCACGACCTCCAGCTGGGAGTACGCGACGTGGACGTCTCCCGTCCACAAGCTCGCCGTCCCGTCGACCGAGGCCATCGCCTCCTGGAACGCCCGCACCCCGGCCGGCACCTGGCTCCAGGTCGAGCTGCGGGGCACGTACTCCGACGGCACGGACACACCCTGGTACGTGATGGGGCGGTGGGCGGCCGGCGACCAGGACATCAGGCGCACCTCCGTCGACGGCCAGAGCGACGGCAAGAGCAGCGTCTGGACGGACACCTTCGCCGTGGACGCCCCGGCCTCCGGCCTGCGGCTGGTCGCGTACCGTCTGCGGCTCACCCTCCACCGCAAGCCCGGCACCGCGCTCACCCCCACCGTCTGGCGGCTCGGCGCGATGGGCTCCGACGTCCCCGACCGCTTCACCGTCGCCGAGTCCACCCCAGGGCTCGCGAAGGAACTGGTCGTCCCGCGCTACTCCCAGGAGATCCACAAGGGGCAGTACCCCGAGTACGACAACGGCGGCGAGGCCTGGTGCAGCCCCACCTCCTCGCAGATGATCATCGAGTACTGGGGACGCAAGCCCACCGCCGGGGACCTCGCCTGGGTCAACCCCGACTACGCCGACCCACAGGTGTGCCACGCGGCCCGGTTCACGTACGACTACCAGTACGAGGGCTGCGGCAACTGGCCCTTCAACGCGGCGTACGCGGCCACGTACAAGGACTTCCAGGGCGTGGTGACCCGGCTCCGTTCGCTCACGGACCTGGAGACGCTGATCGCGGCGGGCATCCCGGTCATCACGTCGCAGTCGTTCCTTGCCACCGAGCTGACCGACGCGGGCTACGGCACGGCCGGCCACCTGATGACGGTGATCGGCTTCACCGCCGACGGTGACGTGATCGCCAACGACCCCAACTCCCCGACCAACGAGGCGGTGCGGCGGGTCTACAAGCGGCGTGAGTGGGAGAACATCTGGCTCAGGACCAAGCGCTACAACGCCTCCGGCAAGGTCGTCTCCGGCACCGGCGGCGTCTGCTACCTGTACTTCCCGGCCCACCCGACCACCCGGCAGCGCCAGGCGCTGGCCGCCGTGGGGGTGCGCTGAGCCGGGTCGTCCCACCGATGTGCCACGGCCCCCGGTCCGCCGGGGGCCGTGGTGTGCGACCGACGTCCCGGCGGCGGCCGTCGCGTCCGCCCCACACCGATCCCTTCCGGCCCCCGACTCTGGCGATCGGAGTCGAACAGGCGGCTGACAGCGGTCTGCCATACTGCGCATGTCCCGCTGGCCGTTGGAGACTTGGGCCGAAATTGAAGAGCAGTCAACCAGGCGCGATCGAGGGCACGCGGACCCGCGGTACCGACCGCTCCCTCGCCCGCCGCGCCGAACTCATCGCCATCGGGCGGACGTTATTCGCCGACACCTCCTACGACGCGCTGTCGATGGACGACATAGCGCGTCAGGCACATGTCGCCAAAGGGCTGATCTACTACTACTTCAAGTCCAAGCGCGGCTACTACCTGGCCATCGTCGAGGACTCTGTGGCCGACCTGGTCTCGTTCGCCGCGAGCGGTCTCGAACTCCCGCCGCAGGAGCGGGTGCACCGCACCCTCGACGGCTATCTCCGCTACGCCGAGAACAACCAGGCCGCGTACCGCACGATCGTCAGCGGCGGCGTCGGCTTCGACGCCCAGGTGCACGCCATCCGTGACGGCGTGCGCGAGGCGATCGTCGCGACCATCGCCGAGGGGGCGTACGGCCGTCACGACATCGCCGCGCTGCCCCGTATGGGCCTCCTGGGCTGGGTGTGCAGCGTCGAGGGCGCCACCCTGGACTGGATCGCCGGCCCCGACCTGTCCCGGGACACCATGCGCGAACTGCTGGTGAAGACGCTCGGCGGCACGCTGCGCGCCATCGAGGAGCTCGACCCCGCGTACCGGGCCCCGGAGCCCGCCCGCCGCGATCACTGACGCCGGCGGGCCCGGTGCCCGGCCGCCGGGCTCCGACCGGGTGACGCCGGTCCGGCCGCGCCCATGGCGGTGATCTTCCGATGTGTTGTAATGAACGACCGTTAACTGGTGACTCGCTGGTCCGGATCGGGCATACTCCAAGCGCCACAGCCGCTGGTCAGCGGCTTCCGTGACCCGGGAGACGACCGTCGGCCGTGGCCAGTGAGACCCGGTGGCGCCACCCCATCCCCGGTGCGTCCGCCGCAGTGCCCGACAGGGAGGAGAGCGTCGCCATGCCCGACCGCGCCCCGCAGCCGGTGGACCGTCAACTGCCCACGGACGAGGCCCGGGATCTGATCTCCCTCGTCCGTGAGATCGCCCAGCGGGAGATCGCCCCGCACGCGGCCGAGGAGGAGGACGCCGGCCACTTCCCCCGCGAACTCTTCACGCTGCTCTCGGAGTCGGGACTGCTCGGCCTGCCGTACGACTCCGAGTACGGCGGCGGTGACCAGCCCTACGAGGTCTACCTCCAGGTCCTCGAAGAGCTCGCCGCGGCCCGGCTCACGGTCGGCCTCGGCGTCAGCGTCCACTCCTTGTCCTGTCACGCGCTCGCCCAGTACGGCAGCAAGGAACGGCAGGCCGAGTACCTGCCCGCGATGCTCGGCGGCGGCCTGCTCGGCGCATACGGGCTCTCCGAGCCGTCCTCGGGCTCGGACGCGGCGTCCCTGCGCACGAAGGCCGTACGGGAGGGCGACGACTGGGTCCTCCATGGCACCAAGGCGTGGATCACGCACGGCGGCATCGCCGACTTCTACACGGTCATGGCACGCACCGGCGCCGAGGGCGCCCGAGGGATCACGGCCTTCCTGGTCCCCGGGGACGCCGAGGGGCTGAGCGCCGCCGTGCCCGAGAAGAAGATGGGGATGAAGGGCTCGCCCACCGCGCAGATCCACCTCGACGGGGTGCGGATCTCCGACGATCGGCGGATCGGCGACGAGGGTCAGGGTTTCGCCATCGCCCTGTCCGCGCTCGACTCCGGGCGGCTCGGCATCGCGGCCTGTGCGATCGGCCTGGCCCAGGCGGCGCTCGACGAGGCCGTCGCGTACGCCACTGGGCGGCTGCAGTTCGGACGGCCGATCGCGGACTTCCAGGGGCTGCGCTTCATGCTCGCGGACATGGCGACGCAGATCGAGGCGGGCCGGGCGCTCTACCTGGCGGCGGCCCGGCTGCGCGATGCCGGCCGGCCCTTTTCCAAGCAGGCGGCCATGGCGAAGCTGCACTGCACCGACACCGCGATGAAGGTCACCACGGACGCCGTCCAGGTCCTCGGCGGGTACGGCTACACGGCGGATTTCCCGGTCGAGCGGTACATGCGCGAGGCCAAGGTGCTCCAGATCGTCGAGGGCACCAATCAGATCCAGCGGATGGTCATCGCCCGTCACCTCGCGGGTCCCGAGTCGCGCTGAGCGGATCACGGGTCACGCCGAAGGGCGGGCCCGAGCCGAACGGGTCCCCGAGCCTGGTGAACTGGGCGGGGCCGCTCGGGGGCGCCGCCAGCCGGATCCACTCCGGGTCGCGGTGCCCCGGCAGTGTGCGGCCCCGGTCCGCCCAGATCCGCATCAGCGCGCTGTAGATGGGCGGGTCCTGCGGGAGCGCGGGCCGGCGGGAAACCGATGGTCCCGGGGGCGGAAGGACAGGTAGGTGACGGTGACGCCCGGTCGTGGACGAGGTGGGGGTCATACCGGGGCAACGCGGGTGCGGGCGGGCCGGTCACCGCTCCCGGGAATCGGGTGTGTGTCCACGGTGACCTCGTACGGGGGTACACGGCGAGGGCGTTCAGGACCGTGCCCACCGTCCCGTACGACGGGACGCCGTCGACACGTGTCACGACTCTGACCCACGACGGCTGTCCGACGTACCGTCAACCGGACCGCCGGAGTTCGCACCCCTCCCGGCGACGTCGACCGTCGTGCGCCCAGGGAGGCCCGCCGTGCCCGATGACCGTCTCGTCGCCCAACATGCCTACTACGCATGGACGATTGACGGGCTGTCACCGCACCCCTCACCGGCCACACTGCCAGGCGTACTTCGGTGAGGTCGCCGTCCCGGCGGAGCCGGACACGCTGATCCTGCACCACGGCAGTCTGCGATCCATGGTGCAGGGCGGTTACTGGCAAGAAACGGGCTGAACAGCCCTCGCGGCGGCGCTCTGACTCAGGCGGCCTGGCGGTGGTCCATCTGGCGTCGAATGGCCGGCATCCGCATCGGGCGCGATCCCGGGCCGCCGACGTGGGAGAACGGCTGCGTCCGCCAGTCGAGCCCCTGAGGGAGCGTCAACAGGAGGGCGGTGTCCTGCTCCTGGAGCTCCTCGGACTCGTCGGCGGACCGGGCCTCGGCCGCCGTGCGGCCCGTACCGGCGCAGACCGTGAGCCCGAACGGGTTCCACGGCGAGGCACACAGCGCGTGCTCCGGCAGGACCTCCTCGTCCGCGAGGAGCGCGATGGGCTGCGCGCAGTCCGGGCAGATCACCCGGTACATCTCAAGGGTGTCGTAGGCGTCGAACTCGTCGTCGGTTTCGACGCCCTCCGGCTCGGGCTCGACGACCGGCTGCTGGCGCTTGGGCGCGGTACGACCAAGGCGCTTAAGACTCTGCATGGGTTACTCCCCCTCGGGCTGGGCCGTGAAGGCACTGCGGCCTCGACCACAGCAAGCACTTCCCGTCCCGTCTCGGGGGTAATCACGAAGACATCACGAAGCCTGTTCGGCTGCTGTGGCGTTCGTCACATGCCAATCGCAGGTGCCCGATGCGCCCGGTCCGTCACCCGCACGGCTCACAGAGCGCTCTCAGCCACATCACGAACCGGGTATGACCTGCGCCGCTCAGGTATCCGAGGAGATCAACCGCCCTGTAGGTTCTTGCGCCATGGAGGAGCTGGACCGACAGATCGTGCAGCTGCTCGTCGAGGACGGGCGGATGAGCTACACCGACCTGGGCAAGGCCACGGGCCTGTCCACGTCCGCCGTGCACCAGCGGGTGCGCCGGCTTGAGCAGCGTGGTGTCATCCGCGGGTACGCCGCGGTCGTCGACCCGGAGGCCGTCGGGCTGCCCATGACCGCGTTCATCTCGGTGAAACCGTTCGACCCCAGCGCCCCCGACGACATCGCCGAACGCCTCGCCGGCGTCCCGGAGATCGAGGCGTGCCACAGCGTCGCGGGCGACGAGAACTACATCCTCAAGGTCCGCGTGGCCACCCCCCACGAACTGGAGGAGCTGCTGGCGCGGCTGCGGTCGCTGGCGGGGGTGTCGACGCGTACGACCGTGGTGCTGTCGACGCCGTACGAGGCCCGGCCCCCGCGCATCTGAGGAGCGCGTGCAGCGACGTCCGTGAGGGCGTGTGCGGCGCTCGGGCGCCCCGTGCGCCGGGCTGTGAACCCGAGGCGCGAGACTGTTCCCATGAGTGAGAGCACCGCCTCGTCGGACACCGTGCTGTTGCGCGGTGGAGAAGTCCACAGCCCCGCCGACCCGTTCGCCACCGCGATGGTCGTGGAACGCGGGCAGATCGCCTGGGTCGGCTCCGAAGGAGCGGCCGACGCCTTCGTGGAGGGCGCCGACGAGGTGATCGACCTCGACGGCGCACTGGTCACCCCGGCGTTCACCGATGCGCACGTCCACACCACGTCCACCGGTCTCGCGTTGACCGGGCTCGACCTGTCCGACGCGCCCTCACGGGAGGCGGCCCTCGCCCTCGTGCGCGAGTTCGCGGCCGCCCGCCCCGACGACCGCGTACTCCTCGGCCACGGCTGGGACGCGTCCCGCTGGCCCGGCGGCAGGCCCCCGACGCGCGCCGAGCTCGACGAGGCGACCGGTGGGCGCCCGCTGTACCTCTCGCGGATCGACGTGCACTCGGCGGTCGTGACGACGGCACTGCTCGACCTGGTCCCCGGGAGCACGGGCTTCGCGGACGGCCCGCTCATCCGCGACGCCCACCACGCCGTACGCGCCACCGCGCTGGGCGCCGTCGCTCCCGCCCAGCGCACCGAGGCCCAGCGCGCGGCGCTCGCCCATGCCGCCTCGCTCGGCATCGGCTCCGTCCACGAATGCGCGGGCCCGGACATCTCCTCCGAGGACGACTTCACCGGGCTGCTGCGGCTGGCCGCCGAGGAGCCGGGTCCGCGGGTCGTGGGCTACTGGGCGGAACAGGCCGAAGAGGGTGTGGCGAAGGCGCGCGCCCTGGGGGCGGTCGGCGCCGCGGGCGACCTCTTCGTCGACGGCGCGCTCGGCTCGCACACGGCGTGCCTGCACGAGCCGTACGCCGACGCCGACCACACCGGCACCGCGTACCTGGACGCTGCGGCTGTGGCCGCTCACGTCGTCGCGTGCACCGAGGCCGGCCTCCAGGCGGGCTTCCACGCCATTGGGGACGCCGCGGTGACCGCGGTCGTCGAGGGTGTGCGCGCCGCCGCCGAGAAGGTCGGTCTCGCCCGTGTCCGCGCCGCCCGGCACCGCGTCGAGCACGCTGAGATGCTCACCCCCGACACCATCGCGGCCCTCGCCGAGCTCGGCCTCACCGCCTCCGTACAGCCCGCCTTCGACGCGCTGTGGGGCGGCGAGGACGGCATGTACGCGCAGCGGCTGGGCGATCGGCGCGCCCGTACTCTCAACCCGTTCGCGGCCCTGCTCCGCGCCGGTGTCCCGCTCGCCTTCGGCTCGGACAGCCCGGTCACGCCGCTCGACCCGTGGGGCACGGTCCGCGCGGCGGCCTTCCACCGCACGCCGGAGCACCGGGTGTCCGTACGTGCCGCGTTCACGGCGCACACGCGGGGCGGCTGGCGGGCGGTCGGACGGGACGACGCGGGCGTCCTGGTCCCTGGAGCGCCCGCTGACTACGCCGTGTGGCGCACCGACGAGCTCGTCGTCCAGGCCCCCGACGACCGGGTGGCCCGCTGGTCCACCGACCCCCGCTCCGGCACTCCTGGGCTGCCCGATCTGAGCCCCGGCACGGACCTGCCCGTCTGCCTGCGTACCGTCGTGGGCGGGCGGACCGTGTTCGTACGGCCGGGCGAGTGATCTCCTGGGGTGGCGCGGCCCCGATCGGGGGTCCGCCGCCCCGTCGCGCCACCTGGGAATCCGCCGCGCTGACCAGGGGCTTGAGTGAAACACCGCAGGTCGAACGGCTGTTGACAGCCGACGGCGGAGGGCGGGTAGGTTCGGCCGGGTCCACCACCGGACGTCCGACCGGGGACCTTCCGCGCGGTCGTCGGAGCGCCGCTGGGTCAGGGGCGGTGTGCTGCACCGGCGCACCGTCACTGGGAGCCAGGCCCAGCGCGGCCGCCCCGGCGAAGGAATGTTCATCAGTGAGAGGGAAGTCCCTCCCTGCTCATGGGGATCCCTCCCGCTCAAGCGAAGCCGAGAGCGGGGGAGGAGCCGAGAGCCTGGGGGATTGGTGTGACCCGGGTGGGGCCCGGACGCTCAGTAGACAACGGCTTTCGGTCGATTCGCAGCCAGCGGGTCCCAGGTCGGCCCGAAGGGCGCCGGGCCCCGATCCGCAGCGGCATTCACCCGGCCTCGATCCGGAGCGCGCGTGCCGCGGTGCGACCCGCATTCCGGACAGCACAGACGGTGCATCCTGGACAGAACAGACCGCTTATTGCGGACAGCACACAGGGCGTTCCGGGAACACACAGGAGGCTCGGGGAGCAAGCTCACCCGGCTCTCGCCGAATCGACACCCGCCGGCGCACGTGCCGACACGTCGGCGCAGGCCGGGGACACTATGGTGGACCCCTGCGTACGGACATGAAGGGGCAGCAGTGAACGACGGCGACGGGACCCTCGCGGCAGGAGCCCAGAAGAGGCAGTTCGGTCCGCTCGGCACGGCCTTGGTGATCATCCCGACCTACAACGAGGCGGAGAACATCAAGGCGATCGTCGGCCGGGTGCGGAAGGCCGTCCCCGAGGCGCACGTTCTCGTGGCCGACGACAACAGCCCCGACGGCACGGGCAAGCTCGCGGACGAGTTGGCCGCCAAGGACGACCGCGTCCAGGTGCTGCACCGCAAGGGCAAGGAAGGGCTCGGTGCCGCCTATCTCGCGGGGTTCCGCTGGGGCATCGAGCACGGCTACGGCGTACTGATCGAGATGGACGCCGACGGCTCCCACCAGCCCGAGGAGCTTCCTCGCCTGCTCACCGCCCTCAAGAGCGCCGACCTGGTCCTCGGCTCCCGCTGGGTGCCGGGCGGGCGTGTGGTGAACTGGCCCAAGTCCCGCGAGTACATCTCCCGCGGCGGCAGCCTCTACTCGCGGCTCGCTCTCGATCTGCCGCTGCGCGACATCACCGGCGGCTACCGCGCCTTCCGCCGCGAGACCCTCGAAGGCCTCGGCCTCGACGAGGTCGCCTCCCAGGGCTACTGCTTCCAGGTCGACCTCGCCCGCCGGGCGATCAAGGCGGGGTACCACGTCGTCGAGGTGCCCATCACCTTCGTCGAGCGGGAGCTCGGTGACTCCAAGATGAGCCGCGACATCCTGGTGGAGGCGCTGTGGCGGGTCACGGCGTGGGGTGTGGGGGAGCGGGT
>NZ_VMNX01000273.1 GCF_009377235.1 Streptomyces acidicola
GGGGATGGGGGGAGTGGAGGCGAGTGGTGTGGGCCGCGCCGTGCCGCGGGACGCGCTCCGGCGTGGTGCGCCGGATCACCGGGCGGCGCGCGTCGGCCGCCCGCGGCCCCGTTCGTATGTCCGTCCGCATCTCAGCGTGGCCCAGCTCGCCCCGACCAGCGAGCGGGAACCCTCGCCGCACCACGCCCGCACACCGCTCCGCCGACCGCGCCGACCCGCTCCCACCTGCGGAAACGTGCGGCGATCGATGGCGATGCCGGGCGCCCCGGCTGTAGGCGATCCGGTGACCCGGGTGCCGGTGAAGCCCCCCGAGCGGGTCGGCGGAGCCCAGGGTGCAGGTCGGCGGAGCCCAGGAAGGGGGTGGGGCTCAGGAAGCAAGTGGGGCTGAGGAAGCAGGTGCGGCGAAGCCCAGGGAGTAGGTGCGGCCCTCGACCCCCCACTCGCCGAACGGCGGCCGTGCCCCGGCGTCGATCGCCCGCAGCGTGGGCCGTCCGATATGGGCCAGCACCAGCCGCCGCACCCCGAGCCGTACGGCCTGGTCCGCGACGCTGCGCACGCTCGCGTGGCCTCCGACGCCGCCCCGGAACCGTATCGGCCGGTCCCAGGCGGCGGCCTCGGCGAACATGAGGTCCGCGCCCGCGGCCCACTCGGGGAACTCCCAGAACTCCGGCGCCCACACCGCGACCGGCCCGCCCGTCTCGATGCGGTAGCCGTACGCGGGATGCGACGTGTGCTCCACCGGCAGGCAGCGCACCCGGACGGTGCCCAGTTCCAGGTCACCGGCCCCGATCCGGACGCCCCGCGCGCTCGCGCGCAGGCCGAGCGCGGACCGCAGCTCCGCCTGCTCGTCGGTGACCAGCCAGCCGGCGAGCCTCCCCGGCGGCGGTTCCGCGCCCGGCCCGCCGTCGAAGGCGGCGCGCTGCCGGGCGCAGCGCAGCAGCAGCCCCGCGGGCGCGAACCGCGGCGAGTTCATCGCGCCCACGCCGAGCAGGGTCAGCCGCAACCGGAGGTTCATCCGCCGCCCGCCTGTCCGGGCCCGTCTCCTGTTCCGGACGTGGTCGTGGGATGCGCCAGCGCCAGTGTGCCGTCGGAGGCCAGGGTGATCCGGACGCCGTCGCTGATGCGGTCGAGGGTCGCCCGCAGCCAGTCGCGGTCCTCGTCCGCCGCGGGCTCCAGCCGCATCCGCCGGGCCTGAAGGGGCACGATCCGCAGGCCGGTGAGCCGCCCCGTGTCCGCGGCCACGGAGACGAGGTGGACGAGCCGGAGGTCGTCTCGGTACTCCTCGTACCCGCCGATGCCCTCGTAGTCGTCGATGAAGTCGCCGCAGCCGTGCAGGATCAACCGATCGCGGTACACCTCCAGGCGCCGAGGGTGGTGCGAGGAGTGACCGTGGACGACATCGACGCCGCCGTCCACCAGGGTGTGCGCGAAGCGGAGCTGATCCCGGGAGATCCGGTATCCCCAGTTGGAGCCCCAGTGCACGGACACGACCGTGATGTCTCCCGGACGCTTCGCCCGCCGCACGTGCCGGACCACCGCGTCGGCCGTGGTCACCGACAGATCGGGGACGTACGCGACACCGGGCGATTCCGCGGTCGCCGCCCAGTCCGGCGGGATGCCGCTGCACCGCGCCCCCAGGGCGAACACCAGCACCCGGCCCCCGCCCGCGACGGGAACCGCCGCGGGCGCGTACGCCTCGTCGGCGTCCCGTCCGGCGCCCACCACGCGCAAGCCCGCGCGGGCCAGCGAGTCGAGCGTCTCCGCCAGGCCCGGGCGGCCGAAGTCCAGCACGTGGTTGTTGGCCAGGACGCACACGTCGGGCCGGGCCACCGTCAGTGCGGGCAGGTTCGCCGGGTGCATCCGGTAGTGGACCGCCTTGCCGTGCGCGAACGCGTCACGCCGGGTCACGGACGTCTCCAGGTTCACGATCCGGGCGTCCGGGGCGGCCTCCTCCAGGACCCGCAGTGCCTCGCCCCACGGCCAGGAAGGGTCGACCGGGGCGGGGATCGGGCCGCTCGCCGACTCCGCGAGCCGGACGTACTCCCGGGCGTCCGCGACGTAGTCCTCCCGCAGTGCCGGATCACCGGGGTGCGCGAGGATCTGGTCGACACCGCGCCCGAGCATCACATCGCCGCACAGGAACAGCGTCACCACGCCGCCGCCCATGTCCCCACAGTAAGGCGGCGCCGGGACGATTCGCCCATGCCCGTTTCCGTATCCGGTAGGGCGGCACCGGCACGGGTACCGCGGACAGGACGGGACAGGACAGAGGCAACGCGAGCGACAGGAGCCGCGGGAGGTCGCGATGGAACTGGTCGAGGAGCGGCCCTGGCGCTTCCGCATCGAACGCCGGGGGCCGATGCGGGTGCCCGGCGTGGTGTTCGCCTCCCGGGACCTCCTCGGCGACGCCGAACAGTCGCTGAAGCAGGTCGTCAACGTGGCCACCCTGCCCGGCATCGTCGGTGCCTCGTACGCCATGCCGGACATCCACTGGGGCTACGGCTTCCCCATCGGCGGGGTGGCCGCGACCGACGTGGACGAGGGCGGTGTCGTCTCGCCCGGCGGGGTCGGTTTCGACATCTCCTGCGGGGTGCGGCTGCTGGCCGCCGACATCGACCGGCGGGCGCTGCGCTCCGCACTGCCCGCCGTCATGGACGGTCTGGACCGGGCGATCCCGCGCGGCGCGGGCCCCGGTGGTGTGTGGCGGCCGACGGGCCACGGGCAACTGGAACGGATCCTTGAGGGCGGCTCCCGGTACGCCGTCGCCGAGGGATACGGCGAGGACCACGACCTGGCCCGCTGCGAGGACGGCGGCGCGGTCGCCGACGCCGATGTGACCCAGGTCGGCGAGCGGGCCCGGGAACGGGGCATACGGCAGGTCGGCAGTCTCGGGTCCGCCAACCACTTCCTGGAGGTGCAGCGGGTCGCCGAGGTGTACGACGAGACGGCCGCCGCCGCGTTCGGACTGGCCCTCGACCAGGTGTGCGTGATGATCCACTGCGGTTCGCGCGGCCTCGGCCACCAGATCTGCACCGACCACGTCAAAACGATGGATCGCGCCATGGCCCGGTACGGCATCACCGTGCCCGACCGGCAGCTGGCCTGTACCCCCGTGGACTCGCCGGAGGGGCGCGCCTACCTGGGCGCGATGGCCGCGGCCGCGAACTACGGGCGCGCGAACCGCCAGGTCCTCTCCGACGCGGCCCGCCGGGTCTTCCGTCGCGCCGCGGGCGCCCGTCTGACGCTGGTGTACGACGTGTCCCACAACCTCGCCAAGATCGAGACCCACGAGGTGGACGGGACGCGGCGCCGACTGTGCGTGCACCGCAAGGGCGCCACCCGCGCCTTCCCGCCCGGGCACCCCGACCTGCCCGAGGACGTCCGGGCGGTCGGCCAGCCCGTCCTGATCCCCGGCACCATGGGCACGGCCTCGTACGTGCTCGCGGGCGTGCCCGGCGGGGGCGCCTTCTTCTCGACCTGCCACGGCGCGGGCCGCGTATGGAGCCGTCACCGGGCCGCGCGCTCCGTCGTCGGCCGGGAACTGGGGGCCCGTCTGGAACGGGACGGCATCGCGGTACGGCCACGGTCCTGGCGCGGCCTGGCCGAGGAGGCCCCGGAGGCGTACAAGGACGTGAGCGCGGTGGTGGCCGCCAGCGAACGGGCCGGGCTGTGCCGCACGGTGGCGCGGCTGGTCCCGCTGGGCGTGGTCAAGGGCTGAGGAGCCGTACCTCGCCGTGCACTCCTCCGCAGACGCCTCGCGGTCTCACGCACCTCAGGCATCGATCGTCACCGCGCACGACCAGCCGTACGGGCCCGGCCCGATGTGCAGTTCGTGCCACGAGACGGCCTTCGGCGCGGCGCCGGTGATCTCCACCGCCGTTAGGTCGGCGACGGCCAGCCGTACGTCGAGACCGTCGTCGGCTTCGTCGGCCGTGTCCACCTCGACGTCCACGGGCACCCTGCCGTGCACCTCCAGCCGGAAGAGGACCTCGTCCAGGAGCGCGGCCAGCAGATTGTCGTCGCTGTCCTCGGTCAGCCGGACCCGCTCCACTGCTGTGGGCCGCACCGCTGAGACGTCGGCGAAGCACTCGACCATGCCCAGCACGGCCTCCGCCAGACAGCGCTCCCGGCTCGCTCCCCAGGCCTCGACGCGGATGTCGGCGGTGTGTGGCACCGTGCGGTGGCCGGGGATGCCCTGCCGCCGTGCCTCCACGTCGTCGTCCGGGTCACCGACCATGGTCGTCGCCGGTTCCCTCGCCGTGGAGCGGGGCGGTGTCGTACGTCCCGTCGGACCCCCGCGGTCTGCGGTGCCGGGGGTGTGCCGCTCCGCTCCCTGCCAGCGCCAGGGCGAGGCCCAGACAGAAGATGAGGGCCAGGGCCAGACCCGAGCAGAAGATCGCGAGGGAGTTCATGGTGGCGATGTACTGGCCGAACATCGTCACGGTGTACTCGGGGCCACCGGACAGGTTGTAGGCGATCACCAGGCCGGTGAAGGCGCCCGAGGCCACGAGGAGGAGCAGTCCGATGATCAGCATCCTGGTCATCTCCTCAGAAGGGTGCGTGAGCGGCGAGTACCCAGAAACGTGAGCAGCGAGCACCCGGAAAACCGTGCCCGTGTCCCTCGCCGTCGACTGCTCAGCGTGCGGGGCCGGGGCCGGCCGGAGCGTAGTGGTGCAGGAACATCTCCACGCCCTGCGAGATCAGCCGGCCGGTGAGATCCGCGTCGAGTTCGGTGCCGTACGTGCTGAAGACCATGTGGGGATACAGCAGCAGTGAGTAGAGCTGGATGATCGCCACCTCCATGTCCGGGATGGCGAGTCGGCCCTTGGCCACGAGTTGCTCAAGGGCGCCGGCGACTGCCGGGTGATGGCGGCCGGGGGCCTGATGCTGCCAGGCGGTGCCGAGGCCGGGGAAGCGGTGGAGTTCGCGGGCGACCAGGTTGCGCATGGCGAGGACGTCGGGGTTGTCACGGACGCCCGCGACCCAGGCACGGGCGGCGTCGGTGAGGGCGGTGTGCAGGTCGTCCGCGTCGGCGAGCTGATCGATGGCGGCCACGAGGGTCCCGCTGAGCGGGGCGTCCAGTGCGCCGGCGATGGCGGCGGTGAACAGGGCCTCCTTGCTGCCGAAGTGGTTGTAGACGGTCACCTTGGACACGCCCGCCCGGGCGGCGATGAGGTCCATTCCGGCCGAGAAACCTTCCTGCAGGAAGGTCTCGCGTGCGGCTGTGATGATCGCCGCCCGCTTCTGCTCGGCTCGCGCTCCGGACGGGGGGCGCTTGACAGGGGCCGCTTGATCCATAACTCCAGCATAGGGCAACTGAACTGTACGGTTGAGTTCGATTCAGATGAACTGTACGGTTCAGTTCATGATTGCTGTTCCTGCCCGCACATCCGCAGAAGTCGCCGCGCTGCCGCCACGCAGGCGGTGGCTGACCCTGGCCGTACTCGGCGTGAGCCTCCTGGTGGTCGGGCTCGACGTCACGGTCCTGAACGTCGCGCTGCCCACACTCGTCCGCGAACTCGGTGCGTCCGCCGGGCAGTTGCAGTGGATCGTCGACATCTACGCGCTGCTGGCGGGCGCGCTGATGCTGTTCTGCGGCGGGCTCGCCGACCGCCTCGGCCGTAAGCGGGTCTTCCTCGCCGGGCTCGTGCTGTTCACGGGGGCCTCGGTGGCCGCCGCCTACGCCGGGTCGGTCACCCAGCTGATCGTGGCGCGGGGTGCGATGGGCATCGGCGAGGCGCTGATCATGCCCGCCACCCTTGCGATCATCGGCAGCGTCTTCACGGACCCGGCCGAGCGCACCAAAGCGATCGGTATCTGGTCGGCGGCCGTCGGTGCCGGCACGGTCATCGGGCCGATGCTCGGAGGCTGGCTTCTCGACCGTTTCTGGTGGGGCTCGGTCTTCCTGGTGAATCTGCCCGTCGGAGTCGCAGGTCTGGTCGCCGCCGTCCTCCTGGTCCCCGCTGCGCCGGGCACGCGAGGGCGTCGGCTGGATCCCCTGGGGGCCTCGATGTCCGTCGCGGGGCCGGCCCTGCTCCTGTGGGCGCTCATCGAGGGGCCGTCGGACGGGTGGACCGATCCGGTGGTGCTCGCTGCCTTCACCGCGGCCTTCGTGCTCATCGCCGCCTTTGTGTGGTGGGAGCTGCGTGCTCCCGGTCCACTGCTTCCCCTGGGAATCTTCCGCCACCGAGGGCTTGCCGTTGGCGCCGTGCTGATCCTGCTCGCGGCCTTCGCGATGATCGGGACGCTCTTCGCTCTCGTTCAGCATCTGCAGTTCAACCTCGGTTACACGGCCGCGCAGACCGGCTGGCGGCTGGGGCCGATGGCGCTGGGGCTCCTGGTGGCCGGGCCATTGGCAGGGGCGCTCGCACAGCGCCTCGGGCCGCGGTACGTCGCGGCCGCCGGACTCGCGCTGGTGGCCGCCGCGTTGACCGTGTTCGCCACGACCGGCCCGGGAGACGGCTACGGGCGGGTTCTGGCCGTCATCGTGCTGCTGGGCGCGGGCGCGGGGTTCGTCATCACCGTCACCTCGGACTCCATCGTGGGCTCGCTTTCGGAGCGGGATCTGGGCGTGGGGTCGGCGACCAACAGCACCGCCATTCAGTTCGGCGCCGCCCTCGGGGTCGCGGTCACCGGCAGCCTGCTGGCCGGTCGATACCGCAGCGAGATCGGCCGGAGCGGCTTGGGCGCGGGCGAGAAAGCCGCCGCGCACGACTCCCTCGGCGCGGCGCTCGCCGTCGCCGAACGACTCCCCGCACAGGCGGGAGCCGCGGTCGCCCGCACTGCGCGCGACGCGTTCACCGCGGGGCTCGGGCCGGCCATGTTCACCGGGGCCGCGATCGCCACGGCCGGTGTCGTCATCGCCCTCGCCTTCGCACCACGCCGTATCCACTCCGACGACTCGGGAGATCCGTCATGAGCCACACACCGGAAGCAGCGCACCCTGATTCCCACCCGCACGGGTCCGGCAACTCGGCCGAACACCCGTACCGGTGGCGTGTGCTGGCCCTGCTCTGCCTCGCCCAGTTCATGCTGATCGCGGACGTGACCGTCATCAACGTCGCGCTCCCGACCATCGGCGAGGACCTGGGTCTCGACGGCTCGGGGCTCACGTGGGTCGTCACCGCCTACACCCTGTTCTTCGGCAGTCTGCTGCTGCTCGGCGGACGTCTCGCCGACGTCGTCGGCAAGCTCCGTGCCTTCCTCGCGGGGCTGACGGTGTTCACCGCCGCGTCCGTGGCCTCCGGGCTGGCGGCCGGCGGCGGGATGCTGATCGCCGCCCGCTCGGCACAGGGCATCGGCGCGGCGCTGATGTCGCCGGCCGCGCTGGCTCTTGTCACGGCCCTGTTCCGCGGGCCCGACCGCAACAAGGCCCTCGGCGTCTGGGCCGCGATCGGTGGTGCCGGATCCGCCGTGGGCGTACTGCTCGGCGGAGTGTTCGTCTCCGGGCCCGGATGGGAGTGGGTGTTCTTCATCAACGTGCCGGTGGGGCTGGTCGCGCTCTTCGGCGTCCCGGCCCTGCTCGGTAACTCCCCTGATCCGGCGGCACCTTCGGGCCTGGCCGGTTCACTCGACCTCGCGGGCGCGCTCACCCTCACGGCCGCGCCCGGCCTGCTCGTCTACGGGTCGGTACAGGCCCGCGACCACGGCTTCGACGCTCCGGGAGCCTGGCTGCCGCTGATCGGCGCCGTGCTGTCGGCCGTCGCCTTCGTGGCGGTCGAACGGCGGGTGCCCGAGCCGCTCGTCCGCCTGGCGATCTTCGCGCGGCGCTCGCTCGTCGGTGGCAGTGTGGTCATGCTGGCCGCCTCCGGACTGCTCATCGCGAGCTTCTTCCTGAGCTCGTTCTACGTCCAGCATGTCCTCGGGTTCAGCGCGTTGAAGACGGGGCTCGTCTTTCTGCCGGTGGCCGTGGCCATCACGCTCGGGGCGCATGTCGCCTCCCACCTCGTGGTACGGCGGGGCTGGCGGCCGGTGGGTTCCGTCGCCTTCGCGCTGACCGCTGTCGGCGCTGCCCTGCTGACCCGCCTGGACGCGGACAGCGGCGTATGGACGGATCTTGTCCCCGGGTTCACGCTGTTGGCGCTCGCACTCGGTACCGCCTTCGTCTGCGCCACCACGGCCGCGATGAACGGCCTGCCGCACCAGGACATGGGGCTGGCCTCCGGCCTGGTCAGTACGGCGCACGAGCTCGGCGCGGCGCTCGGCGTCGCCGTCATCTCGGCCATCGCGGGGGCGAGCCTGGAGGGCGGTGGTGCGGGCGCGGCGGCGGGGACCGGCGGCTTCGACAACGCCTTCACCGCGTGCGCGATCATCGCCGCCGTGGTCGCCGCCCTCGGCGTACTGCTGTTGCCGGTGGGGCGCCCGGACCCGGCACAGGGTCCGGTCACGGCACACTGACGCCGCGCGGCATCGCTGGAGCACGAGAGCCCGGTCGTCCACTGCCTGCCGGGCCCGCCGCTTCAGCGGCCGCGGTACCTGGCCGCCATGGTGTGGAACACCTTCTTCGGTTCCCAGCGGGTCTCGTCGAGCATCCGGACGACGCCGTAGGAGCCGAGGTCGTGGGGTCCGGGCCTGCTGTAGCCGGCGAAGGTGAACCAGAGCGCGGTGTCCACTCCTTCCTCCTCGAAGATGTCCAGCAGATCGGTGAAGCAGCCCACCTGCTCTTCCTCGTCCGGTACCGCGCCGGGCGGCACCTGCCAGGCCATGCCGCCGAGTTCGCCGGCGCCCCGGTACGCGCAGGTTCCGTACTCCGTCACCGCGACGGGCTTGCCGTGGGCGAAGTGCCCGCGCAGTTCCTCCCGGAAGCCGTCGGCGTTGTAGGCGGCCCGGTAGGCGTCGATGCCGACGACGTCGAACGGACGCCAGTCGACGAACTCCCAGGGAGCGGAGGCGTAAGTGACCCGCCCGCCGAAGTGCGTGCGGACCGTCGTGGCGACTTGGGGGAGGAAGTCGTTGAAGCGCTCCTGCACCGGGCCCAGGGAGGACCACCATTCCATGTCGGCCGCGGCCATCGTCCGCAGGCGGTCGCCGTAGGTGTAGCCCGGGATGAAGCCGCCGCAGAAGGCGGTGATCTCGCATCCGGCGACGAACACCACCTCGGCGCTGGACTGTCGTACGGCTTCGGCCCGACGGGCGCAGTCGGCGAAGAACGGCAGCAACCGGTCGGGGGGAACGTCCGCGGGGAGAACGTCCACGGGGAAAGGAGCGAACCGGACTTCGAGTCCGGGGTTGGGGAACATCGGTACAGCCGTTAACACTAAGCACTTGATCATGGTCAGCTCGTCGTGATCCATTAGCACGAGCGATCCGTTTCGCGTGGGTCTTCGGTGGAAGATTCACGGTCGCTCACGGTCAGGTGGTTACGTCCGCCGCATGTCAGTGGAGTTCTTATCTGACGATCAGGCCGCGTCGTACGGGAAGTTCTACGAGGAGCCGACCCGGCCGGAGCTGGAGCGGTTCTTCTACCTCGACGACGAGGACCGCAAGCTGATCGCGAAGCGGCGCGGGGACCACAACCGGCTCGGGTTCGCGCTGCAGATGTGCACGGTGCGCTTCATCGGCCGGTGCCTGCCGGATGATCCGCTCGATGTGCCGTGGGTGGTGATTGAGCACATCGCCGAGCAGCTCGGCATCGAGGACGTCTCGTGCGTCAAGGCGTACACCGAGCGCAAGCCGACGGCGTACGAGCACGCGTGGGAGATCCGGGACGCGTACGAGTATCACGAGTACGACGACCCGGAGTGGGGGCGGAAGTTCCGGACGTTCCTGCACGGGCGGGCGTGGACCGCGCATTCGGAGGGGTCGAAGGCTCTGTTCGACTATGCGGTGGGCTGGCTGCGTAAGAACCGGGTGCTGCTGCCCGGTGTTTCCGTGCTGGCGCGGGAGGTGTCCGAGGTCCGCACGATCGCGGATAAGCGCCTGCACACCATGGTCGCCAGGGCGGCCTGGCGGGCGGACCCGTCGCTGCCCGCTGACCTGGTGGCGCTGTTGGAGACGCCGGAGGGCAGGCGGTACTCGTACCTGGAGACCTTCCGCCGCCCGCCGACGAAGACGACCGGTACGGCGATGAAGCGGGCGCTGGAGCGGGTGGACGAGATCGCGGTGTACCGGCTGGGGCGGGTGAAACTGGACAAGCTCCCGCCGAACCGGCTCGCCGCGCTGGCACGCTACGGCCTGGGGTCTAAGCCGACGAGCCTGGAGCGGGCCCCGGAGCCGAAGCGCACCGCGATGCTGACCGCGGTGATGCGGCACCTGGAGGCCAAGGCCATCGACGACGCGCTGGAGCTGTTCACGGTGCTGATGTCGACCAAGCTGCTCAGCACCGCGAAACGGCTCACGAACAAGGAACGCCTCTCCACCCTGCCGCAGCTGGAGAAGGCGTCCCGCATCACGGCCCGCATCTCGAAGGTGTTCATGGAAGAGCTGGAGCACATCGAGGAGACCGGCAAGGCGGTGGACGCTGCCACGATGTGGAAGGCCCTGGAGGAGGTCGCGCCGAGGGCCCAGCTGTGGAGCGCGGCCACCACGGTGGCGAGCCTGGTCCCGGAGGGCGACGACTCGGCGGAGATCGCGATCCGCGAGGCGCTGGCCAACCGCTACAACACGGTGCGCCCGTTCCTGTCGCTGCTCGGAGACACCAAGATGCTCGGCGCCGCCCCGGCCGGGGAGCGGGTCCTGGAGGCAGTCAAGGGCCTGCCCGCACTCAACCGGCGCCAGGTGACGAAGAAGCCGCTGCTCAAGCGGGAGGTCGACGACAAGGTGGTGCCGGCGTACTGGCGCAAGGCGGTGTACGCGAACAAGGACCTGCCACAGGGCGCGGTGGACCGCGACGCCTATGTGGTGTGCGTGCTGGAGCAACTGCACCGGGCGCTGGTCAGCCGCAACGTCTTCGCTTCCCCCTCGCACCGCTTCTCCAACCCGCGCGCCCGGCTGCTGGACGGCAAGCCGTGGCTGGCGGTGCGCGAGGACGTACTGGCCGGCCTGAGCCTGGAGGCGCCCGTCGAGGAGCATCTGGCAGAGCTGGTGCGGGTGCTGGACGCGGCGTGGAAGCAGATGGCCGAACGCCTCGAAGAGGCCGGCGCCGATGCGAAGGTCAGCATCGAGGTGCAGCCCAACGGCCGGGCCAAGCTCAACGTGGACGCGCTCGGGGCGCTCGGGGTACCCAAATCGCTGGCCTGGCTGCGGCGCCGGGTGGAGAAGATGCTCCCGAAGATCGACCTGCCGGACCTGTTGTTCGAGGTGCACTCCTGGACCGGGTTCCTGGACGCCTTCGTGCACCTGGGCGACGGCAAGACCCGCATGAAGGACCTCACCACTTCGGTTGTCGCGCTCCTGGTGAGCGAGGCGTGCAACATCGGCATGACCCCGGTGACCAACCCCGGCCACGAGGCGCTGACCCGCTCCCGGCTGGTCCACGTCGACCAGTACTACCTGCGTAGCGACACCATCGCCGCGGCCAACGCCGCCCTGATCGAGGCCCAGGCGAAGGTGCCGATCGTGGCGCACTGGGGCAACGGGCTGCTCGCCTCCGTCGACGGACTGCGCTTTGTCGTCCCGGTCCGGTCCATCAGCACCGCCCCGAACCCGAAGTACTTCGGGTTCAAGCGCGGCATCACCTGGCTGAACGCCGTCAACGACCAGGTGTTCGGGATCGGGCAGATGGTGGTGCCGGGTACGCCCCGCGACTCCCTGCACATCCTGGACGCCCTGCTGAACCTGGACGGCGGGGTGAAGCCGGAGATGGTCGCCACCGACAATGCCTCGTATTTAGTTACCTGGACACCTCAGCTTCCGTTGGGAGTTGGGGGCGGCCGTCGAGGCCGTCAGATGCGATGGCCGCGGGGGTGTCCGTGCGAGTTCAGCAGCGGTGTCTGGAAGACGGCTCGAC
>NZ_VMNX01000274.1 GCF_009377235.1 Streptomyces acidicola
GGGGTCCGGGGCGGAGCCCCGAAGCCCTGGGGATCCAGGGGGCGTAGCCCCCTCGGCGGGGTCGAAGGGGCGGAGCCCCTGGGATGGGACGGGTAGGGGCGGCGGGCGCGAAAAAGCCCCCGTCCTGCTCCGGAGGATCGTCCCTGCGGAATGAAACCCGCACCCGCCCGCGTTGGGCCTTCCGGCATATCAGAACAGACGGGAGGCGCCGGCGTGGCAGCGGAGCAGGGGGACATACGGGGCTGGGCCGGGCGGGAAGGGGGCGGCTGGGCGCGTCGACTCGCCGGGTACGCCTGGCGGTACCCCAAGGACGTCGTCCTCGCCGTCGGTTCCTCCGTGGCTGGTATGGCCCTCATGGCCATCGTCCCCCTGATCACCAAGGTGATCATCGATGACGTCGTCACCGACCAGACCCGGAGCATGGCCCCCTGGGCCGGCGCGCTGATCGGGTCCGCCGTCCTCGTCTACGTCCTCACCTACATCCGCCGCTACTACGGCGGCCGTCTCGCCCTCGACGTCCAGCACGACCTGCGGACCGACATGTACGAGACGATCACACGGCTCGACGGGCGGCGTCAGGACGAGCTGTCCACCGGGCAGGTCGTCGGGAGGGCCACCAGCGACCTCCAGCTGATCCAGGGCCTGCTCTTCATGCTGCCGATGACCCTCGGCAACTTCATGCTCTTCCTGATCTCCCTCGTGATCATGGCGTGGCTGTCGCTGCCCCTCACCCTGGTCGCGATCGCCGTCGCCCCGGCCCTCTGGTGGATCGCGAAGCGCAGCCGTACCCGGCTGCACCCGGCCACCTGGTACGCGCAAGCCCAGGCCGCCGCCGTCGCGGGTGTCGTCGACGGCGCCGTCAGCGGGGTCCGCGTGGTCAAGGGCTTCGGGCAGGAGGAGCAGGAGACCGGGAAGCTCAGGGAGGTCGGACGCAAGCTGTTCGCGGGGCGGCTGCGCACCATCCGGTTCAACTCCCGGTACACCCCGGCGCTCCAGGCCGTCCCCGCCCTCGGGCAGGTCGCCATGCTGGCGCTCGGCGGCTGGCTCGCGGTGCGCGGGCACATCACGCTCGGTACGTTCGTCGCCTTCTCCAGCTATCTCGCCCAGCTCGTCGGCCCCGTCCGCATGCTCGCCATGGTCCTGACCGTCGGTCAGCAGGCACGGGCGGGCACCGAGCGCGTGCTGGAGCTGATCGACACCCGGCCGACCCTCAGGGACGGCACGAAGACGCTGCCCGCCGACGCCCCCGCGACCGTCGAGTTCGACGACGTGTCGTTCGCGTACGGGGACGCCTCCGCGGAGTCGAACAGGGCCCCCGTCCTCAACGGCCTCAGCTTCGAGATACGCCCCGGCGAGACCCTCGCCGTCGTCGGCTCCTCCGGCTCCGGCAAGTCCACGCTCTCGATGCTCCTGCCGCGCTTCTACGACGTCACGCACGGCGCCGTCCTCATCGGCGGCCACGACGTCCGGGAGCTCACGCTCGACTCCCTCCGCGCCGCCATCGGGCTCGTCCCCGAGGACTCCTTCCTCTTCTCGGCCACCATCCGCGAGAACATCGCCTACGGCCGCCCCGACGCCACCCAGGAGCAGATCGAGACCGCCGCCCGCGCCGCCCAGGCGGACAGGTTCGTCAGCGAACTGCCCGAGGGATACGACACCAAGGTCGGTGAGCACGGCCTGACCCTCTCCGGCGGCCAGCGCCAGCGCGTCGCCCTCGCCCGCGCCATCCTCACCGACCCGCGTCTCCTCGTCCTCGACGACGCGACCTCCGCCGTGGACGCCCGCGTCGAGCACGAGATCCACGAGGCGCTCAGGCAGGTCATGGAGGGCCGCACCACCCTGCTCATCGCCCACCGCCGCTCCACCCTCAACCTCGCCGACCGCATCGCCGTCCTCGACCACGGCCGCCTCGCCGACGTCGGCACCCACGAGGAACTCCAGGAGCGGTCCGCCCTCTACCGGGCGCTGCTCACCGACCCGGACGAACTGGGCGGGGTCTCGCCCGGCCACGTCAAGCAGGCCTCCCTGGCGGAGGACACCCTGACGGAAGACATCCTGGCGGCGGACACCTCCGTACGGGACGAACTGGACGCCGAGTTCGACGCCGAGCGGGGCATCACCCCCAGGCTGTGGACGGGCGACCGGGAGCCCCGGGACCTCGCCCTCGACGGGACACCGGCCACCCCCGAACTCCTCGCCCAGGTCGAGGCGCTGCCCCCGGCCACCGACACCCCGGCCATCGACGAGGCGCGGGCGGTCACCGCGGAGGAGTCGTACGGCCTGCGTCGGCTGCTGCGGGGCTTCAGGGTCCCCCTGCTCATCAGCCTCGGGCTCGTCGCCGTCGACGCCGGCATGGGACTCCTCCTCCCCGTCCTGATCCGGCACGGCATCGACAACGGCGTCTCCGAACTGGCCCTCGGCGGAGTGTGGGCGGCCTCCGTGCTGGGGCTGCTCGCCGTAGTGGCCCAGTGGGCGGCACAGATCGGCGAGACGCGGATGACCGGACGGACCGGTGAGCGCGTCCTGTACTCGCTCCGGCTGAAGATCTTCGCCCAGCTCCAGCGGCTCGGACTCGACTACTACGAGCGAGAGCTGACCGGCCGGATCATGACGAGGATGACGACGGACGTCGACGCCCTCTCCACCTTCCTCCAGACGGGCCTGGTCACCGCCTTCGTCTCGGTCGTCACCTTCTTCGGCATCATGGGCACGCTGCTCGTGATCGACGTGCAGCTCGCGCTGGTCGTCTTCACGACGCTGCCGCCACTGATCATCAGCACGTTCTTCTTCCGCCGGGCGAGCGTGAAGGCGTACGAACTCGCCCGTGAACGCGTGGCGCTGGTCAACGCCGACCTCCAGGAGTCGGTGTCCGGGCTGCGGATCGTGCAGGCGTTCCGGCGCGAGCGGGACGGCGGCGAGCGCTTCGCGGCCGGCAGTGACAGCTACCGCAAGGCGCGCGTCCGCGGCCAGTGGCTGATATCGGTGTACTTCCCGTTCGTGCAGCTGCTGTCGTCGGTGGCCGCGGCCGCCGTGCTGGTGGTGGGCGCGCAGCGGGTGGACTCCGCGACGCTGACGACGGGCGCGCTGGTCGCGTACCTGCTCTACATCGACCTGTTCTTCGCACCCGTGCAGCAGCTCTCCCAGGTCTTCGACGGCTACCAGCAGGCCACGGTGTCGCTGGGCCGCATCCAGGAGCTGCTCCGCGAACCCACGTCGACGAAGGCGGCCGAGGAGCCGCTGGAGGTGCTGTCCCTGCGCGGGGACATCACGTTCGAGGACGTCCACTTCGCTTACGGGGAGGATGAGGAAGCCCTCGGCGGGGTCGCGCTCACCATCCCGGCCGGGCAGACGGTCGCCTTCGTCGGTGAGACGGGCGCGGGCAAGTCGACCCTGGTGAAGCTCGTCGCGCGCTTCTACGACCCCACGGACGGGCGCGTGCTCGTGGACGGCACCGATCTGCGGCACCTGGACATCACGTCGTACCGGCACCGGCTGGGCGTCGTGCCGCAGGAGGCGTACCTCTTCCAGGGCACCGTCCGTGACGCCATCGCCTACGGCCGCCCCGACGCCACCGACGCCGAGGTGGAGGCCGCGGCCCGGGCCGTCGGCGCGCACGACATGATCGCCACGCTGGACGGCGGCTACCTCCACGAGGTCGCCGAACGCGGCCGCAACCTCTCCGCCGGGCAGCGCCAGCTCATCGCGCTGGCCCGCGCCGAACTCGTCGACCCCGACATCCTGCTCCTCGACGAGGCCACGGCCGCCCTCGACCTGGCCACCGAGGCCCAGGTCAACCAGGCCACGGACCGCCTCGCGGGCCGCCGCACCACGCTCGTGGTCGCCCACCGGCTCACGACCGCCGCCCGCGCGGACCGCGTCGTCGTGATGGACCACGGGCGCGTGACCGAGGACGGCACCCACGACGAACTGCTCCGACTGGGCGGCCGGTACGCGGAGTTGTGGCGCACCTTCGTGGGGGAGCCCGTCAGCGCGCCGAGCTGACACCCCGCCAGTGGACGTGCAACCATCCGGCATACGTCGCGCGTCCGTACACCAGTACGTCTTCTGCGCGGGGAGGGGTGAATCGCGGTGAGCGGTAGAGCGGCGGGGACGCACGGTGCGGTAAGGCGGCGGATGGCGCTCGTACTGGCCCTGCTGACCGCGTCCGGGCTGCTCGTGGTGGCCGGGCCGGGCAGCGCCGAGGCGGCATCCTGCGCGGGGCGCAAGGTCCGTACGCTGCCCTTCTCCACCGGCCGCGTGGACGTCTACAAGCGCAGCGGATACGTCTGCGCCGTGACCGTCGCCAAGAAGCGGGGCGCCTCCCGGTGGATGTCGGTCAGCGTGCAGGCACGCGGGAGCCGGCCGGTGCTGCGCGAGGGTAAGCGCAAGGAACGCATCGGTACGGGGGCCGTGCACGCCGGTCGGCGGTGCGTCTGGGTCAAGGGCGCGGTCAGCAACGGCAGCACGAGCTCGGGGTGGATCCTCTGCTGACCGGGGCTGCGCCCCAGGCCCCGCGCCCCTTCTGGGGGCTGCGCCCCCGGGCCTCGGTTGGTGGCAGCCCCGTGTTGTTGTCGGGAGTCTGCGGGCCGTGTGTGGCTGGTCGCGCCCACGCGGCGGAGCCGCATATCGGCACAGCCCCGCGCCCCTTGGGGGCTGCGCCCCCGGTCCGGACCCCGGACCCCTCAAGCGATGGCAGCTGACCCGTCCACCCGCACAGGGTTTTCCCTAATCTCCGCTGGTCTCCGGCCAGTTGGCGGCCTCGTCCCCTGGTGCGGGCGCCGGTCGCTCGACTAGGTTCCGGCGCACGATGAGTCACAGGGGAGATTCCATGCGCAAGGCGCTCAGATGGATGCTGGCGCTCGTGGTGCTCATAGGCACGGTGAGCACGGCAGGGGCGGCCACCGCCGCCCAGCCGGACGCCACGGGCACCGGCACCAGTGCCACCACCGACATCAAGGACCAGCTCCTCGCGATCCCGGGCATGAGCCTGGTCGAGGAGAAGCCGTACTCCGGCTACCGCTTCTTCGTTCTCAACTACACCCAGCCGATCGACCACCGGCGCCCGTCCAAGGGCACGTTCCAGCAGCGGATCACCATGCTGCACAAGGACACCAGCCGCCCGACGGTCTTCTACACCGGCGGCTACAACGTCTCCACGAACCCCGGCCGCCGCGAGCCCACCCAGATCGTGGACGGCAACCAGGTCTCCATGGAGTACCGCTTCTTCACCCCGTCCCGTCCCGCCCCGGCCGACTGGTCCAAGCTCGACATCTGGCAGGCGGCCAGCGACCAGCACCGCATCTTCACCGCGCTGAAGAAGATCTACTCGAAGAAGTGGATCTCCACCGGCGGCTCCAAGGGCGGCATGACCGCCACCTACTACGAGCGTTTCTACCCGCGCGACATGGACGGCGTCGTCGCCTACGTCGCCCCCAACGACGTGGTGAACAAGGAGGACTCGGCCTACGACCGGTTCTTCGCAGGCGTCGGCACCAAGGAGTGCCGCGACCGCCTGAACGCCGTCCAGCGCGAGGCACTCGTGCGCCGTGAACCGCTGGAGAAGAAGTACGCGGAGTACGCCGCCGCCGACGGCCTCACCTTCGACACCATCGGCAGCCTGGACAAGGCGTACGAGGCGACCGTACTCGACTACGTGTGGGGCTTCTGGCAGTACAGCCTGCTCGCGGACTGCGACAGCGACACCATCCCGAAGGACGCCAAGGCCGCCACGGACGACGAGATCTGGACCTCCATCGACACGATCTCCGGCTTCTCCGCCTACACCGACCAGGGCCTGGAGCCGTACACGCCGTACTACTACCAGGCGGGCACGCAGCTGGGCGCGCCGACGATCGAGTTCCCGCACATCGAGAAGAAGTACATCCGCTACGGCTACCAGCCGCCGCGGAACTTCGTGCCGCGCGAGATCCCGATGACGTTCCAGCCGTACGCCATGCGTGACGTGGACACCTGGGTCCGCCACAACGCCACCCGCATGCTCTTCGTGTACGGCGAGAACGACCCGTGGGGCGCCGAGCCGTTCCACCTCGGCAAGGGCGCGCGTGACAGTTACGTCTTCACGGCCCCCGGCCTCAACCACGGCGCGAACGTGGCCGGTCTGGTGGCCGACGAGAAGGCCCTGGCCACCGCCCGCATCCTGGAGTGGGCGGGCGTGGCCTCCGCCGCGGTCCAGGCGAACCCGGACGCGGCGAAGCCGCTGGCCCGGTACGACGCCAAGCTGGACAAGCGCGACATCGAGCGCGAGATGACGCTCAGGCCGTAGTCCGCCGCCCGGCGGACGTTGAGTGAGCCCCGGTACAGCCGCGACGGTGACGCGGTACCGGGGCTCACCTCCGCTCGGTGTCCTTGGTGTCCTCGGTGTCCAGGCTCACCCAGCCCGCCTTCGACGACGGGGCGTAGATGATGCCGCCCGCCACCATCGGCTCCGTGTCCAGGCCGAGCTCCATACCGCTGGCGTCCTCGATGTCCGGCACGCTGTGCTGGTAGAGGAGCTTGCCCGTGTCCGCCGCGTAGACGGCGACTCCCCGGAGGTTGGCGACGTACACGCGGTCGCCGGCCTGCACGGGAGGCGCGTCGGCCGGGCCCCTGCCGGGCAGGGACCTGCGCCACAGCTCGGTCCGCTCGACCGGATCGACGGCGACCAGCTCGCCGCCCGTCGCGGTGGGCGCCACGAAGAGCACCCGGCCCGGGGTGACCGACAGTTCGGGCGCCCCGATCTGACCGTTGCCCAGGGTCGCGTCGACCTGCGTGCGGACGCCCTTGGCGCCCTCGGCGAGCTCCTGGCGCAGGATGGCGTACTTCGTGCCCGTCTCGTTCGTATTGTCCGTCACGGCGCAGTACAGCCGCGTCGTGCCGTCCTCGTCGAGCAGCGCCTCGCTGCCGGCGTCGCACGGAGCGGACAGTGCGAACGCGGCGACGCGCGTGCCGCTGCCGGTGTTGACGACCGTGACGAAGTCCTCGCCGAGCGCGTCGGCGGAGGCGCTCGCGAAGACGTAGAGCCTCTCGCCCACCACCCGCAGCGCGGGCGGATGCCCGGAACTGCCGTCGCCGGACACGCGGGCCGTCACCGCCCAGCTCTCCCTGCCCGACGTCGCGTCGACGGCGTGCACCCGCCCGTCGTGGTCCACCGCGTACACCCGCTCGCCGTCGCCGATGAGCCGTTGGGTGAGCGTCGGCGTCGTATAGCGCCACTTCACCGCGCCGTCGGCGAGCGACAGACCCATGATCCGGTCACCGATGTTGACGATCGCGGTGTCGCCGACGACGACGGGGGTGTTCTGGCCGTACGCCGACGCCTTGTCGGTCCGCCACAGCTCCTTGCCGGTCGCGGCGTCGATCCGGACCGTCCGGTCGCCGACGCACAGCAGGGACGAAGCGGCGTACACGCAGTCGCTGTTCTGGAGGTTGTACTGCCACTGCCGCCAGCCCTTCGGACGGCGCTCCGGGCTGTCGCGGTACGTGAACGTGAAGCCGCCCGACCCCGACTGCGTGCTCATGTAGCGTGCTGAGCCCTCCGGTTGCGTCACGGTGCGTGTGCTCCCTCTGGGGTCCGTGCCGGAGCCCGGGCCGTCCTCACCGCCGTCGAGCGCGTACATCAGCCCGCCCGTCAGGGAGGCGACCGCCACGACCGCGGACGCCGCCGAGAGGACGAGACGCCGGCGCCGCCGGGGCGGGGGAGTGGGGGCGGAGCCCGCGCCCGCGGTGGTCGGCTCCGCCGGAAGCCCGGATGAGCCGGTCGAGCTGGATGAGCCGGTCGAGCCGGACGTGCGGGGCGAGCCGGACGTGCGGGGCCCGCGGGGCGCGGGTGCGCGGAGCACCACGGTGTCCGGCGAGTCGAGGGCGGCCGGGACGGGCGTGCTCTGCAGTAGGGCGAGCAGCTCGTCCGCGTCCGGCCGCTCGGTCTGCTCCTTGGCCAGACAGCGCTCGACCACCGGCAGCAGCCAGTCGGGGACGCCGTCCAGGTCGGGCGGTTCGTGGACCAGTTGGTACGCCACCGCGTACACGTCCGTTGCGTCGAACGGCACATGGCCGCTCGCCGCGTACGTCAGCACCGAGCCCAGCGAGAAGATGTCGCTCGGTGGGCCGACGTCCTTCTGGGCGCGGATCTGCTCCGGCGACATGAACGGCGGGGTGCCCACGGTGATGCCGGTGCCCGTGGGCATGTCGGCGTCGGCGGCGCGCACGATGCCGAAGTCGATGACGCGGGGGCCGTCGTCGGCGAGCAGGACGTTGGCCGGCTTGAGGTCGCGGTGCACTATTCCGGCGCGGTGGATGTCGCGCAGCGCCTCGGCGAGACCCGTGGCCAGGCGGTACAGCTCCTCGGAGCCCAGCAGGGGACCCAGCTTGATGCGCTGGTCCAGCGGCTGTCCCGGTACGAAGAGGGTCGCCATCCAGGGCGGGTCGGCGTCCGGGTCGGCGTCCACGACCGGCGCCGTGAAGGCGCCGCTGACCTGGCGGGCGGCGGTGACCTCGCGCCGGAACCGCTGCCGGAAGTCGGGCCGGTGGACGAGGTCGGTGCGGATCACCTTGACGGCGACCTGGCGGCCCGAGGGCGACGTACCGAGATAGACGCGGCCCATGCCGCCGGAGCCGAGGAGCGAGTCGAGACGGTAGCCGGGAATCTCCGGCAGCTCGCCCTTGCCCTGAACATCCTGAGCGTCCTGAGCGTCCTGGGCCATCGTCCCCCCATCGTCGGACTGCCATCGGCGCACTGCCGTCGTCGTACTGCCATCGCCGTAC
Organism: Streptomyces acidicola; assembly: GCF_009377235.1. Taxonomy (GTDB): domain Bacteria; phylum Actinomycetota; class Actinomycetes; order Streptomycetales; family Streptomycetaceae; genus Streptomyces; species Streptomyces acidicola. Next base: position 8,761 of record NZ_VMNX01000274.1, read on the forward strand.
GGTCGGCAAGCGGATGATATCGACCCCGAGTGCCACCCCAGGAGAGCCTTGTGCGCCGCGAGTTGACGGCTCAGACGGGCCGGGCGCAGCCCACCGGGTCGTCGCCGCCGAGCTGGACGTAGAGGGCCGTGGACGCGGGGCACTCGCTGCGTTTGCCGACGGCCGAGGTGACCTCGTACTCGGGCGCGTTCTCGCCCTCGCCGTCGCAGGACGTCTCGCGGACCTCACCCTTGCCTGTGCTGTACACGCAGTCGCCGACGATCGTGCGGGGCCCGCCACCGCCGCCCGGGTCGCCCGGATGCGGCGGCGTGAGCTTGCGCATGCAGGCGTAGCCCTGGGAGACGGTGCCGTCGCCGTTCTCGTCGTAGCCCTGTCGGGCCTCGCTGATGTGGAGGACGAAGTCCGTGGTCGCGGGGCAGGCCGGCCCCTCGGACACCTTGCCCTCGTGCCGGGCCACCACCCGGGCCGCGGCCCGCTCGCTCGTGCAGGGCACCTCCGTGAAACTCGTCGTCCCGAAGGAACTGCACTCGTCGACGCCGAGGAACACCGCCCCGAAGCCCGATGAGCGCGCCGCCGATCGCGTCGGCGACGCGGCCGCGGCGGGCGTGCCGGCGTCGGACCCGCCGGAGCCGGAGCCGGAGCCGGAGCCGGTGCCGGAGCCGGTGCCGGAGCCGTCCGCTCCGGACCATTGCTGGCAGCCGCTGAGCACCGCCGTCGCCATCACCGCGGCCACCGCGGCCATCGCCACCGCGACGCTCCGCGAAGCGGTCCGCACCCGCAGGCGACCCCCGCCACCCACGCGACCCCTGCCCAACACAACCATGAACCCGTCCCCCCGACGCACCCCGCCGTCCAGCGTGGCCCGTCGGGGAGGGGTCACGCCAGACGAACAGGGTGCTTTGCGAAGCTTGGGGGTGGTGCGCCCGGTGTGCGACGTAGGTCTAGTACGTCAGCCCGTGCCCGACCGGATACAGCACCTGCGCCGGATCGTCCGAGTACTGCACCGGCACCGGCAGTCGCCCGCGCGGTGCCACGTGCCCGGCCACCACCCGTGCCGCGGCCCGCAGTTCGACGTCCGTCCACGAGTACGACGCCAAGTAGGCGCCCACGCCCGGGAGCTGCGCGACGTCGTACGGATTGCGGATCGCGATGGCGACGACGGGTACACCTGTGGCGACCAGCGCGTCGACGAGTGTCTTCTGCGAGTTGGCCGCCGTCACGTTGTACGTCCCCACGACCACCGCGTCCTTGCCCTCCGCCGCCGCGACCGCCCTGTCGATGGCCGTCTGCGAGGGTGCCGTGCCGGTGGACAGCGCCGTGGCCGTGAAGCCCAGTTCGGTGAGGGCGGTGGCGAGGACGGTGGTCGGCGGTCCCGTGGTGCCGGACGGGGAGGCCGGGTCCGCGCCCACGACGAGCACGTTGCGGTGGGTACGGCGCGACAGCGGCAGCAACCGCTGATTGTTGACCAGCAGCGTCGTCGTGCGTTCGGCGATGCGGTCGGCGGTCGCGAGGTGAGCGTCGCCGCCCACGACCCGGTCGACTCCGTCCTGGCTGACGTACGGCTTCTGGAAGAGCCCGAGCTTCGCCTTGAGCCGCAGGACGCGCAGGATCGATTCGTCAAGGCGGGCCTCGGTGAGCTCGCCGTTCCGTACGGCGTTCAGGACCGCGTTCCAGGCGATGTCCAGGGAGGGCGGGTTGAGGAGCTGGTCGACACCGGCCTTGAGCGCGAGTACGGGCACCCGGTCGTCGCCGTACTTGGTCCGCACCCCCTGCATGCCCAGCGAGTCGGTGACGACGACGCCGTCGTAACCGAGCTCCTCGCGCAGGATGCCGGTGAGGATCGGGCGGGACAGGGTGGCCGGGTCCCCGGACGGGTCGAGGGCCGGGACCATGATGTGCGCGGTCATGATGGAGTCGATGCCGGCACGGATCGCGGCCCTGAACGGCGGGGCGTCGAGCCGGGTCCACTGCTCCAGGGTGTGCTTGATCTCGGGGAAGCCGTAGTGGCTGTCTTCCGTGGTGTCGCCGTGCCCCGGGAAGTGCTTGGCCGTGGCGGCCACCCCGGAACCCTGGTACCCGCCGACCTGGGCGACGACCATCCCGGCCACGGCCTCGGGGTCGGCTCCGAAGGACCGTACGCCGATGACCGGGTTGGCCGGGTTGACGTTCACGTCGGCGACGGGCGCGAAGTCCTGCCGGATGCCGAGGGCGCGCAACTCGGCGCCGCCGATGCGGGCGGCCGCGCGGGCGTCGGAGCGGGAGCCGCCCGCGCCGAGGGCCATCGCGCCGGGGAAGAGGGTGGCGGGCTTGCCCACGCGCGCCACGATCCCGTGCTCCTGGTCGGTGGAGATGAGCACGGGCAGTCCCCGGGGGAGACCGAGGGAGGCGCGCTGGATTCCGTTCGACAGGTCGGCGATCTGGTGGGGGTCCCGGGTGTTGTGCGCCCAGGCGAAGTAGATGATCCCGCCGACGTGGTACCTGGCGATCAGCTCGGCGGCCGTCCGTACGCCGATCTCCTTGAGGTTGGCGTCGATGTCGGCCTGGTCCGGGGCGGTCGCCGAGTGCCCGTACACCCGCATCACGAAGAGCTGGCCGACCTTCTCCTCCAGCGTCATACGGGAGATGAGGGCGCGGAGTCCCTTGTCGTCGGTGCCGGGCGCCGGGGCTGCCGCGTCGGCGGACGTGGCGTCCAGGGCCAGGGTGGCGGTGACTCCGGCGGTCGCGGCGAGGACGGTACGTCTGGAAGGGCGGCGGGAAGGGCTGTTGGTAGGTGGGTTGGTGGGTCTGTTGGTAGGTGGGTTGGCAGGTGGGTCGGTAGGTTTGGGGGTGTTTCCGGTGCTTCCTGTGCTGGAGTCGCGCATGCGCGCTCCTTCCCTCATGAAGGAAACTTCCGAGGAGTCACGAATAACCGGGAAGTTTCTTCCAGTCAAGGGGCCGCACCGGGACCCGGTGCGGGGCCGTCACCGGCGCAGTCGGAGGGGGCGCACCGGTGACGGCGTGCTGCCGGCCGCAGGCGGCGGAGAGGGTGGTCAGCGATCGCAGCCAGCAGCGAGGGCCGACACCGCACAGCGGAGACTCTCCGGCAGTTCGGCGTTTGGACGGGGCGGGGTGGGGGTG
>NZ_VMNX01000275.1 GCF_009377235.1 Streptomyces acidicola
GCTTGGGGGTTCTGGGGTTCTGGGGTTCAGCTTGATCTAGCGCGGAACCCCGGGCGTTCACGCCCGGGAGGAAGCGCTTCTCTGGATCGCTCTGACCCGCAGGTGTCCACGGGTCTGCGTTGTTGGCCTCAGTCAGGTCGCTTCTGGTTCTCGATGTACTCCTTGATGATCTCCAGCGGTGCTCCGCCGCACGAGGCGGCGAAGTACGAAGGCGACCAGAAGTGGTCACCCCACAGGTACTTGCGGATATGGGCTGGGAACTCCTGACGGAGCCGCCGGGCGGAGACGCCCTTGAGAGAGCCGACCAGCCGGGACAAGGCGACTTTGGGTGGGTAGTGCACCAACAGGTGGACGTGGTCGCTCTCCCCGTTGAACTCCACCAGCTCGGTGTTGAAGTCCGCGCACACGTCACGCATGACCTCCTCGCAGCGCTGGAGGATCTCATCGGTGAATGGCCCGCGCCGGTACTTGGGTGTGAAGACCAAGTGCGCGTGAAGGGTGTAGACGACTGTTCTGCCCCTGCGAATATTGGGGTTTAGTTCCCAGCGTGGTGACATAGATCAATGCTACGGTCACGCTCGTGAAACTTGTTGTGCAGGTGAAGCTGATGCCGGAGGCTGGGCAGGCCGCCGCGCTTGTGGCGACCCTGCGCACGGTCAACGAGGCCGCGAACTGGGTGTCGGCGGTGGCGTTCGAGCAGGGGGTGCCGCGCGAGTACGAGCTGCGCAGGCACACCTACGCGGAGTTGAAGTCGCGGGGGCTGGGGGCGCAAGCAGCCCAGCACACCATCAAGAAGGTCCGCGACGCTTACACGACGCTCAAGGCCAACATCAAGGCCGGAAACCTCGGCAGACCGGGCTCGAAGCGGCGCAGGAAGGCCGAGTCCAAGCCCATCGCCCTTCGGCCCGAGGCGGCTCAGCCGTACGACGACCGGTGCTTGTCCTGGCAGTACGACGCGCAGACGGTGTCCATCTGGACCACCGCCGGACGCATCCGGGGTGTGCGGTTCGCCTGCTCCGCCGACGGCCTCAAGATGCTCCAGCAGTACCGCAAGGGCGAATCGGATCTGGTCGAACGCGACGGCGTGTTCTATCTGATCGCCACGTGCGAGGTGCCCGAGGCTGAAGAGTACGAGCCCGACGGATTCATCGGCGTCGATCTCGGCATCGTCAACATCGCCACCACGTCGACCGGCTACCAGGCTGCCGGGCGCGGCCTGAACCGGCGCCGCACACACGAGCGTGACCTGCGCGGCAAGCTCCAGAAGAAGAACACCAAGTCCGCCAGAAGGCGGCTCAAGGCCCGTGCCCGCAAAGAGCAGCGGCATGTGAAGAACACCAACCACGTCATCGCGAAAATGATCGTGACCGAGGCTGAACGCACCTCATCCGGCAGAGGGTACGGCTCCGCAAACCCCAACGGGTCACGCTCCACTCCTGGGCCTTCGCCCAGCTCGGAGAGTTCATCGCGTACAAGGCACGCCGCGCAGGCGTGCCCGTGGTTCACATCGACCCCGCCTACACCTCGCAGACGTGCTGCGAGTGCGGGCACGTCGACAAGAAGAACCGGGTCGACCAGGCCCTCTTCATCTGCCGGAACTGCGGGGTCGTTGCCCACGCGGACCGGAACGCTTCCCACAACATCGCTCAACGTGGCGCCGTGGTGTGGAACGCGGGACGTGAGTCACGCGTCCCTGCTACCCCGTAAGGGGTGTCTGGACGGAGGAGTCCACCCAGCAGCCAGCTGGGCACTACCTCCAAGCCCGGTCCTTCAGGAACGGGTCAAGTTGACAGGGTGTTGAGCAGGACGACGTAGACGGCCGTGCCGACGCCGACGCTGAGGATGGTGCGGCGGCCGAAGGCCAGGTGGACGCCGATGGTGACGGCGACGGCGAGCAGCGCGTACCAGGTGCCGTGCGGGTCGGTCGTGATCGTGCCGTGCAGTGCGGTCACGGCGAGGATGGCGAGGATACCGACCGGCATCCACACCGCCAGCCGCCGAACGATCGCCGAGCCGCGCAGCCGGCCGAGCACGGCGAAGGGGACGGCCCGCAGGGCGACGGTGATGGTGAAGACGATCGCCAGGACGGCGACGAGATACGAAGTGCTAGGCATCGGCGGCCTCTTGAGCGGTGCGGCGGGCGGTGACGGTGTGGCGGAGCAGGAGCAGACCGACGAACAGCAGCAGCGCGGTGAACATGGCCGCGCCCGGGGTGAGGACGAGAGCGACGGTGACGCTCACGCCCGCGAGCAGCAGCGACGGCAGCTCCGCACGGGAGCGGAACGCGTCCAGGGTGAGCACGGTGAACAGGGCGCACAGGGCGAACTCCAGGCCCTTGACGGGGGCGGGCAGGGCCGCGCCCAGGGCCACGCCGGCCATTCCGCCGCCGACCCAGTAGATCTCGCAGGCGATCTGCATGGCGAGCAGCCGGGCTGCCGAACGCTCGTGTTCGGGCAGGGAGGCGTTGACGGCGTACGCCTCGTCGATCATCGCGTAGACGGCGTACGCCTTTCCCAGCGGGTGCTTGACCAGGTGCAGTGGGAAGGAGAAGGCGTAGAAGACGTGCCGGAAGTTGACCACGAGCACGGTCAGGGCGACCGCGGCGAGCGGGGTGACCGTGGCCATCATGCCCACGAGCAGCAGCTCCAGGGAGCCCGCGAACGCGGCGAGGGACAGGGCGGGGGCGAGCCACCAGGGCAGTCCGGCCTGGACGATCAGCAGCCCGAGGGCGATACCGAGGGGGAAGATGCCCAGGCCCGCGGAGAAGGAGTCGCGGACGCCCTGGGTCATCCGGGTTCGGCGGTTGGCCACGTCCGGAGCGAGCGGAGTGGCCGGAGTGGCCGAAGTTGCCGGATTTGCCGCCCGGCGGAGTATGTCATGTTCCACGGGGCCATCGTCTCGTGAAAGGCACGACATGTGATTGCGAATATTGCCTGCTCTGGCTGTCGATGTGCAATATTCTCGCTGTGGATGCGATTGACAGGGCAATCATTGCCGAGCTGGAGCGGGACGGGCGGCTGACCAACGTGGAGCTGGCCCAACGGGTGGGGCTGACCACCGGACCGTGTCTGCGCCGGGTTCAGCGGCTGGAGGCCGACGGCGTGATCCGCGGCTACCGGGCGGTGATCGACCCGGTCTCCGTGGGCCGTTCGTTCGAGGTGCTGATCGACCTCAGTCTTGAGGCGCAGGACGCGGAGACGGTCGAGCGCTTCGAGACGACCCTGAGCCAGGCCGACGAGGTCCTTGAGCTGCGCCGCCTGTTCGGCAGCCCCGACTATTTCGTCCGCGTGGCCGTCGCCGATCTGGCGGCCTACGAGACGTTCCTCAGCCAGCGGGTCATGACCATCCCCCGGATCAGGAACGTCACTTCGCACTTCACGATGAAGACGGTCAAGCCGGTGCGGTAGCGGGGACCCGGGTTGTTCGGGGCCCGCGGGCACATGGATGGGGCCTGCGGGGCACATGGATAGGGGGCGCTGCGGACCGCTCGTGGCTGGCCCGCAACGCCCCCTGGCAATCACCTGAGGGGGTGCCTCAGGAGTCCGTGGGCCGACGCCCTTCGGCTACGACTGGACCTGTGCGGTGACCAGGTTCGAGAAGGTCGTCAGCCGGGTGTAGACGCCGGGGTACCGCGCGTCGGCGCAGCCGTAACCCCAGGAAGTGATGCCTGCCAGGACGCCCCCGATCATCAGGGGACCGCCGCTGTCGCCCTGGCAGGTGTCCACGCCGCCGGAGGAGTAACCGGCGCACACCATGTCACTGGCGATGAACTCGGAGCCGTAGGAGCTGGAGCTGCCGCAGGTCGAGTCGGCCACGACCGGCACGGTCGCCGTGCGCAGCTGGTTGGAGGAGGAGCCGCCCGAGGAGGTGGTGCCCCAGCCGAGGATCCGGGCGGTGGTGCCGGCCGCGTACACGGAGGTGTTGGACGCGCTGACGTACGGCGCCGTGGTGTACGGCATCGAGGACGACAGGGTCAGCACGGCCACGTCGCTGCCCGCGGTGGCATCCGTGTAGTTGGGGTGGATCCAGATCCGGCTGACCTGGCTGACCGTGCCGTCGGTGCCGTTGCGGTAGGTGCGGCCGCCCACGACACGCGTGCTGCTGGTGGTTCTGCCGTCCACACAGTGGGCCGCGGTGATCACCTTGGTGGGGGAGACCAGGGTGCCACCACAGAACTGGCTCTGCGAGGCGTTCGTGATCTGCATGACGTACGGGTACGCGCTCGCGGTGGTCGTCGTGCCGCCGACGATGGGGGAGGGGGCGGCTACGGCGGAGGGAGCGCTCAGCAGCGCGGACGCGGCGGCGGCAGCGGCCGCCGCACCGAGCACGGCGGTCTTCTTGGCACGCTTGAACCCGAACAAGTGGGGTCTCCTCTGTGGGGGTTGCCGGTGGGGGCGCGCGGGTGGGGGGATGGTGCACCGGGCCAGGAGTGCGGTCCGGTGTGCCCTGCGGGCGGCACGCCATCAAGCTAGAAGTGGCAACAATCAACCCCCAATGGGGGAACCCCCTAAGGGAGTTGGGGAGGGAAAACCCTCGATGACCCAACGGGAGCGGGCTCGTAGGCTGGCGCCGGGGCAGCTTGCGGGTCCTGGCTCGTACGCCTCAGTTCGGATGTCTCGGCTCGTGTGCCTTGGTTCGTACGTCTCGGCTCGTGTGCCTTGGTTCGTACGTCTCGGTCCGTGCGCGTTGGTTCGTACGTCTCGGCCCGTACGTCTTGGCTCGTACGCCTCGGGGGAGGTCAGTTCGTCCGGTGTCCCGCCGTCAGCCGCACGATGTCCACCCGCGACCGGATGCCCAGCTTCCGGTAGACCCGCGTGAGCGTTGCCTCGACCGTCTTGACGCTGATGAACAGCCGACCGGCGATCTCACGGTTCGTCGCGCCCTCCATGACGAGTTCGGCGACCTGACGCTCCGTCGCGGCGAGGGCGGCGAGTGCGTCCAGAGCAGCCGGAGCCGGGGCGGCGGGCGGCTGCGGCGCGGGGGCGGCCATCGCCTGCTCGGCCTGCCTCAGCCACGGCAGGGCCCGGCAGCGGCGGAAGAGCCGGGTCGCCTCGTCGTACGACGTCGGGCCGGGCCGGGGCGTGCGCAGCCCCGCCAGGGCGTACGCGGCCCGCGCCTCCTCCAGACCGTGTCCCAGCTTGGCCAGCCGGTCCTGCACCGACGTCAACTGCCGTACGGCGGCCTCCTGTTCGCCGCGCGCCGCGCGCACCAGTGCCTCGGACCGGTCGAGCATGGCGAGCACGCTCTCACGCCCCAGCCGCAGTGCGTGTTCCCGCGTGGCGACGATGAAGTCCTGCGCCTCGTCGTACTCGCCCACCCTCACCAACGCCTCCGCCAGGTCGCCGTGCCAGCGCCCACGCGCGGGATCGGTGACCCCGAGGCTCTCCTCCAACTCCCGTACGCGGCGCAGGGACTGGACGGTGCCCGCCGCGTCCCCGGCCACCAGTTGGGCGTACCCGAGGGAGCCCAGGGCGCGGGAGAGGTACATCAGGTCACCGTTCGCCTCGGCGTGCTCCGCCGCCTCCCGGGCCAGCGCGAGCGCACGGTCGACCTCGCCGCCGGAGGCCTCCGCGAGCGCGGTGAGCATGGCGGAGGAGCCCTCGCCGATCCCGGTGTCGCGGGCCAGGCGCAGGCTCTCCCTGGCGAGGTCCAGCGCCCGGCCGCAGTGTCCGGAGCGCAGCTCGGTCTCGGCGAGGTAGCGCAGGAAGTGCACCTCGCTCTCGACCATGCCGCGCCGGCGGACCTCACGCAGCAGCGCGGTGACCGTCTTACGGGCCTCCGGGAGCTGGTCGCTCATGAGCAGCCAGCGGAACCGGGCCGCGCCGGCGCCGTTGTGGTGGCAGGCCACATGGGGGTCCTGCGGCTCCTTCAGCGCGCGCTTGATGGTCGTGGGCGCGTCCGGGTGGCCCATCAGGGTCTCGATATGGGCCTGGAAGGCCAGCGCCAGGAGCTCGGTGCGCCGGTCCCCGGCCCGCTCGGCCAGCTGTGCCGCGTGCGCCGCCTCCTCGTGGCCCTCCGCGAAGTCGCCCTCCACGACCAGCGCCCGCCAGGCCAGTTGGTAGCGGACCAGGGCGAGGAGCCGGGGGTCGTCGCCCGCGTCGGTGAGCGCCTGCGGGTAGGCGGCGTCGACCTCGGCGATGGACTGCCCGGCCGACTCGATCACCGCGATCCAGGCCCGCACCCGGTCGGCGGGCTCGGTGGCCCGGTTCAGCACCTCGCGGGCGATGTCCCGGGCCAGGTCGTTCTCCCCGGCGGTCACGGCGTCCTCGGCCGCCTGCAGGCGCCGCTGGTCCGGCCCCGGCACGGCGTCGGCCGGGGTGTGCCGGGCCGCGAGCAGCCCCAGCTCCGCGGCGACCGAGGGGGCGCCCCGGTCCCGGGCCACGGCCGCGGCCTCCCCGAGCCGCGCGGCGACCGCCGGGTCAGTGCCGGTGGCGGCGAGGGCCAGGTGGCGGGCGCGCTCGATGGGGTCGGAGGCGGCCGTGGACAGTGCGGCGTGGGCGGCACGCCGCTCCTGGGCGCCCGCCTCCGCGTACAGCGCGGCCGAGACGAGGGGGTGCGCGAACCGTACGCCGGGTCCCTCCCGCTCGGGGGCGAGCAGGCCGAGCGCGGCGGCCTGCGCGGTCTCCGCCTCGGCGTCCCGGCGGCCGGCCGCGTGCAGCAGGGCCAGCGTGGGGCGCGCGCCGGTGCTCGCCACGAGCAGGGTGCGGCGGGCCTCCACGGGCAGCATGTCCAGCCGGTTCAGCACCAGCGCCCGCAGCGAGGTCGGCACGGGCAGCGGCTCACCCGGACGCGGTGGGGTCGGGCTCTCGGCGAGGGCACGGCCGAGCTCCAGCGCGAAGAGGGGGTTGCCGCCGCTGGTGCGGTGGATGTCCCGTACGGTCGAGCGGGGCAGACCGGTGTAGCCGCGGTGCCCGAGGAGCTCGGCGACCTGGGCCTTGGTGAGCGGATTGACCCGGATGGCCAGGGTCTCGGGTGGCAACGCGCGTAGATGACGGTCCTGCTCCTGACTCTGCGGGTCCGTCGCGGTGCGTGCGGCGCAGAGCATACGGACCGGCATGCCGCCGAGCCGGCGGGCGGCGAAGCCGAGGAGTTCGGCGCTGGCCGAGTCCAGCCACTGGAGGTCGTCGGCGACGATCAGGACGGGCCCCTTGGCGGCCAGCGCCCGCAGGGCCGACAGCACGGCGAGCCGCAGGGCGAGGCCGTCGCGCTGGAGGGTGGACTCGCCGCGGCCGGTGAGCGCCGACTCCAGGGCGTCGCGCTGCGGGGCGGGCAGCCGGTCGGACACCTCGTCGATGACCAGGCCGAGCAGGTCGGCCAGCGCGAGGAACGGCAGGTGGGACTCCGACTCGGTGGCCGAGCAGCGCAACACGGTTCGCGCCGATTCGGTGTATTCCGCGGCCAATGTCCGCAAAATGGTCGACTTTCCGATGCCGGCGGGTCCGTGCATCAGCACGCTGCCGGCGCGCGCCAGTTGCTCGCGCGCGGCGATGAGTACCTCGTCCCGGCCGACGACCAGGTCGGGGCGCGGTCTGCCAGGCTCCTTGAAGTCCCGTAGCACGGTCCACCGCTCCCCTCTGTGTCACGTCCGGGCCAATATTAGGCAAGGAATCTTTGAATTTCGGACTCACGGTGTGGTGAGGGAAATAACAGGTGGGACGGCACGAGGGCAAGTCGGGCCCAGGGCAGAAAGCAATGCTCTGCCCTTGCGGCTGAGCGACGCGGGGCCCCGGAACCCGGGGCGGGACGCCCCTGCACGGCCCTCGCGAGGCTGCGTCCCCACCGGCCCGACGGGGCAGACCCTGGCCATCGGCCCGACGGGGCAGACCTCGGCCATCGGCCCGATGGGACAGCCCTCGGTCCGGTCCACCGCCCGCTGGACGTATCCCGCTGCGCAGCCACCACCGCTTCGAGGCACGGGGGTGCGCCGAGCCCGCGCATCGCCGAGCGGAGACAACCCGCCACCTGCTCGTCCCTCCTCGGCGGCTCCAAAGCGCCGTTCGGGGGTAGTGAGATCTGCATCACGCATTACACGATGTCAGACGACGTCCGGCAATGAGGAGGACACATGGCGACGACGACGAGCGCCACGGACGGGTTCCGGGCAGCGCGGGACTTCCTGCTGGCGCACCGTGAGGACTACACCACGGCCTACCGGGACTTCGTCTGGCCCCGCCCCGACTACTTCAACTGGGCGCTCGACTGGTTCGACGTGATCGCACGCGGGAACGACCGCACGGCCCTGCACATCGTCGAGGAGGACGGCTCCGAGACCCGTGTCTCCTTCGCCGAGATGTCCCAGCGCTCCGCCCGCACCGCCAACTGGCTGCGCGCCCGCGGCGTACGCCCCGACCACCGCGTCCTCGTCATGCTCGGCAACCAGGTGGAGCTGTGGGAGACCGCCCTGGCCGCGATGAAGCTGGGCGCCGTCGTCATCCCCGCGACACCCCTGCTCGGCACCGCCGACCTCGCGGACCGGGTCGAGCGCGGCCGCGTACGGCACGTCGTCGTCCGCTCCGAGGACACCGGCAAGTTCGACGAGGTGCCCGGCCGCTACACCCGGATCGCGGTGGGCGGAGCGCCGGACGGCTGGCAGCCCTACGAGGAGGCGTACGACGCGTCGCAGGACTTCGCACCTCTCGGCCCCACCAACGCCGGCGACCCGCTGATGCTCTACTTCACCTCGGGCACCACCGCCCACCCGAAGCTCGTGGAGCACACCCATGTGTCGTACCCCGTCGGCCACCTGGCGACCATGTACTGGATCGGCCTCAAGCCCGGCGACGTCCACCTGAACATCTCCTCGCCCGGCTGGGCCAAGCACGCCTGGTCCAACCTCTTCGCCCCCTGGAACGCCGAGGCGACCGTCTTCATCCACAACTACACGCGCTTCGACGCGACCCGGCTGATGGCGGAGATGGACCGCGCGGGCGTCACCACCTTCTGCGCTCCGCCCACCGTGTGGCGCATGCTCATCCAGGCCGATCTCACCGAGCTGCGCACCCCGCCGCGCGAGGCCGTCGCCGCCGGCGAACCCCTCAACCCGGAGGTCATCGAGCAGGTGCGCCGCGCCTGGGGCGTGACCGTCCGGGACGGCTTCGGGCAGACGGAGACGGCCGTGCAGGTCTCCAACAGCCCCGGTCAGGAGCTGAGGGCCGGCTCGATGGGGCGGCCCAGCCCGGGCTTCAAGGTCGTACTCCTCGACCCGGTCTCGGGGGCGCCGGACGCCGACGAGGGCGAGATCGCGCTCGATCTGCACGACCGGCCCGTGGGGGTGATGACCGGCTACCACGGCGACCCGGACCGTACGGCCGAGTCGATGGCCGGCGGCTACTACCGCACCGGCGACATCGGCGCCCGGGACGCCGACGGCTACATCACGTACGTGGGCCGCGCCGACGACGTGTTCAAGGCCTCCGACTACAAGATCTCGCCCTTCGAGCTGGAGAGCGTACTGCTGGAGCACGAAGCCGTGGCGGAGGCGGCGGTGGTGCCCGCACCGGACGAGCTGCGGCTGGCGGTGCCGAAGGCGTACATCGTGACCGCCGAAGGCTGGGAGCCGGGCCCGGACACCGCCAAGGTCCTCTTCGAGCACTCACGCGAGAGCCTCGCGCCCTACAAGCGCGTCCGCCGTCTGGAGTTCGCGCCGCTCCCGAAGACCGTGTCGGGCAAGATCCGCCGTATCGAGCTGCGCGAGGCCACGGCCGCGGGCTCGGACGCCGAGTACCGCGAGGAGGACTTCCGGTGAGCGGCTCCCGGGGCACCGACTCCCCGACGGTCGGCCTGAGTTACACGCACGGCACGAGCGAGACTCCCCTCCTCGGCGACACCGTCGGCGCCAACCTCGACCGTGCGATCGCCGCGTACCCCGACCGCGACGCACTCGTCGACGTACCGTCGGGACGCCGCTGGACGTATGCCGAGTTCGGTGCCGCCGTCGACGAGGTGGCGCGCGGGCTGCTCGCGAAGGGGGTCCGCAAGGGCGACCGGGTCGGCATCTGGGCGGTCAACTGCCCCGAGTGGGTCCTGGTCCAGTACGCCACCGCGCGCATCGGCGCGATCATGGTGAACATCAACCCCGCCTACCGCGCCCACGAGCTGGAGTACGTCCTCAAACAGGCCGGGATCTCCCTGCTCGTCGCCTCGCTCGTGCACAAGGACAGCGACTACCGGGCGCTGGTCGACCGGGTCCGCGAGAAGTGCCCGCAGCTGCGCGAGACGGTCTACATCGGCGACCCGTCGTGGGAGCGGCTGACGGCGGCCGCGGCATCGGTCCCGCCCGAGCGACTGACGTCCATCGCCGCCGGGTTGAGCTGCGACGACCCGGTCAACATCCAGTACACGTCGGGCACGACGGGCTTCCCGAAGGGCGCCACCCTCTCCCACCACAACATCCTCAACAACGGCTACTGGGTGGGCCGTACGATCGGCTACACCGAGCAGGACCGCGTGTGCCTTCCCGTGCCCTTCTACCACTGCTTCGGCATGGTCATGGGAAACCTGGGGGCCACATCCCAGGGGGCCTGCATCGTCATCCCGGCGCCGTCCTTCGACCCGGCGGCCACCCTGAACGCGGTGCGGCGGGAACGGTGCACGTCGCTGTACGGCGTCCCGACGATGTTCATCGCGGAACTGGGCCTCCCCGACTTCACGGCGTACGACCTGTCGTCGCTGAGGACCGGCATCATGGCGGGCTCGCCCTGCCCGGTGGAGGTGATGAAGCGGGTGGTCACCGAGATGCACATGGAGCAGGTCTCCATCTGCTACGGCATGACGGAGACCTCGCCGGTCTCGCTCCAGACACGCATGGACGACGACCTCGAACACCGCACCGGCACGGTCGGCCGGGTCCTGCCGCACATCGAGGTGAAGGTCATCGACCCGGTGAGCGGCGTGACCCAGCCGCGCGGCACCGCGGGCGAGCTGTGCACCCGCGGCTACAGCGTGATGCTCGGCTACTGGGACGAGCCCGAGAAGACCGCGGAGGCCGTCGACCCGGGGCGCTGGATGCACACGGGGGACCTGGCCGTGATGCGAGAGGACGGGTACGTCGAGATCGTCGGCCGCATCAAGGACATGATCATCCGGGGCGGGGAGAACGTCTACCCGCGCGAGATCGAGGAGTTCCTGTACGCCCACCCGAAGATCGCCGACGTACAGGTGGTGGGCGTGCCGCACGAGCGGTACGGCGAGGAGGTGCTCGCCTGCGTGATCCCGCGCGACCCGGCCGACCCGCTGACCCTGGAGGAGCTCCGGGCCTTCTGCGACGACCAGTTGGCCCACTACAAGATCCCGAGCCGGCTGGAGGTGCTGGGGGCCTTTCCGATGACGGTGTCGGGGAAGGTACGGAAGGTCGAGCTGCGGGAGAGGTACGCGGGGCGGGCGGAGTAGCGGGCCCCTGACAGGAGCTCAGGCGCCGGTCGCGATCAGCTCACGCGCGGGACCGTTCACCGGCCGGGGCGTCCCCGTGAGGTCGAGGACGAAGAGCGGGACACCGAGACTGTCGGCACGGCCGCGCGCCTCGGGCGCGAACCCTGCGAGCGAGAAGTACAGGCAGACAGCCGACTCCGTCATGGCCGTCAGCCACAGACACTCGACGTCACGCAGTGAGGCGGGGCGGACCGTCGGGTCCACCTGGGCGAGCACGCCCCGCGCGGCCAGCCCGATCCCCGAGGGCGGCCGCTGGTCCGCCCGGCGCACGTCCCGGTACCCGAGCCACCGGAGGTAGAGCGCGGCCGCCGTCACGGCATCCCGCGCCGTACGGATCGTGACGGGTTGGAAGGCGGGCCGGGACGGCGACGGCGAGGGCACGCGGCCGGGGTCGGGG